>JAYTGQ010000717.1:0-1336 GCA_043733345.1 Schlesneria sp.
ACTCGTCCTCGTCGCGACCGTCGGCGTCCTCGCGATGGTTGTCGGACTGTCGGAAGTCGCCCTCAACGTGAACAACGAACTCGAAGACATCGGTTCCGCCTTCGGGGCGATGAACCAAACGTATGTCCAGAAGGGTGTCCTCGGCCATCAAGGTTACTCGGGCGGAACCGAGTTCAAGGACAACGCCGATCACTGCGACAACACCTGCGACATCCAACCCCTCGCCCCGCACGGTGAGTTCTGATGAAGAAGTGGCGAGTGACGAGAAAAACACTTCCTGCTCGCCCCTCGCCCTTCGTCACTTTTTTCTCTCTCTCAGCACCACGCCACATCGCACCGCCGGTCTCTCGCACCACCCGAGACCTGCGGTGTGGGCGTTCTTGGGGTTCATCGGGCGAATGCGTGCTGATGGCTTGTTGCACTAGCCCGGAGGGGCGACACTTTTGATCTCGTTTCAAGCGACATTTGATTTGCGAGTCACTCCGCGACAGTGTCGCCCCTTCAGGGCTGAAGACGTTGTTGGCGGACCTGACCCACGGCTCACGCCGTGGGCTATTACCTGTCGCCCTCCGGGCTGAATAAACGAACGCTCCGCACGCATTTCCCGAATGAGCCATTCTTTGGCTCATTCGGGAAATGAAGAAAATCACGGCTGACCGGGAATCGTACTGGTCAGGTCGTTGACCAATTTTGCCAGCAATTCATGCGTGGCTTGGATCGCAGCGGGGACTCGGCCGGGGTTCGAGGCATCGTTGCGATAGCGTCGCAATGAGAATTGACCGGCACCGTGGGAGGAGAGCTGGACCTCGTAGTACTTTGTCGTGCCGGGAAGAGTCTTGTCGGGGGGCGTCGATCGGATCAGCACCTGACTCCCTTGCGCGTCGTACTCCAGCGGCCCGAGGTTTTCGAGCAAGTACGTGATCCGTTTGCAGAGGGCATCGCCCCACTTCTTGAGGACATCCAGCGTCGCCGCGCCGAGCGATGGGATGTCCAGCCGCAGTTCCTCGCACGAGACTCCGAGCGACTCGACGCTGGTCACATCGACGGACAGCGTCACGCCGCTGCCATCGGCAACGGTGATCGTCTTCGCGGGAACAAACGCCTGCCCAACGAGCGGCGTCAAAGCGGCGGCGAGATCGAGGCTGAGCGACATCGGCAATCCTTCATCGAGTCATCACGACGGTGCAACAGGAACAGTGGTCGTCTGGAACGGCGATGGCATTCAATGCCTCGCGCGGCCAAGAGTAAGGCCGTTGGCTCGTTTAACCGCGTGGGCAACGCCCCGCGCGTCGAGCGATGTGTAACGCTGTTTTGCCATCGACGCGCGGGGCGTTGC
>JAYTGQ010000718.1:0-1336 GCA_043733345.1 Schlesneria sp.
TGCACCCGCTCCGAAATCGACAACCGCACCACATACTTGGCATCCGTGCCCATGACCTGACTCCTGAGGAAGATTGGGACCGCAACCCCAAGTCATCCCGCAAATGCCAATACCTAACAAGATGATGTTGGTGGACCACTAGTTTTCATCTTCTTGTCCACCATTTTCTTGTTGAGGTCTTCTGACGGCCGTTCGTGGATGAAGTGGGCGAGTGACAAGCTTCTCCGGCAGCGGGGATCATTTGGTGACAGTGCGGAAATCTTCGCGCCCGGCGGAGAAACAAAACGTGAGTAGTACAGACGACACGGATCAGACGGAAGGTAAAAGGAAAGTAGGATGGACGCCTCGTCTGTCCGGCCCCTCTGGCGACAACACGCACGGACGAGGCGTCCATCCTACGGGTCAAACGATTCCAGCCGCGTGCCTTATCGCGGCACGAACCACCAGCGGTCGATTTGCTGCTGGAGTTGAGCGACGGTCGCGGGCTGCTGTTCAGCCAAGTTCTTTCCTTCAAGGGGATCGGCTTTCACGTCGTAGAGTTCGGCTGAGCCGGGGCCGTGTGGCAGGATGAGCTTCCAGTTTTCGGAGCGGCACCAGCGGAACTCCAAGCTGGCCTCGGGATGATCGATGTCGGCGACATCGTGATGGAACGTCGCGCCGTACAACGCCGTTCGATCCGACTTCCCGCCGTGGGCGGCGAGGCGTGCCAAGTCGAGGCCGGGGAGCGGCTCTTTCGGTGTGACTCCCGCCGCGGCCAGCATCGTCGGCGCGATGTCGATCGAACTGACGAGTGTCTCGATCCGAGCCGGTTCGATGTGACCGGGCCATTTCACGAGGATCGGCGTGCGGAGGCCGCCGTCGTAGGGAGACTTTTTACTTTTGGGCGAGAACAGGTTTCCGTTCGGCTGTTGAATCCAACCGTTGTCGCACGAGAAGACGACCATCGTGTTGTTCGCGAGTCCGCTCTTGTCGAGATGCGCGAGTAACTCGCCGACCGTCTCGTCGAACCACTCGCACATCGCGTGATACTTCGCGACGGGAAGCGTCTTGCCGGGACGCTGGTACTTCGCCAGCAATCGCTCCGGCGGATTGTGCGGCGTGTGCGGCAGCATCGGGGCGTACCACAGGAAGAACGGCTTTCCCTTGGCTCCGTCGATGAAGTCGAAGACCGGCTGCATTCCTTCGCGCCCGATCTTGAGTCCCACATCGCCGTGCCTCCCGCCGCGAGTCGGATCGCCATGAGACATCGCCGCCGTGAAGCCCCCTTCCGCCGGAGCTCCCTCCCACCACTTGCCACTTTGAAAGCTGGAGTAGCCACGCTCACCCAGCCACTTGG
>JAYTGQ010000719.1:0-25561 GCA_043733345.1 Schlesneria sp.
CGAGGCTCCCGCCGAGCCGCGAGAAACAAGCGGCTTTCCTCACACATGTGGCTCGGCGGGAGCCTCGCCCTCCCTTTTTCAACGGGCTGTTAGCTCGGATGATTCACCACGGAAAACACGGAAAGTCACGGAAGGGAAGAAGAGTCAGAAGTTGTGTTTAGGAATCGCATCCTGCTCGACAAGCGCAGTGCGTGGTGCGACTTGTTGCAACTCTTCCACTTCCGTGAGCTTCCGTACTACTCACGTTTGGTTTCTTCGCTGGGCGCGCAGAATTTCGGCAGACCAGATTAGGCAAAATGATGAAGCACAGAATCATCCAGCCGGGCGGTCTGCTTGCGGGCCTCTTCCATCATTCTGTGCTTCATCATTTTGCCGTTCCAGTTCTCGCTGCGTTGGGTTGCGGGTCTCCCGCGCTGACGCTTCCGACAGAAGTTCGGTTTGCAGTGGGGTAGGTTTGTAACCTGCCCGTGATTCACGGCATTTCGGGCAGGTTACAAACCTGCCCTACGACTTGTGTCGGTCACGTCCGCGCTGGGTTTTCCGTGGTTCCTCCTGAATCATCCGGGCTAGAGTCTGAGAGAACGATCCGACTTCATCACGACTTGTTGAGCTGCACGAGTTGATCGAGCATCGCTTTGATCGAAGGGCGATCTGCCAGTGATGCGCCGACGTAGGCGAAGCGGAGTTGCCCCTCTTTGTCGAAGATGTAGGTCGCCGGCTTCGACAAGTCCTTGCGAATGCCCAACGCATCGACCGCCTTCAGCTCGACATCCAACAGCAGCGGGAACGGGACCGTTTTCTCGGCGGCCGGGAGCTTTGAAACGGCGCGCGCCAGGAATTCATCCAGGCGAGGCGTGTCCGCCGGTTTTTCGAGCGGATAGACGACGATGACCTCGGCCTGCTGCGCTCGGAACTTGGCGTAGTTGGAGATCAACCGCGCGGTCTGCGTCGAACAGTACGGGCAGATCGAGCCGCCGTATCCGCGGGTCATGACCAGAATGACATGCTGCTTGCCGAGGAAGTCTTTCAGAGCGATCTGTTTCCCCGACTTGTCGGTGAAGACGAGCGTCGTCAGATCGGATTCGGGGTTCGACTGCGTCGTCACGTCGTCTTTGAATTGAATCATCGAATCGTCAACGGTGTCGCCGTAGCCGTACATGTTGGCCGCAGGCTTGGTCACGACCGTCTGAGGAGGCGGAGAGCAACCGACACCCCAAGCCATCATTCCGACCAGCACGGCGATCCGAGCAACACCCGCTTCTCGCAGCCACTGATTCATGCCTGTTACCTCCGTTGGAGTCCGCCACGATCCGAATCGACGGCAAGATACCTCAGCCGCCCGCGACATCGTAGCCGACGCATCAAAATGAGTTGGCCAATCAAGTGAACGGCAGAGGTTGTCATACCGGCAGTTGAAGCCTGACGCGCAAGCGAAGCCTAGGATGTCGAGCATCCTTCGCTTGCGCGTCAGGCTCCGAGGGCGACGGTTTTTGAACACACTCCACTGGATTTCCCCGTGTCCTCCCGTGATCCCCGTGGTTGCTGCTCATGGCAAACGGCAAACCATGGGGAACACGGGAAAGAGTGAAGTGCCGGCCGATCAAGAAGCACGCTCGCACCGTGTCGGAGTTTGAGTTGCGGCTGAGCGTCGTCAAGCCGCGTGGGGGGGCCGTGGTGGCCAGTCTGGTTCTCGTTGCTCGTTTCTGAAGGCACTACAGACAAACGAAAAAACCGCCGCGATCTGCCCGTGCGATCGCGGCGGCCGAGGACTTGCGACAGAGCCTCGGATTGGGGAGCACCCGTTATGTTTTCGGAATTCCGAGCAGTTCCTCTTCTTCTTCCTGGATGATGATTCGGGGCGTGACCATCAGCATCAAGCTTTCCGTTTCACGACCGACACCCGTGTTCTTGAAGAGGCGGCTGACGTAAGGAATCTTATTCAGGATCGGCACACCGGACATGTTGCGTCCTTCGCGGAGTCGCTTCACACCGCCGAGCAGCACCGTACCACCGTCTGGCACACTGACGGTCGTATTGACCGTGACTTGCTCGACCACCGGCTGTTGTACGGTCACGGTCAGGTTAGAGGCTGAGCTGTTGTTCTGGCCCTGTTGACCTTGTTGCCCTTGTTGCTGCTGCGTGAACAGAGCCGACATGATCTGCATCGTGCCGACGCCACCACCGATCCCGAACTGGCCACCGTTCTGGCCTTGTCCGCCACCCTGTCCGCCACCTTGTCCGCCACCTTGCTGTCCCTGCTGTCCCTGCTGTCCGCCGCCCGTTGATCCACCGACGAACGAGAACGTGAACACGTCGGTGATGTTCGAGAAGATCGGCGAGACGGTCAGCCGCACGAACCGGCGATCGGCCGACACTACGGCGGTCACGTCGAGCGTGATGCCTTCGGGGATGACTGCGATGACCGGCTGGAAGCCTGTCGAGAAGAACCCGACCGTCGGGATCAGACTGATGACGAACGGTCGTCGCACGGCACTTTCGACGTGACCCAACTGCCCGTTGAACAGCGTGACTTTCGGAGCAAACATCAGGTTGGACCGTTGATCGCCCTGAGCCGCTTGGATGAAGAAGAACGCTTCCACATCGCTCAGGATGGCAAGGCCCATTTCCACACCGGCCTTCGGATTGAAGCCACCGAACGTCGGCACTCCCACCTCGAACGATCCCTGCTGGAACGGAACGTCTGTGGTCGAGGTGAACTGACCGGGAGCCGACAGACCGACGACCGTACCTCCAGGGTATTTCGAGCGATTGGCCAACTGGCGCGTCGGCCCTTGTGTGAAGAAGCCGGTGGTCGCAGCGGCTTGTCCCTGCTGCTGACCGCCCTGTCCCTGCTGCCCCTGCTGCGCCTGAGTTCCTACGAGACCCTGTTGAGGTTGATTGATCGTACCGAACGGCTGGAGTGGCAAGCCCGTGTTGTCATGAGTCGGACCTGGCAACGTGCTTTGCAGACCGAAGTCGAAGTCGATCCCGATTCGCTCGAAGAACCGATCCGTCACCGTGACGAACCGCACTTCGATCGTCACCTGCAAGTCTTGCAGGCGGCGCAACTGATCGAGCAAGTCGGCGATTTCTTCATGCACCTTCTGAGTCTGTCGGATGACGAGGCTCAAGGTCGTTTCGAAGTGTCGTACCGAAGCCTGTCCGCCGACCGAATCCCAGCTATCGGGAGCGATCGTCGAAGTGAGCAGTTCCGTCAGCGAGTTGAAGTCCGGAGCTTGTGGCCGCGAACTCGATCGTCCATCCGTTCCCTCACCCGTCAGCGGATTGGCTCCACCTGGACCGACTTGACCCATGCCGGGGAACCCGCCCGGTGGCACGCTCATCTGAGCACCACCCAAGCTCGGCACACCGTTGTTCAGCGGATTCGTTCCGAACGGATTGTTGCCGTTCGACTGACCGAAGTTGGTGATCGGAATCACGAGGTCGGCCACGGGGTACGTCGCCACCACCAACTCACCCTGCTGACGGATGCGGCTGGTGATGTTCAACACTTGGTTGTGGATGTGGTAGCCGAGATTGTGCCGACCGAGGATCAGATTCAGAGCACTCTTCACCTTGATCCCTTCCACGCTGATCGTCACTGGCGTGTTGGTGCTGACACCCTCCTCTTCCAACCCGAGTTGGTCGGTCACGATGTTGATGTCGGCCACCGCCGCAATCTTCGCGATGACATCGCTGAGCGGCGACTGTTCTTCGTGCAGCGAGATCACCTTCGACAGGCTTTGCTCGATGCGGATGTCGTCTTCATCGCGGGTCCGATTGTCCGTCCGGTACTTCCCGTTGCGACGGTTGTAGATGTCCTTGTAGTTGTCCCCGAAGTCGATCGGGTGCTTGTCGTTGACCTTGACGATCACCGCCTGCTCAACATCGTTGAGTTGCTCCATGAACGACTCTTCCTTGTCATTCTTCAGCTTCTCGTTGTTGGCGACGCGCCGACCGAACTTGGCCTTCCAGAACAGCGTTTCCGCTGTCGGATCCTTCGGGTTCATTTCCTTGGCCTTCTTGGCCACGATCTCCGCTTCGGCGAACCGCTGCTGTTTGAAGAGTTCGTTGAACTCCTCGACCAGCTTGGCGTATTCCTGTTCGACGCGGATGTTCGTCTCCACAGTGGTGGTCAGCGATCGCTTGACCTCTTCATTGCGTTTCTTCAATTCGAGGTTCGGCTGCTGACGCACGATCTCGGACTGGAGCGACGAACGAGTCTTGTTGAGTTGTCTCGTCAGGGAAACAGCGGCCTGCTCGGGCAGTTCGGCCCCTTCGACCTTGGCCAGCGTCTGATCGATCAACGTTAGAGCCGCTTCCGGATCGGTGTCCTTCAAGCGTTCGGCTTTGAAGACCGCGTTGAGCACATCGCTGCGCAGGCGGTCGAACTTGACCATCTGCTCCTGCTGCGCCGCATCCAGAACAGATGGGGCTTCGAGAGCCTGTGGGGCACCATCACCGGGGATCTGGGTCACATCGTTGTCATCGACTTGGTTGTTCGCCAATTGAATGCGTTTGGCTTTCGGAGCCAACTCACGCAGGTAGTCCTGCATCCGCTGAGTCCGCACGCGGTCGAGTTGTTGTCCGCTTTGATAAGCGGCGAGGAACGCACTGTACGCACCGGCTCGATTGCCGCGATTCAGTTCAGCCATGCCTCGGTTGTAGAGGTCACCCGCCGAGGAACCGGAGAGTTCAGTCTCCGTCGTGGCATCGGCGGCCATCACGTTACTCGGACGACGACCCGTCGAACTCGAAGCCGTGGTGATGCCGTTGCGTGCATTCGAAGAACGTGCGTTCGGAGCGAACGGGTTCACGTCCCCCTCGGTCGCAAGCTCGTTGGAGGCATCCGCCGTGGTGACACCGCTGTCACGAGCCGGCTTGCGTGACGCGACGTTACCGCCGCTCAACTTCTTGTTCAGGTCGGCGACGACCAAGTCAGGACGATCGGCGAACACGGGGAACGTGACGTTCATCGCTTCGGCCTCTTCGGCCTTGGCACGAGCTTCATCGAAACGACCCGCGGTCATGAGCTGTCGGGCTTGACGCAGTTTCTCCAGTGCTTCCGCTTGAGCGGGAGTGACGTTCTTGCGGGCATTCGCAGGCGAGTTCGCAGCGACGTTCGCCGAGGACGGTTCTGCGGCTGCCGGTTCCGCAAACGGATCGTCATTACCGACAGGCGTCACCTTCGTGGTCTTGATGTCATCCGCAAATTTGCCAGCGGCGGGAACACCGGGGCCACGCTTTGCAGCGCGGGCGATGTCGGCCAGCACGATGTCCGGTCGGTCGTCGAACAAGTCATACGGAGCCTTCAAACGATCGGCTTCGATCGCCAATTGACGAGCTTCGTCAATGCGACCTTCACCCATCGCGCTCCGGGCTTTCGCGAGCAACGCTTTGGCTTGGGGTCGTGCGGCGGGAGACGCTCCCTTGTTGGGAACGACCGCGTTCTGAGCCAGCCCTTCGGTGACTCGTCGTGCGGCGACTTCGTTCAAGACCAACTCGGGCATGTCCTCGAACAACTTGTACGCGACGTTGAGCTGTCCAGCCTGCTCGGCCTTCGACTGAGCACCGTCGAGGTTTCCGTTGTTCATGTCCAGACGAGCCAGTTCCAGCAGTTTCAAGGCTTGCTGCTTCTGAGATTCATTCGAGGTGCTGGCACTGGCGGAAGCCGTCCGCGTGGTCGAACCCTTCGCATTGCGAGCGTTCCCACTTTCCATCGCGACGGCGGGCGAAGCGGCCTTCGGTGCGGAGTTGTTCGACCGAGCAATCGTCAGGGTGTCGGAGTGGCGATCCACGTCCGCCAGCAACAGTTCGGGACGATCTTCAAACAAGTCGTAGGTCAAGTCGAGTTCATCGGCCTGCAAAGCCTTGCGGCGTGCTTCGTCAAAGCGTCCCGCCTTCAGGTCTGCGCGAGCCTGGCTAATCAATGTTTCAGCGGTCTTCTTGTTGGAAGCTGCTGGCCCGGAGGAAGGCGCAGTCCGGCTGGGAGTGAACGAGACCTCGCTCGACGGGGCGGCTTCGTCAAAGCCGGTTGGCTCCCGTTGAGCTGCGACCTGACGGATGTCCGTCTTAGTCTTAGGTACTTTGCCCTTGGATGCAGGCTGATCTGCGAATTCATTATCCGTCCAAGCCGCCGTCGTTGCCGCAGAAGAACCCGCCGCACCGCCCGGCAGCTTCGCGAGGAAGCTGGCGGGAGAAGTCTCGCCTTTGCCGAATGTCAGCTTGGCGTCCTTCGATAATTGAGCCGCCTGTTGAGACAGCTTCTTCGCCTCGAGAACATCTCCCCGTTTGAGCGCGGCTTGTGCCGTCGTCATCAGCCGATCAACGCGCACTCGCGTGGCGTCTTTCAGCGAACTGGAAGGTTCGTGAGCGGGAGGCTCGTCGGCATCCTCCTCGACCCAGAACGGATCGGACTGAGCACGGACAACCGTTCCGTCGGCCGCCGCCTGTACTCGGCCGCGTGCCCGAGTCAGGTAGTCTTCGGCCTGACGACGCTCGGTTCCACTGAGTCCGGTGCCGACCGCCGTGACAGCTTCGAGATGCTGTACGGCGTCCTGATACCGGCCTCGTAGAAACGAGTCCTTGCCGTGCTTGAAGTGTTCGCGCGGAGACAGCTTCGCGCGGGCACTGGCACGGTCCTCGCCACCCTTTAAGGTGTGGTCGGTGTGTTGAAGATTGGTCAGCCGCATGGCGACGATGACCAAACACGAACAGGTGATGAGTCCAACGATCCTACCCAAGGTAGATTCCCTCCTACAGGTCCGGCGATGACGATGCGTCGACCTTTGTGCCCGGCGAATGCCGGCGACGGTGTGATGCTCATCCGTGAACACCATCCGTCTGTTGACCACTTAGCAATCACAAGTGATATGGACAGGAGACACCGAACGGCGGCTCCGATTTCCCGAAGACATGATCTGTCCCCTCGCTCCGGCTTTGCGGGGAGAGGGTTAGGGTGAGGGGTCTGCTGCTCGTGACCGAGACTTCAAACTGGAACCTCACTGCGTACCAATGGACCTGAGTTTTCCGACCGAGACCAGCCAAGCACTGCGATTCAGTGGCTCGGTTGTCCGGGTGCGAAGGGAGCAATGACGTGAGACTTTGACGGGTTCAATGAGAGGCGGAGCGAGTAATAGTGAAAATCGCAAATAAGGGTCAAGACGACTCAACGCCCATTCTGTTCCGTGAGTTGTGATTTTCTGGAAAGCCCTTTGAGTCCGGCAAAACCTGCGGGGATAACGACCTATTTCACGAAACGCCCCGGTTTTGAAGGTTATGTTCCCTCGCGCTGCGACCAGAAAGACTCGCTCCGAACCAACGTGAGCGCCGACTTCGGCGTAATCCGCCAGCCAACACCAACCCGAAGCGTGAGCGAGGACGCATATCGTTCGACGCTTGCCTCGCTCACGCTTCGGGTTGGTGACATTCTCGGGCGGGTTCTTGACGAGCTTGCCCCACCGTCTGGACTTGAGCCGCGCGCTTCATCACGATGTCACCTCGTTGCGGTCAGGCTGGCACTCGCGAACACGAACCACCGGAGAACCGCGCTATTTTTCAAGGCAATTCATCATGTCGGCAGCAGATCAGATGACTTTGGATGCACCCGTCAACTTGGCCCGCGATGACCAGGAATTTCTCTACCGCCCCATTCCGGCGCTGGTTCCCGTCAGCATGGCCTTCGTGGTCATCTCACTGGTGGCGAGCATTTGGGATGTGCTGCTGATCGTGCCGCTGGCGGGCGTGATTCTGTCCGTCATCGCCTGGCGGCAGATTCAAAAATCACAGGGATCGCTGAGCGGCGGCAGATTGGCCTGCGTGACATTGGTCTTGCAGGCCTTGATGTTCGTGGGGTTCGCCTCGATGCACGTTCACAGCTACGCCACGGAAGTTCCGGTCGGATACGAGCGAACCAACTTCACCAACGACATTTCAAAGAAAGGCTTCAGCACTGAGAATGGCCAAGTCGGCATTCATCCCGACGTGCAGAAGTTGGTCGGTCAGAAGGTGATGATTAAGGGCTACATGTATCCCACGAAGCAGTTGACCGGGATCAAATCCTTCGTGCTGTGTCGCGACAACGGCGACTGCTGCTTCGGCGGACAGCCCAAAACGACCGATATGATTCTGGTGAAGATGAACGGCGACAAAACCGTCAATTTCCACGACAACAAAGTGATGGTCGCCGTGTCGGGCATCTTCAAAGCGGAACCGACCGTCGATGAAACTGGCTTGCGACCGGTCTACCAACTCGATTGCGAGTTTTTTGGTAAAGCGAAGACGCTCTACTAGCCCGCCAATGGAAAAACGTAGGGTCAGCGTCTCGCTTGCCCGTTTTCTCAAGACAAAATCGTTTTCTCAAGACAAAGCAGGGCAAGCGAGACGCTGACCCTACGTTCTCCCGTTCGAAGGCCTCGATGACACCTCACTCGCTCGCCACCGGCCGTACGGTTACTTCGATCACGCTCGCGGTCTTGGCAGTGATTTTCGCAGGCTGTTCCGGAGCGGACCTCAGCAGTTACCGGCCACTCGAAAAGTCAGCCACCTCCAAAAAAACGGCGACCCAGAATGGTGATGCCTCGCCCGCGACAGCCGTCGTCAACGACACGGCTGGCAACGTGGAGACCATCGCGCCAACCGACCCGTTCGCGACAACGCCCGATGACGAAGAACCGCTTCCCGTCTCGGCGCTCGGCCCGGTCAATGTCGTCGATGGTGCGAGCATCGCGGCGCTGATGAAGGCGACTTCCCCTGAAACGTCTACTGCCGTCGCGTCGCGTAAAGTCGAAGTGTTGATTCCCGAGAGGACCTTTCGCACTGACGGGGCTTCCAAAGCATTGCGTGTTTCCTTCGATGACCTCGACCTGCTGAAGGTACTCAACATGGAGCCCGTCACGATCGACGCCATCGAACACATGCCGTCGTGGTTGAAGGGGCTGAACGGCCAGCGAATCAAGATTCGCGGCTACATGTTCCCGACGTTTGAGACCGAAGGGATCGAACGCTTCGTGCTGGCTCGCGACAACCAAATCTGCTGCTTCGGCCGCGACCCCAAGGTCTACGATCTCGTGCAGATCGATCTGAAAGCGGGCAAGACGACGCACTACATCCCCGCCACGCGCGCGTTCGATGTTGTCGGTCGCCTCAAATTTGAAATGGTCGCTGCCGACGACAAACCGTTCGGCCTCTACTTTCTCGAAGACGCCGAAGTCATCGATCGCTGAGTGACTGAATGATGCTTATACGTCTCGCGGCACAACGTGAGAGGTTTCCGAGCGGGGCGGCGTAAGCCCCCCGGTTCTTCCAAAGAGGGCTTACGCCCAAGAATCGGGGGGCTTACGCCACCCCGCTCAGATGCCTCATCGTTGCCCACGCGGTCAAACGATCGAAACCCGCATTCAAAGCCTGCACCATGACTCAGCCCCACGACGCCTCACACGCCTCTTCCGACTCGACCCTCGCCGCACGGGGTGGCTGGGCTGAGGACTTCACGACACGCACCAGTTCGCCTCCGGTCTACATGACAACCGCGTTCGACCTGCACTCGCTCGATCAACTCGATGCGGTGACGGGCGGACGCGAGAAGGGCTACATCTACACGCGCGACGGCAATCCCAATCACGAAGCCTTCGCCAGCGATGTCGCTCGGTTGGAGCGGGCCGAGGCGGGCGTCGTCACAGCGTCCGGCATGGGTGCGTTGACGGCCGTGTTGATGGCGCTGGTCAAGTCGGGCGATCACGTACTCGCCGCGCGCGTGCTCTACGGGCGAACGGGCCAGTTGCTCAATCACCTTGCCGCGTCGTTCGGTTTGAAGGTGACGTACTTTGATGTCGCCGACCTCGCGTCGTTACCGAGTCTCATCACACCCGAGACCAAGCTGTGCATTGTCGAGTCGATCTCGAACCCGCTGTTGGAGGTGGCCGATCTGCCGCGCATTGTCTCCGCGCTGGGAGCCGTTCCACTGCTGGTGGACAGCACGTTCGGCACGCCGTGTCTCATTCGTCCACTCGAACACGGCGCGGCCCTCGTCTGGCACAGCGTCTCGAAGTATTTGAACGGACATGGCGATGTGATGGCGGGCGTGGTCGTCGGTTCGCACAGCTTGATCCGCAAGATTCGCGCGATGTCGAGCCTCTACGGCGTGAACGCGAATCCGTTTGAGAGTTGGCTCGCGTCGCGCGGACTGCGCACGTTGCCGCTGCGCATGGAACGAGTCTCGCAAACAGCGCTCACCGTCGCGCAGTTTCTGGAACAGCATCCACACGTGAGCAAGGTCTTTTATCCCGGCTTGGCCTCGCACCCCGATCACGGTCTGGCGCAAAGGTTATTGCCGCATGGCTGCGGCGGGATGCTGGCGTTCGATCTGGTGGGAGGCCGCTCCGCCGTCGATGCCCTCTTCCGCGCGCTGGCCGATGTGATCCCGTTCTCCCCCACGCTGGCGGACGCGCGCACCACGATGTCGTATCCCGCAGGAACGTCTCACAAATTCATGACTGCTGCTGAACGAGCCGACTACGGGATCGGCGACGGTCTCGTCCGCCTGTCGATCGGCCTCGAAGACGCCGCCGATCTCGAACGCGATCTGTCGCACGGACTGAGGCCACTCGGGTAGCAGTTCATTTCCAAACTAGCCCGACTCGCAAGTTTTGAAGTAGCGCTGTTTTGGATTTCCGCCCCAACGGGGCAGTCGTAAGTCAGCCTAGGGCAAGCGACCAACGGGAGTTCCGAACGTCGCCGATTCCCAAGCCCTGAAGGGGCGGTTCGATGTAGATGACAGTCATCGTGCCGCCCCTTCAGGGCTTAGTTTTCAAGGGTCATTCGCCAACCCAAGGCGTTGCCTTGGGCTGGCATAGCATCGCCCCTTTGGGGCTGAAATCCGAAAAGGCGCAACTTCAAAACGCGCAAGCGAGGGCTGGACATTCGATGACAGAGAAACCCCTCGCCGGTGCGTCGGGCTAGTTTTTCGGTCGCCTGTTCGCAAGATTTTGGGTGAGACAGCCGAAGAGGATTCCAACGGTTGAGGCAGGACGAGCGTAGTCCGCACGAACCGGGTGGTTTTTGAAGTTTGATCGTCGGTAGTTTGGTTCCGGGTGGTGCAAGATGCGGTGGCAAAGTCTCCAATCGCTGACGCGGTGCATGCTCAGGGGCAGTTATCTGTCGCTGTGGCTGGTCACGCTCGTGGCGTTGGATGCTCGTACCGCGTGGGCCACCTGTGGCGATTATCTGGCCGGGCATGGTGGTCACGCGATGAATGGCCCTCATTCGTCGGGTCATGACTTGGTGAGCCATCCGGCTTCCCGTCTTCCGCAACCTCGACCGACCTGTTCTGGCCCGCAGTGTCATCAGCGCCAGCAACCTGCTCCGGCCGCTCCTTCCCGACAGATGGAAGTTCCTCAGTCGAACGACGCCGTGCTCGGTGTCATCGCCCGACTCGCGACCGATGACACCGGTGCCTCGCGATTTCCTACGACCCTCGACCACGCTGTGGCTGGTCCCGCGAGTCGCCTCTTCCGCCCCCCTCGCCCTTGCTGAGGCTTCTTGGCGGCAGCGTTTGCAGGTCGATGCTCTTTGTTTTTCAAAGTGTTTCGCACCATCGCGCGTCTGCATCAAAGCCCTTGCGGATGTGATGGGGTGCTTTGAGCAGCCTTCACACGCAACGCATTGTCACGGCACAACTGCGAAGCCCTCGCGCGGATGATTTTCTCCGCACGAATACGCTTCGTGGCCAGTCTGTTTCGGCACATCGCATTCAAACTGTGAGCCGCCTCAAGCAACCGCTGTCTGACCACGATTTCGCAGGTCATGCGTCGGCTTACCCCAGTCCTCCCGTTGCTCCGGGCGAACTTCGCCCACTCACGGCATTCGGTGTTAGTTCATTCTGTTTAGGTTTTTCGTTTCGCGTAGTTGCGCGTTCTTTTTGAAAGGCGTTGTCATGAAGAACTGGTCTCTTTCTCGTCGAGCGTTCACATTGATTGAGCTACTGGTCGCGATCGCGATCATCGCGGTGCTGATCGCATTGTTGCTGCCCGCAGTGCAACAGGCGCGCGAGTCGGCACGGCGGACTCAGTGCAAGAATGGCCTTAAGCAAATCGGCCTTGCGCTTCACAGTTACCACGATGTCTTCAACTGTATCCCAATCGCGGATGTGAACGGGACATCGAACCCGGTCTCAGCCCATGCCCGTTTGTTGCCCTACCTCGATCAGTCGCCACTGTTCAGCCAGGTCGATTTCAACGTGGCCTACAACCACGTGAACAACACTGTCGCGAGGATGGCCCAAGTGGCGGTGTTTCGGTGTCCGTCGAATGTTGACGCATTGCCCGGAACGCTTGGCGGACGGAACAACTACTACTGGAATGCTGGCAACGGAGTCGTCATGTACGACTCGGGGTTGACCGGACAGCCCGCAGCTAACGGCGTGTTGTATCACACGCGTCTATTCAGATTCAGTGATGTCGTTGATGGTCTGAGCAACACTGCAGCGATGGCGGAAAAGCTTACCGGAGACGGTTCGAATGGTATTTCATCTCCGCGAACCGATACCTTCCGGCCGGGAACCTACCCAAACACTGCCGATGAGGCGTTGCAGCAGTGCAACGCGACGAATACCAGCGATCTAACGAAACAGGGTTACTCGGACGTGGGTGCCCCGTGGTTGCAGCAGTATCACTCGACGAACCAGTACAACCACGTCTTGCCGCCGAATGGTTTGTCCTGCATGTATCCTCCGGGCCGGATCGCGACGACCGCCAACAGTAATCACACCGGCGGAGTCCACATGCTCCTCTGCGATGGGGCAGTGCGATTTGTTTCCGACAATCTCGATCTCGGAACGTGGCGGAAACTCGGCAGCATTAATGGCGGTGAGACCGTCGGTGAGTTCTAAGGTTGACGGTGCTGGTTGCGTTCCCGGCGGATCATCGCCGCCGGGGCTTCCACCTCTTCGCGTGCCTCCGCCACTGGGATCCAGCGGTGCGGATGGCGCGTATTTTCTCAGCCAGGATCCTTTCGATGTTTCGTTTGCGAATGCTAATGGTCTGCCTAATCGCTTTGCCTTTGAGCCTCTGGGGGTGTGGCACCTCCGCCCGCAATCTCAAACTGAATACCGACTTGGCTGGCACCTCTCTTGAGAAGGCAATGAAGGCTTGGGTAGACGGCAAAAAGCCATCTGATCTTAGGCCGGAAATCACGATCGGCGATGCTTCTTGGGAGGCTGGAACCACTCTGGTCTCGTACGAAATCAAGAAAGAGGGAGGACACTCGGACGGGACGAACCTCTGCATTCCAGTGGTCCGCACGTTGCGAGACGCCGAAGGCAAAGTCTCGACATCGGAAACGATCTACGTCGTCGGCACGTCTCCGGTCATCACCATCTTCCCGCAGGAATAGCTGGTTCATCTGATTCATGCGTGCTGAGCGTTCGTGTTTTCAGCCCGGAGGGCGACAGGTCATAGCCCACGGCGTGAGCCGTGGGTCAGGTCCGCCCGACAACGTCTTCAGCCCTGAAGGGGCGACACTCTCTTTGCGTGATTGCAAACTTCACGAGAAACGGCCCCAAATGTGTCGCCCCTCCGGGGCTTGGCGACTGACCTTCTGATTTCCCCACGGCTCACGCCGTGGGCTATGACCTGTCGCCCTCCGGGCTAATGAAACACGTCCTCAGCACGCATTCGCCCGATGAACCGAATAGCTGGGGCTTCGCAGTAGTCACTCGCTCGTGCGATCAGGCGGGCAGTTCACGGTGGCCTCAATGGATATTCAACTCATTTGATTGGGAGATAACTCATGCGACAACTCTGTTTGTGGAGCGGCGCTTTGTGCGTGGCGGCTGCGTGTGCGAGCAGTTGGGCCGCCGAAATTGGAACGGGACTCACGAAGACTCGCCCCGAGATGAAGCGGAAGATTGAAGCGCTCAAGAAGCGAGAAGCTCGTGTTCCTTTGCCAGCTATGACGCCGGAAGAGATCACTGCTGGACGACTGTCGGTCAACAATGCCCGGCTCCGTTCGATCTATCTTCCCGAATCGTGGCAGTCGTCGAGCTTCTCGTCTCGCCCTTCGAACCCTGCTTCGCCCGGACAGGCGCAACCGCAGACCGATGCTCAGCGCCTGAATCAACTGCTGAATCAGATGCAGAAGATGCCCGATTATGGCTTCAAAACGCGACTGTTCTGGATCGTGTCGCGCACGAATGACTGCCAGTACTGCCTCGGCCATCAGGAACTGAAGCTGAAGCGAGCGGGGATGACCGACGATCAGATCGCGTCGCTCGACTGCCAGTGGACCGCGTTTCCGGCCGACGAACAGGCCGCGATGAAGTTCACGCGCAAGGTCACCCTGACGCCGCACCTCGTCACGGACGAGGACATTGCCGCAGTGAAGCAGCACTTCACGGACGAGCAGTTCGTGGACATCCTGCAAACGATCGCCGGCAACAACTCGACGAACCGCTGGACCGCCTCAACGGGCATCCCGCAGGACAAGTCGTTCGGTGGCGATGAGCCGAGCCAGCTCGACACGCCGACATCCGACGAGTTCTCGAAGATTGAAACGAAAGTCGCCCCGTTCGATTACCAGCCGCGTGCGGCTTGGAAATCGCGAGCGGACGTTGAAGCCGCGTTGGCTGCTTGCCGCAATCGCGCTGCCACGGTGAAGCTCCCTTCGCTGGATGTGGTTCGACAAGCGCTGGCCGCCGACACGCCGGGCATCACACCACCCGCGTGGGTTCAGGCGGCGGCGTACTCGCCGACATCCGCCCTGCGGTTGTGGAAGCATC
Source organism: Schlesneria sp. (assembly GCA_043733345.1). GTDB lineage: Bacteria > Planctomycetota > Planctomycetia > Planctomycetales > Planctomycetaceae > Schlesneria. The sequence goes on from JAYTGQ010000719.1 coordinate 14,774, forward strand.
GCCAGGCGATCGCCCGCGACGGGAAGCTCGATCCCAAACTGAAGGCTCAGATCGCGTGGGTCGTCTCGCGCGAGAATCGCGCGTGGTACTCGATGGCTCACGCCCGCACGCGGCTCAACGCGCTGGGAGTGTCTGACGACGTGCTGTTCGCCATCGGCGCGAGTGAGGACGCCTTCACTCCGTTCGAGCGGACGACATTCGCGTTCGCCCGCAAACTGACCTCGGCACCGCACACCATCGTCGATGAAGACGTGGCCGGGTTGAGAAAACTGTTCTCGGACCACGAAGTCGCCGAGATCATCTTCCTGACCTGTGACGCCAATTCGTTCGACCGCTTCACCGAGATGCTGCGACTGCCGCTCGAAGGCAGTGCAACGCTCGTCGGCCAAGCCAAGTAGCAACCCGGAAGATGGGCACTCTTGCCTGTCCGCCTTGTCGAAGAGATCTAACCACAACACAGAAATAGAAATGGTGGGCCGGCGCTCGAAGCGAGCTTGTCCCACCCTACGAATCTTCGATCATTTTCCGTCCCCCCTCTCGCGAGGTTCCACTCATGTCTCTGAAACGCATCGCACTCGCATCGTGGTCTGTTCTGGCTCTGGCCCTCGGTCTGGTTGGCACGCCGTTCAACAGTGTTCGGGCGGTGGACTCCATCAAGGCTCCGCGGCCGATCCCGCTGACTCGGCCCGAGAGGAAGGAGTACCTCGAAAATATGAAGGGTCGCACGCTGCGCATCCCGCTGCCCGAACTGGCGGATGCCGACAAGGAGAAGCTCGGCGAACGAGGCTCCAGCTACGAGAGTCGGCTCCGTTATCACGACATGCCTCAGACGAAGCGGTGAAGCAGGCCGGGCCCCGAGATGTCGTGCAGACGATCAGCTACACTACCAACCGAGCCTCGTTCGACCGTATCACCGAATCAGCCGGGCTGCGATTGGAGAAATGAGACTCATTTGAGGCTTGACGGCGTTATGTTTGAGTTCACTTTTCGCGCAACGGCGCGTTCCTAACAGCCTGTGGCATCACCCCGGAAGACGGGCGTTTTTGCCTGTCTTTCAGCTTGAAATCCGACGGGCAAGAGTGCCCGTCCTACATTTTTTTACAGACTGCTCACTTGAAAGGTCGTTCCATGAATCGTTCTCGTTCTCGTCGTGCCTTCACGTTGATCGAACTCCTCGTCGTGATCGCGATCATCGCGGTCCTGATTGCCCTGCTGCTGCCCGCCGTGCAACAGGCACGCGAATCGGCGCGACGCACGCAGTGCAAGAACAACCTCAAGCAGATGGGGTTGGCGATCCACAACTATTTGGATACTCACAGCGTCTTCCCCTTCGGCAAGGGGCCGAGCTACGTCGGCGCTCCGGTTTACGCCCGTTGGTCGCAGCATGCGATGTTGCTGCCGTTTCTGGATCAGGCACCGCTGTACAACTCGATTAATTTCTCCTACCCACCGGAGACGCCGGGGATGGGTGGCGTGATCGCGTTCATGCCAGCCTATGTCAGTCCGACCGGGACCAATGCGGTGGCGAGCCGCACCAGGGTGGCGATGTTCTTCTGTCCCTCAGACACGGGCGTCAATGACCCTTGGCAAGGACAAAATAATTATGCGGGCAATCAGGGGGGCTGGCTGTGTGATCGCAGCGATAGTCCGGGCAATCCGGCCGTCCCCGATATTGCCCTCAGTGAAGTGCAGACCGGCGTGTTCTACTTTGGCAGCCGTTGCAGCAGCCGCGATGTGACCGATGGCCTGAGCAACACGGCGTTCTTCAGTGAGAAGATGCGCGGGCACGGCACTCCCGATCCCAAGACCGATCTGTTCGTGATCCCCGCCCAGACTTCGTTGGCGGGCACGTTCTCGACGTGTATGGCGATCAACCCACTCACCGCGACGCCGCTCACCAGCAAGTGGGGCTACAGTTGGGTCATGGGCGAGAACTGCTGCACTCAATACAACCATGTGGCCGTGCCGAATACGGTCTCTTGCGCAGGGACCGGGTTTGCCGGTTCGATGACCAACATGGCCATGCAGGTCTCCCCCAGCAGTCGTCATACGGGCGGTGTCCACGTCTTGATGGGCGACGGAGCCACCCATTTCTACAGTGAGAACATCGACCTCACCGTGTGGCGTGCCGTCGGTTCGCGTGCAAGCGGCGAAGTGGTTCAGACTCCGTTCTGATGCGGCAAACGGAGGTGCAAACGATGGTTGTGGAATCTGTTCTTCGCCCACGAGCCACACGCGGCGACGTTGTCTGTCAGACGCTGTTGGCAGCATTATTGGCAGCGTTGTTGACGGGGTGCCGCGATTCGTCGGCTCGGTACATTCCTTCGGTCACTCAAGCCGAGGCGGCGGTGAAGGCGTCACTCGACGACTGGAAGCAGGGTCTGCCGGCCGGACCCGTGGCCGGCACGAAGCCGGTCGTGCATGTCGTCGATTCGCAGCGTCGGGAATTGCCCAGACTCAGCGACTATCAAATTCTGGGCGAAGTCCCCGGCAACGCACCGCGCTGCCTGGCCGTTCGCCTGCGCTGGGCCAATCCCGAGAAAGAGGAACGCGCCCGCTACGTCGTCGTGGGCATCGACCCGCTGTGGGTCTTTCGGCAGGAGGACTACGACCTGCTGTCTCACTGGGAGCATCCAATGGAGGAGCCGGTGGGGAAGCAGTCCGAGGGGCGGCAATCAGAAGATGCAACGCAGAAGGCCGAGTCATCGGAGCCGACTTCGCGCTAAGGCGAACGGCGAGTGTTGTTATGCACAAATTGAAGCCTGACGCGCGAGCGAAGGACGCTGGGCAACGGACCCTTCGCTTGCGCGTTTTGAAGTTGCGCTGTTTGTCAGATGAAGGCAGTGTGAAGATGTCGCTGCATCGCGTTTTGGGCTTCATCCGTGCCCCGGCTTGCCATCCGTGCTACGTCTTCTTCGACCGGATAGCACGGATGGCAAAGCCGGGGCACGGATGAAGCCCGGAAGAATCCCGCAGAAGTGTCAGCGGGAATGGGTCAAATGCGTGCGAAAAGCGCAACTTCAAACCTTGCGAGTCAGGCTTCGATGAGTAAGTTTTTCTCGTCACTCGTCACTCGTCACTCGTCACTCGTCACTTGTCACTTGTCACTTGTCACTTGTCACTCGTCACTTGTCACTCGTCACTCGCCGAATGAAGAATGCGACCACGCCCGCCCAATGAGGAACCTTGATGGAAAGCAATCAGCCCGCATCGACTGCTGTTTCGGACACTGTTTCGGACACAGTCCCGGCCCCGTCATCGGCAGGCTCCCGCGCGGCGAGTCGTGTCTGGTGGTGGCTGCAAGCCGTGCAGGTGCGGCTGCGGTTTTTGATCGTCGTCGTGATGGCCGCGGTCCTCGTCAGTCAGTGGACTCTGTTGCGGAGTGTCTGGGAACGGGCGTGGTGGCAGGTCGGCGGTCGTTCGGCGGCGGGAGCTGTCTCGGCCAGCACCGAGTATTTCTGTCCGATGGACCCCGGCGTCATATCGACCTGGCCCGCCATCTGTCCGATCTGCAACATGGACCTCGTCTCGCGCAGGAAGATGGACGCTCAACTGCTGCCCGAGGGGGTCGTCGCGCGGATGCAGTTGTCTCCCTACCGCATCCAACTCGCGGGGATTCGGACTTCGGCGGTTGAGCCGCGTGCGTTGCGCTACGAGTTGACTTTCTCGGGCATCTTGCAGAGCGCTGACTCAAGGGCAAAGCCTTCGCTCGCCGGGGCACCGCCCGCCACCTCGCTCGGTTTCGTGGTGAGCCTCGGCCCGTCCGACGCGAAGGGTTTCACCGAACCACGCCCTGCGGAAGTGAAGCCGCTTGGTTCCAGTGGGCCGACGGTTCCGGCGACCGCTCGACTCGTGGAAGACGACGAGTCGAGACCAGTCTCGAACTTCGTGCCGCATCTGCGAATCGTGCTCGACGACGCAGCCACGCTGACCGTGGGAAGCATCGTCACTGCCACGGTTGCGATTCCTGTTCGCGCCCTGATCGCCGCGCAAACTGAAGACCACGCGAACCCGATCTCGGCGGATGTCTTATCGGTCCCCGAGTCGGCGGTCGTCGATCGCGGTCTCCAGCGGTTGGTCTATGTCGAGACGATGCCCGGTCAGTTCGATGGCGTTGCGGTGGAAGTCGGCCGGCGCTGCGGAGCCTTCTATCCGGTGCTCAAGGGACTGAAGTCCGGCCAGCGCGTCGCCACGGCCGGCGCGTTTCTGATCGATGCCGAGACGAGGCTCAACCCCAGCTTGGCCGCTGGATATTTCGGAGCCAACCGCAGTGCCACGACCCCCACCGTATCGGCCCCGCCCGCATCAACGACATCGCCCGACAGTCCCGCCGCGCCAACGAAGGCCAAACCAACACCATCGCTTTCGCCCGAAGATCAGAGGCTGGCCAACAAGCAGCGAGTTTGTCCCGTCACCGAGTTGCCGCTGAACTCGATGGGAGGTCCGGTTCCCGTCACCGTGGCCGGGCGCAGAGTCTTTATTTGCTGTGTGGGCTGCGAAGCCCGGTTGAAACAGGAACCGCAAAAGTACCTGGCGCGGCTGCCCGCGAATTGAATCCCTTCCGAGCTGCAACCCTTCCATGATCGACTGGTTAATAGAGCGTTCGATTCGACACCGAGCCATCGTGGTTCTGGCGGCGGGCCTTTGCGCCGTCGCGGGCCTCGTGGCGGCGGTGCGCACGCCGATGGATGCCGTACCCGACCTGTCCGAGAATCAGGTGATCGTCTTCACCAACTGGCCGGGCCACGGACCGCAAGAGGTCGATGAGCATGTGACTCATCCCCTGTCGCTCCAGCTTCAGGGGCTGTCGGGCGTGCGCGTCGTGCGCGGTTCGAGCGACGTTGGTTACTCGATGTTGCATGTCATTTTTGAGGATCGCGTGTCGTTCGAGATTGCCCGGCGTCGAGTTCAGGAGCGACTGGCCTCGCTGGAGTCCGACCTGCCCGCAGGAGTCGTCCCTCGACTGGCCGCCGATGGGATCCCGACCGGCCAGATCTTCTGGTACACGATTGAAGGTGAGGGCTACGATCTGGCTCAACTGCGCGCGATGCAGGACTGGACCATCGCCCCTCAACTGCGATCGGTTCCCGGCGTGGCCGAGGTCGCCAGTGTCGGCGGCTTTGTCGCCGAGCTGTTGATCCAAGTCGATCCCGCATTGCTGGCGCTGCACGGTCTGACGGTGCGCGACCTCGGCGATGAACTCTCTCGCACGACGACGACCGTCGGCGGACATGTGCTGCACAAAGGGAACGCCGAGTTCGTCGTCCAGCTTGGTGCCCCGCTCGTTCGTAGGGTGGGACAAGTGGCGCTTCGCCGCGCCGGCCCACCACCACCAAGCACAGCGACTTCTGATGGTGGGCCGGCGCTCGAAGCGAGCTTGTCCCACCCTACAGATGCGCGCGCCGTCCTGGACGAATGGGAGCAGCGCCGCATCCCGCTTCCCAACGGTCACAGCCTGCGCCTGGGCGACGTGGCCAAGGTCTCACGGGGGCCGGCCACACGGCGCGGGATGTTCGAGAAGGATGGCAACGAAGCGGTCGCGGGGATCGTGCATCTGCGCTACGGCCATAATCCGCTCGAAGTCACGCGCGCGGTTCGTGCTCGGCTGCGCGAGTTGATCCCCGGCCTGCCCACCGGCGTGCGAGTCGTGCCGTGTTACGACCGCACGCCGCTCATCACGGGAGCGGTCGCAACCGTCTCGCGCACGCTGATCGAAGCTCTGCTGGTGGCCGCTATCTGCGTATTGCTGGTCCTCCGGCACTTTCGCGCGTGGCTGGTCATTGCCCTGACATTGCCGCTGTCGGTGTTGGGAACGTTCCTCGGGATGAGCCTGCTGCGCGCGGCGGGTTGGGTGGACGTGCAGACCAACATCATGTCACTGGCCGGGATCGTCATCTCGATCGGCGTGCTGGTCGATTCGTCGATCGTCATGACCGAGAACGTCATGCACCGGTTGCGAGAACGCTTTGGTGACGATCCAGTACGTGGCGACGTGCGGGACACGGTCGCGGATGCTTGTCGCACGGTGGGCCGTCCGGTCTTTTGTTCGATCCTGGTGATGCTGGTTTCGTTCGCGCCCGTGTTTGCCCTCGGCGGTATCGACGGGCGGATGTACCACCCGCTGGCTTGGACGAAGTCGCTGGCCCTGGTCTCGGCGGCGATCCTCGCCGTGACGCTGGTCCCTGCGCTCTGCACCGCCTTCGTGCGCGGACGAATCCGCGACGAATCCGACAGCGCGGTGGTGCGCGGAGTGATCGGTGTCTACCGGCCGATCCTCGCCTCGCTGCTGGACCGTCCTGCACCGCTGATTGTTTTGCTCGCGATGACACTCGTGCTGGCGGCGGTTCCGCTGGGCAGCCCGTTCGTGTTTCGGACCGTCTTGTTTGGCGCGCTGGTGCTGGTGGCGTGGACAATGTCCTCGCGCTGGTCGCGCATCGCCGGAGTGGTCGGGCTGATCGTGCTCGCTCTGTTCGCCGAGCAGACCATGCGACCCATCGGCACCGAACTGAGGCTGCCGCTGGACGAGGGGATGGTGATGGACATGCCGATCACGATTCCTCGCGCTTCGATCGCGCAGTCGGGAGACGACCTGAAGGCCCGTAACATGGTGTTGTGCCGATTCCCCGAAGTCCAGATGGTGACGGGGAAGGCGGGGCGGGCCGACACGCCGTTCGATCCCGCTCCGCTCGACATGATCGAAACGATGATCGAGTTCCGCTCGCGCGACCTCTGGCCAAAGCGGCGTCTGCTCAAAGCCGATGCCGAGCGCATGGCGGCTCGGTTTTTGAAGGAACTCTCCGACGCACGCCTCATCGACGCCGTGCCGCATGACCAGCAGCAAGAGATCATCGACGCGGCTCTGTTCCGATTCGAGGCGGTCCAGCGCGAAACGGCCTGGCAACTGACTCAAGCTTTTCAGACACAACTGCAACACGACCTGAGCCGCTTCGTGGTGGAGCAGGCCGGGCGCGGGCTGCACGGATCGGGACGACTGGCGCGAGGCTTGACGCCGTCGGATGTCGCGGTGGTCTCGCAATCGCTGCCCCCTGCGGCGATTCGTGAACTGGCGATGTCTCCCAACGAAGAAGCCCTCGCCGCGCTGTGGCCCCGGATTTTGGAAAGACTGGAACGACAGCAACTGATGCAGAACGTGGATGCGGTGCGAAGTTCCTCGCCCGGCGCGATGGCTGGATTCTTCGGCGCGCTGGGTGAGGTGATCGGTCTCGAACGAAGCACGCCCGAAACGCCGGTACTGGCCGCCGTAAAGCAGGAGTACCGCCGTCGTTGGTTGGCACACGTGGCCGAACTGAATCGCGAACTCCATCACCGTGCGGTGCCCACGTGGCTGAGGCTCGTCAGTGACGAATGCTTTGCGAGGCGGTCAATTCTCGATGCAGACCTCGCTTCGATGCAGGAGCAGATTCGTCGTGTCCGATCGACGCCCCCGAAACCGCACGATGAGGCGGCTCACCACGGTCTGCCATCGTTGTCCAAGTTGCCGTTGATCGATCCGCATCCGCGCTTCGATGCGCTGGTTCGTCAATTGACGGACGAATTCTCGCGCTCACTGCTGTTGTGGCCGCATGACTCGGACAGTTTGGCCGGTTTCGGGGGCGAGATGGATCGCGCGCTGCAAATGCCCGGCTGGACCAACGTCTGGACGCGACCGATTCAGAATCGAGTCGACATGCTGGCGACGGGCGTCAACACCGAAGTCGGCGTGCGCGTACTCGGCCGTCGGTTGGAGGATGTGGTCGCTGCCTCAGAGCAGATCGCGGCGGTGCTCAAAGACGTGCCGGGAGCCGCCGATGTCGTGGCCGATCCGATTCGCGGCAAGGGCGTGATCCAGATCGTCCCCGATCCGCAACGCGCCGCCGAGTTGGGAGTCAGCCTGAGCGACTTGCAGGCGGTGCTCGAAGCGGCGCTGTCGGGCCGTGTCGTCTCGCAGGTGCTCGACGGTCGCCAACGAACGGCGGTCCGGCTGCGCATCGCACAGCACTCGGTCGAAGAAGACGAAGAATCACTGCGTCGCCTGCCGATCCCCTGCCGTCCACCGCTGAGCTTGAACGTCGAGGATGCCACTCGCACCAGTTCCGCTTCGTCCCCAATGGCTTCGTCACTGAATACCGTTCCACTCGAAGCGGTCGCGCAGGTGAGCGTCATCGAAGGACCGGCCACCATCAAAAGCGAGAACGGCTGGTTGAGGAACCACGTGCGACTGAACGTGCGCGACCGCAGCCCCTTCGATGTCGTGGCCGATGCGCGACGCATTGTGGCGGGGCGAGTCACTCTGCCGCCGGGCGTGTTCGTCGAATGGACGGGCCAGTACGAACATGCCGCTCAGACGCGCCGCACGCTGCTGATTCTGATGCCGTGTGTGCTGCTCATCATCCTGGCGATCCTGTTCGTGACGTATCGCGATTGGGCCGATGCGGGGCTGATGCTGCTGTCGGCTCCCGGCGCACTGGCCGGTGGCGTGCTGTGTCAGTGGCTGCTCGGATACAAATTCTCGATCGCGGTGGGAGTCGGGTACATCGCCTGTTTCGGGATGGCTGCTGCGACCGGCATCGTGATGCTGGTCTATCTGCGCGAGGCGGTCGAACGGGCGGGCGGACTGGAGCGTCTGACGCTGCCGGAACTCAAACAGGCCGTGCTGAATGGAGCCGTGCATCGTCTGCGTCCGAAACTGCTCACCGAAGCGACGACGATTCTTGGCCTGGCCCCGATGCTCTGGAGTACCGGCGTCGGAGCCGAAGTCATCCGCCCGATGGCCGCTCCGGTGCTGGGCGGCATCCTGATCGCCGACGAAGTCATCGATCTGCTGATTCCCGTCCTGTTCTATCACGTCCGCCGCCGCCGCTGGAAACGATTGCAGCGCTCGACATCGGACGGTGCGACTGCCGAAAAAGATTCGTTGTTATCAACCATCACGTCGGAGGAGGATTCACATCATGCAGACTGCGTTTCGTCGATTTGTTAGTGCCATGTCCATCACAATGGCATTGCTGGCCCTCGGCTGTGGTACGAGCGACCGGACATACATCCCCTCGCAAAACACGGCGCGCGGCGCGTTGGAGGCGGCACTCAACGCCTGGAAGTCGGGCGCGGCCCACGGCACTGTGAAGGGCTTTCAAGTTCCGATCGACACGTTCGACGCGCGCTGGCAGGCGGGCAAGAAACTCGAACAGTTCGAGATTCTGCGCGAGGAACCGTCCGACGGACCGAAAACGTTCGTCGTGAAAATGAAGCTGGCCGATGACAAGGAGGAGCAGGAGGTGACGTACCTCGTGCTCGGCAAGGATCCGCTGCTGGTCTTCCGCAGGGAAGACTACAACAAGGCGAGTGGTACGGGAGGCGGGTGAGCTTCGTGATCGACATTGGGGCCGATTTTCTGGAGATTCGCATGAAAACCACACTGTCCATTCTTTCAAGGTGTCTCGTCATGGTGATCGCGCTGATGGCTTCCGCTCTGGGAGCCGACGACTCCGCTCCCGCATCGGCGATCGATGCGGTGAATGCACAACCTGAGTTTCCGCTGGGGCCGGAGTTGACGAAGGTTCCCATCGAGGAGATCGAGCAAGCTTTCCAAGGGAAGACTCCTCCAGAAGCAATACGGATGTATCTGGCCATCCAGCGCGGATCGCGCATGGGACCGGGTGAGGGTTGGTTTGGACCGGCTCAGTCGCGCTACTCGTTCGCGTGGCTGGCCGAACGGCATGGAGTGACTCCCGCCGACGGGATCGAAGCCGACAAGTTTCAGGGTGAGCCGGAATGGTTCGCGCGTCTCGACCGCAACCGCGATGGAAAGATCACCGGCGACGATCTCGACTGGTCGGACCGCAATCCATGGGTGCAGCACGCCTACGTCGCCAATCGGTTGTTCCGCCGCATGGACCCCAACGGCGACGGCAAGCTGGCGCGCGAGGAATGGCTGGCCTTCTTCGACGCGGTGGCTCAGGGCCGGGACGAAGTGAACTCGGAAGAGATGCGCGAAGCATGGCTCGCCGGGTTGTCATCGGGCTTCTTGCCAGGTGATGCTCCGACGCCCGACTTGTTGCTCAAGGGCCTCTTCTCCGGTGAGGTCGGTTCGTTGCAGGAAGGCCCGCAGGTGAACGAGCCGGCTCCCGACTTCGCCCTCAAAACGCACGACGGCTCGCGTACGGTGCGGCTGTCCGAGGTGATCGGCTCGAAACCGGTGGTGCTGGTGTTTGGGAACTTCACCTGCGGACCATTCCGCTCGATGTATCCCGGCGTCGAGGACATCTATCGCCGGTTCAAGGACGACGCCGTGTTTCTGGGCGTCTACGTGCGCGAGGCTCATCCGACCGACGGCTGGAAGATGGAATCGAACGCCAGGGTCGGCGTGACCGTGGCGCAGCCCAAGACCTTCGCCGAACGAACGGATGTCGCGCAGCAGTGTCATCGACTCCTCAAGCCGTCGATCCCGCTGCTCGTGGACGAGATCGACGACCCCACCGGCAACGCCTACAGCGGAATGCCCGCGCGGCTCTACGTGATCGACACCGCCGGAAAGGTCGTCTTCAAGAGCGGACGCGGCCCGTTCGGCTTCAAGACCGGCGAGATGGAGCAGGCGCTGATGATGACGCTCATCGATGCCAACCTAGCGAAGAAAACTCCGGATCACGAATGAAACCGTTACGGGCATTGATGAGTCACGCCGCTGATAGCTGGCCTAACAGCCTGTTGAAAAAGGGAGGGCGAGGCTCCCGCCGAGCCATGTGCGTGAGGAAAGTCGCTTGTTTCTCGCGGCTCGGCAGGAGCCTCGCC
>JAYTGQ010000720.1:0-10922 GCA_043733345.1 Schlesneria sp.
ATCTGTATGAATCCACCGTGGAGCGTGGCCAGCTTTCTGCAACGCATTGGCCGGGGTTGTCGGCGCTTGCAGGGGAAGACTCGCGTCCTTTGCGTGGCAAAGAACCGAGTTGATGAAATCCTCTTTGACGGGTTGATTCGTCAAGCCCGCATCGGACTGCGCGCCGGTCCTGCGATCCCCCTGAGACGATCCGTACTTGTCCAGCAAGTCATGGCGTATCTCAATCAGGTTGATCGTCACGCGAGAACGGCGGATCAATTCCACAAAGTGCTCTGCACGGATGCGCCTCCCACAGTTTCACCGCTCATCATCGACGAGGTTTTGCGTGATCTGGTTCAAAGTGATTTCCTCGTGGAACAGAATGGCGTCTTCATGCCAGCCAGTCGCGGCTGGAGTTTCATTCAGAGCAGCAAGATTTACTGCAACATTGAGCCACCACCCACCGAAATTCAGGTGGTCGATGTAGAAACTGGCAAGGCCATTGCCACCGTGGCTGGTTTTGAAGATGGGGCAGAAGGTGTGCGGATTGCCGGTCAACCCTACAAGTTTCTGCCTGGAGTCGGAGCAATTCGCAAGGTTCGCTCGGAAGGGGAACATCCGTTCGCACCCAAGTATCATGTGAAAAATTTGCCTCGCTCGTACGATCTCGTCATGGCTGCCGCCAGAAGTCTGAATCTGCCCGAAGATCGACTCGCGATCCTGCAAATCGACGGCCATGTCGTTGTCATGACTTGGCTCGGCAGCCTCATGAACCATTGTTTGTCCGCAATGATGAAGCGAGAACGGATCGAAGCCTTCCCCACGGCTTTTGCCATACGCTGCTCGCACGTTGACCCGAATGACGTTCTTCCCTTGTTGCACCGGTTGGTGACTCAACTCAAAACGACCAACCCGCTCGGCAATTTGTCGATCGAACGTCTTGAGGACTTGGGACCGTACTTTCGAGAGTTGTCTGACGAACTCAAGAACACGGCCCGAGAAGACTGGCTTGATTCCGAGTTCTTCTGCAACTGGATCAACCGAATCACAACGATAGACATCTACACGCTGGAGTCTCCAGTAGCGGACGACCTCATCGCCATGGCCTCGGATTAGGCCTGAACCCAATCACCGTGTGGGCGGGTTACGGCGTCAAGTGGTTCAACGGGATGGATGTCTACGACGCGTTCCGTGACGGCATGGATTCGGAGACGCCCGAGAAGCGGATGATTCACGACATGGCCCTGCCCGACATCCTGGCACTGAGCGATCCGATTCACCCCAAGGGTGACGTGACCGACTTTCAGCGTTCCCAACTGTTCCGAGTCATCGACTGACGCTACCGCGACTGCAAGCCGACATGGATCACGGCGAACGTCTCATCCCGTGAGGAAGCCGATGAACGCTTCGGTGTGCAACTGGTGGATCGTGTGACGGACGGCGCACTGTGCCTGCCATGCAACTGGCCAAGTTACCGCGCTACGCGAAGATGGCAGGGTTGCGGCTGACATCACGTGTGATTTCGGGCCGTGTCGATGAAACTTGCCTTTCCGCGATGTCATGTCGATGATGTACATCAGCGGCAAGTCGGTTTCCAAGCACGCGGGGGGCAATCATGACGCAAATCGGGATCAAAGACATTCGGGACAACCTGGCGGACGCGCTCAACCGGGTGGCGTATTCGGGCGAGCGGATCGTGCTGGCTCGACGGGGCAAGGGCGTGGCGGTGCTGGTGTCGATGGAAGACCTGCGCCTGCTGGAGACGATGGAAGAGGAAGCCGATCTCAAGGCCGCCAAGAAGGCCCGCAAGGAAAAGGGATCGGTTCCGCTGGCAGACATCAAGGCCAAATTGGGAATGAAGTGACATGCCGACACGACGCTACCGGATCGAATTGAAGCCGCCGGCCGCGAAGTCGCTCGCCCGACTGCCGGTGGATCTGCAGAAGCGCATCGTGCGGGCGCTGGAGACTCTGGCCGGGAACCCGCGTCCGCCCGGTGTCGTGAAGATGGTCGGAGACGACAACCTGTGGCGTCTGCGGGTGGGGGACTTTCGCATCGTCTCCGAAATCCACGATGACGTGCTGCTGGTGCTGGTGTTGCGGATCGGCCATCGCCGGGAGGTGTCTCGCGACTGATTCGGGCGAGCCGCCGCTCCCGCCGTGGCCCGTCGATGGGATTGTTCTGTCCGACCTTTGCTCGCCCGGTGTTCGTGCTTCGTCGTGAGAAGCGGACGCGAACACCGTGGCGGGCTTCTCACCAAAGGAACCCCGCCGATGTCTTCTCTCTTCCGCAAACAAATCACGCGCTATGTCGGACCCGATGGCAAACGCTGTCCGAAGGATGCTCCCGAAGCCAAGCGAGTCGATGAGAAGTCTTCCAAGTGGTACGGGCGGTTCCGTTCGCCAGACAGCATCGTTCGCGAAGTCGCGCTGTTCAAAGACAAGACCGCTTCCCGGCAACGTCTGGCCGAACTGGAGCGGAAGGCGGAGCAATCGGACTCCGGGTTGCTTGATCCGTTTGAGAAGTCGCGCAAGGAACCGCTCGCCGATCACGTCGCCGCGTTCCGACAGCATCTCGAATCGAAGGGCAACAGCGGCCAACACGTCGCGTTGACCGTGGCCCGGTGCGAGGCCGCGTTCTCCGGTTGTGGCTTCAAGCTGCTGGGACAACTCGACGCGGACAAGGTGGCGAACTGGCTCAAGCAACGTCGCGATGAGGGGCTGGGAGTGGCGACGAGCAATCATCATCTCGTCGCGGTGAAGGGTTTCGGCAACTGGCTGGTGAAGGCTCGCCGATTGGAACGGAATCCGTTTGCTCACCTGTCCAAGCTCAACGGAAAGGTCGATGTCCGCGTTGAACGGCGAGCGTTGGAATCCGAGGAACTCGCTCGACTCATCGAAGCGACCGAACACAGCGCGAAGACGTTCCGAAGACTGACGGGGCCGGACCGATCTGTTCTCTACACGCTGGCCGCGATGACGGGACTACGCGCCAACGAACTGGCCAGTCTCACGGCTTCATCGTTCAACTTCCAAACCAGTCCGCCGACGGTGACGGTGGAAGCCGCCAACGAAAAGTCCGGCCGTGGTGCCACGCTCCCGCTTCACCCTTTCGCCGTCGCGAAGCTGGCGACGTGGTTGAAGTCTCGACCGCAGTCATCCGCCATGTCCAAGATCAAGCCGCCGGTCGAATCACTGTGGCCCGGCGCGTGGTCCAAGAAAGCGGCTGAGATGTTCCGTCGCGACCTCGACGAAGCGCGTTCCATCTGGCTGGCCGAAGTCGAGAAGATCGCCGACGAACTCCAGCAACGAACGGAGAGCAAGTTCCTCAAGCCGGAGAACGCGAACGGTGAGGTTGCCGACTTCCACGCTCTACGGCATACGTTCATCACGCTGCTGGCCAGTTCGGGAGTTCATCCGAAAGTCGCGCAGGAGTTGGCAAGGCATTCGACCATCACGTTGACGATGGATCGGTACTCGCACGCGCGACTGATTGACCTCAACTCAGCCGTCGAGAACCTGCCGTCGCTCGCCCGCCCGGAACGTCTGATGGTGGAAGCAGCAACGGACACAATTCCATCGGCTGATTCCGTGGTCGTCCAAGACAACCCGTCTGTTTGGGTTGCACGCCGGGTTGCACTCTTTGGTGATGTTTCCTGCGAAAACGGCGTGACGGCTGAGGAAACTCGCCCCGCCACGCAGCGGGTCAAAGAAGTCGAAAACCCCTTGAAAAATGGTGTTTCCAAGGGGTTTCTGCAACTACGCCCGGTTGGAGTCGAACCAACGACCTACGGATTAGAAATCCTTCGCTCGCGCTTCAGGCTTCTATTTTCAACAGGCTGTTAATACCTCGCGCGCCAGAAGTGGAGTGTTTGGCGAGCCACATGCGCCAGGCTGCGGGTTCTTGATCGCGTCACAGGAAGCTCGTGGCCTGACGGCACACGGCTCGCCAAAAACATTTCACTGTTGCGGAGCCGTGGCATTCGGTCAACAACTTCAATCCACGAATACGAACTCGTTTGTCAGCAGCAGCGCCTGCGCGAATTGCGGCCACGCGGCCGATGATGGCTGCGGGCCAAGGAACTCCGTCGCCAGTCGCGTTTCCTGCGAGGTCGGTTCGCGTGAGAACAGGATGTGGGTCAGATGCCTCACGCGCGACGATGTGTCTGGCTCGCGAGACACATCGCCGCGTTGAACGATCAACTGCGAGACGGTCGCCACCAGCGGGCCGTTCATCAGGAACAGGGCTTGAGGTGAGACCGTGGTCGTGTCGCGCGAGGCACTCGTCGCGGCGAGGCTCGGGAAATCGAACACGCTCAGCAGACTCGGTGGGTCGAGGCGATCGAGCGTTGCGTAGACAGTTCGTCGTGGATGAAACCCACCATCGAGCATCGGTTGCGACGGGCCACCGACTCGATCATCGAGTTGCCCGGTGACGAACAACAGCGCATCCCGAGTCGCCTCAAAATCGAGCCGCCGCCGATTCGCATGGCTCAGCAGTCGGTTCTCGGGATCAGTGTCAAAGCCACTCGGGGAGAGACTCGACTGCTGATAAACGCGGCTCGACAGGATGAGACGATGGAGACATTTGAGCGACCAAGCTTGACTAGCCCGACGCGCAAGCGAGGGCTGCCCGTTCAACTGAGGTAAGCCCTCGCTCGCGCGTCGGGCTAGTATCTGATGATCGCCGACAAACTCCCCGCTCAACCAATCCAGCAACTCGGGATGCGTGGGCGGGTCGCTTCTCATGCCAAAGTCGCCCGGCGTGCGGACGAGTCCCGCGCCGAAGTGGTGTTGCCAAACGCGATTGACCATCACGCGCGCGGTCAGTGGATTGGAGGGATCGACAATCGCGCGTGCCAGTTCTAACCGACCGCTCCCATTCGTGAATGGCTTCCGTTCACCTCGCTCAATCGCCGACAAGAACTGACGCGGCACGGCGTCTCCCAAACGATGCGGGTTGCCGCGCACAAAGACGCGCGGATCGAAGGTCTCACCGTCGTTGAGTACCATCGCACGCGGCGGCGATCCGGGGCCACCGATCAGCCACTGCTCGACCTCTTTCAAAACTTTCTGGTACTCACCCTGCGACGCGCGGTCCGGCAGCAGCGACAGAAATCCCCAGCCAAAAATGAGCGGCACGTTGGCGGGAGCCGCCTCGCCGTACAACTCGACCCGCAACTCTTCTTCATCGGGATCAGTGAACCCTTCCGGCGCGGGCCGCTTCAGAATCACAGCCTCGCGCAACGCGGCCTGCCACTTGAGATGAACCGACTTCATCAACGCGCCATACCGCGCCGCGACCTCGCTCAACGACGCCGGCGGTTGTTCACCGCAGACCGCTTTGACGACGAGCGGATTGGTCCGCTTTGTCCCCTCGCCCCCTGCCTTGAGGGGGAGAGGGTTAGGGTGAGGGGGCTGCTCTTGTTCTTGTTCTCGCCCCTTGGCTTCGCCTGCTCTTGTTCCCTCCCCTCGACGGGGAGGGTTAGGGAGGGGTGATGATTGAATATCGGGCGTCCCTCGCGCATCGGCCCCCCTCCCCGGCCCTCCTCGCCGAGGGGAGGGAGAAAGAGGAGCGTCGCTGGCGAGATCAGGAGCGTCCTCGCCATTCGGCCCCCTCACCCTAGCCCTCTCCCCCAAAGTCGGGAGCGAGGGAACCACGGTCGCTATGCGACGTGCTTCAGCCTCTGCACTCACGAGCATACTGCACAGCGCCGCAGCGTCGTTCTTGAATCGCTCTTCGGACAGCGCCGCCAACGCGAACCACACCCCCCACACCGGGTGCGTGTTCGATCCCTCCTGCTGCCCCTCAACCCTCAACCCTCCACCCTCAACCTTTCCCAGATACGCCTGCCACCGGACGATCATCGCCGGGTTGAGGTCGCCCGGATCGGCGATCAGCATGAAGTCGTCGGTCGCGGGTTTCTCATTCGCAGCTTTCGCGGCGAGCAGATATTCCCCGACCCGCGTGCGTGCCCCTTCGACCAGCGCGCCGTGCTTTTGCCGAACGAAGTCGTCGAGTTTTTGTTGTCGCAACGACAACTCGGCCGTGAAGCGGCGGTAGTCGGGCGTGTCGTTCGGCGGCGCGAACAACGGCAGTACGAGCGGTTCGGTCGTGCTGCGGAAGACGCCGTACAGCGAGTAATAGTCGGCGGTCGGGATCGGGTCGTACTTGTGATCGTGGCAGCGGGCACACGTCACGGTGAGACCCATCAGCCCGCGCGTCACCACGTCGATCCGATCGTCAACAATGTCGTGAACGTTCCCCATGAAGTGCGATCCAACGGTGAGAAAGCCGAGCGCCGGAAGCTGTTCCGCCCTCTCTTGCTCCCCTCGCCCCGGCTTTGCGGGGAGAGGGGCCGGGGGTGAGGGGTTCTTGGGTTGATTCGTCATGTCATCGGTCTCATGCCCCGCGCGGCCCTCTTCCCCCAACACGTCCGCCGCCAACTGCTCGGTCACGAACTGGTCATACGGCTTGTCTTCATTGAGCGAGCGAACCACGTAGTCGCGATACGTGTACGCCCACGGGTACGACTTCTCCTCGAAGAAGACGTACCCCTTCGTGTCGGCGTAACGAGCCACATCAAGCCAGTGCCGTCCCCAACGCTCGCCGTATTTCGGTGACGCGAGCAACCGATCGACGAGTCGCTCGAAGGCATCCGGTGCGAGATCGGCGGCAAACTCAGCGACCTCATCGGGCGTCGGCGGCAGTCCGAGCAAGTCGAACGTCGCGCGACGAATCAGCGTCCGGCGGTCGGCGCGCGCCGCGAGCGTTAGCGCACTCTGCTTTCCGAGCGGGGGACGTAAGTCCCCCGGATCTTTCCAATTCGCACCAGCCACACTCGCCCGCGCGGAACCGGGGGACTCACGTCCCCCGCTCAGAGGGAGCAGTCGCTCCAACACAAACCGATCAACGGGCGACTGCGACCACGAGTCCTCGGCGATCGCGGGCACATTCGGTTTCGTCACCGGCTGCAACGCCCAATGCGTTCGCCACGCCTGAGCCAGTGCCGAACCAGCCACCTCGCGCGGCCAAGGCAACCCGAGTTCAATCCACTTCGTCAGCGCTGCGATCTGATCGGCCGTGAGTCGTCCGTTGGGCGGCATCTGCAATTCGCCGTCTCGCCGCACCGCGTGGATGAGCAAACTCGCCGATGCCTCGCGCAGCGTGACGACTTCCCCACGATCGCCACCCTTGAGCACCGCCTCACGCGAATCGAGCCGCAGCCCCGACTCAGCCTTCTTCTTGGAGTGACAGTTCCAACACTGCGCGGCCAGGACCGGGCGCACCTGTTTCTCGAAGAAGTCGAGCTGCTCGCGCGAGAACTCCGGCTCGGCAGCAACGGAGGAGATTGCAAAATGACAATTGATAATTGCAAATTGCAAAATGACAGAGAGGAGGGACCAATGTCTCCCTCTTCTCAATTTGCAATTTGCAATTACCAATTTGCAATTATCAATTCTTCGCCACTGCATTCAGCACCTCATTCCCCACCGCTCACTCATCCCCCGCCTGATCGCGAAAGACGCCTCTCCCCACGATCAACTTCCGGATCGAAGCCAACCGGTCGATGTCATCGTCGTCCACGATCTGACCGTCGTTCCGATTCACATGCTTCGCAAAGGTTCTCATCCCACGTGACCACAGGAACACGAGCAGCCCACCCATGAACAGGAAGTGGCCAGTCAGCAATGCAAAATAGGGTGCCGGAGTCGCACCGGAGTAATCCACGAACTGACCGCGAGACGCTGCCGAGTACGTCAGCACGAACGCCGGACTGAGCCAGCGCAGCACATAGTAGATCGACGTGTTGCCAAAAATCCGATTGACAGGCATCCATCCCGGATTTCCCCAGCCGGGTTCAACCAGTTCCGCGATCAGGATCGGCAGGGTGCACCCTGCCACGAGCAGCCCCAACGTGACGAGCGTCGCTTGCGTCTGCGACCGACGCCGCATGCCTTGATGGAAGCCGATCCAAGCAATCAGCGGCGGATAGATCACCACGGCAAGCAGTGCCGAGATGGCTCCGAACATGACCGAGCCTTCACCAACACCTTGGGAGTGGACGCTCAGTTGCCACCAGATGCGGAACAGGTAGACCGTCGCGAAGGGAACCCACAGCATGCGGATCATCCGCCAGATACCGGCGAACTTCTCGCGCACAATCGCGTCGCTCGACATCTGCGTGGTGAGCAACACATCGAGCGTTTGGCGAGACCGCTCTAGCCCGATCAAGGCCGTCGATTGAACCGTCAATACGAGCGCAACGACGACCCACAACAGACAGGCGATCACGGTCGGACCGAACCCACTGTCGTCGCGCGAGTAATCGGGAAGCAGCATCCCAAACGCCACCGGCACTTCGAGAGCCAGTAGCATCCGAATCAAATACCGCGTTGTGCCGAGCGACCGTTTCTTCGTCTCCCGCCAGCGAATCGGCTCGTAATCCGGCAACGTGACCGATTCCTGAATCAGCACGATCCCCTTCGTGAATCGGTTCTGGTTCGCCTTCATAAAGAACGCATCGAGCGACTTGAATAGCCTCATGATGTAGTTCGACGGCTGCACGAAGGCCCGCCGCCACAAGACGACTCGCGCCGCGAACAGGCACATCACCGAGAACGTGATGATCGGCGCGCTCCGCGCGACCGTCAGCGGAAACGGCAGGTGCTGCGACGCGGGGTGCATCGCCAGCCAAGGTCCAAACAACAGGAAGACCGCTTCTCGTTCACCGCCGCCGTACTGCGTCTGGTCTCCAAGAATGCCCAGTGACTGGAAGTACAGAGTGAACGCACTCACCAATCCGAAGACATCTCGGTGCCCGCCCTGCGTGAGAATCGGGGGGCCGAGGATCACCGCCGCGCCGAGCAAATACGTCGCGAGAAACGCCGCCGAGGTCGTGCGACACCACGCCGAACACAACACCGAAAACGCGCCGACTTGCAGCGTCGTGACCAACAGTGCCCACGCGAGATTGATGACCTCAACCGCTTCGACACCGCCCAGGCTGTACGCCACCGCCAGCAACGGCATCGACAGCAACAGAAACGACCACATCGGGACGAGGCGACCGAGCAGCTTCTCAAACACGATCGTCCACGGCCCGAGCTTCGTGAGGAGCAGCAGCGCCAGCGTGTCGCGTTCCTTCTCGCTCGTCAGCACGCCGCACGTCATCGCCGGGAGAAACAGGTACAGCCCGGTGAACTGCAATCCGGCAATCGCCTCGAACAACTCACGACCACGGCCGAGGATCGCGAATGAGTTGCTGTTCCAACTCCCCAGCTGATTCCAGAACGCCCACAGCGTGAAGCCATACAACGCCACCGCGTAGACGACACGAATCACGTATGTCCGCCGCCGCGCCGATTGCTCCGTCAGCTCTTTCGCCAAGAGCGGCAGGCCGATGTTGATGCGGGGTGAGTTCACCGGAGTGCCTTTCGGAGGAATGTTGCAGCGAGATTGAGAGAGTGTGTGCGTGTCGATGACGATTCTTCAGCCCAGAGGGCGGCAGAAGGTAGCCCACGGCGCGAGCCGTGGGATCAGGGGCAATTGGCTCCAACAGCCCGGAGGGCGACACTTGGGTGAGTAACGAATCCTTGCACGCTGAGTGTCGCCCTCCGGGCTAAAACGGAATCTCACTCTTCCTCCCACGGCTCACGCCGTGGGCTACCATCTGCCGCCCTCCGGGCTGAGAACAACCGGTTCAGAATCCACGATCTCGCTCTTAAACAAGTTCCAACAACGCTCAACGGGCAACATCTCCCCCTCACGCCGTTTGCCCTTCCGTCAGCTTCATGAACGCCGTCTCCATGTCCATGACTTCGGGCTGGAACATGCGGATGCGGGCACCTTGGGCGTGGATGAAGTCGTGCAGGTCTTCGACATCGAGCTGGCCTTCTTCGATCCGGATCGAGAGCCGGTCCACTTGGTCATCGACTTGCGTGACGCCTGCCAACGCGCGAAGGCTCGCCACCAGATCGGGCGTCTGCTGCGCGACTTGAACGTGGACGATCTTGAGGACGCCGAGACGCTGATAGATTTCGGCGACCGATCCCTCGGCCACCATCCGGCCGGTCTCGATGATGCCGATGCGAGTACAGAGCTGCGCCAATTCATGCAGGATGTGGCTGGAGATCAGAATCGTCTTCCCCATCTCCTTCAGCGCTTTGAGCAACTCGCGCATCTCAATCCGTGCTCGGGGATCAAGCCCTGAAGCCGGTTCATCCAAGAGCAACACGGCCGGGTCATGCAGCAACACGCGAGCCAACGACAGCCGCTGCTTCATCCCGCGTGAGAGCGAATCGACCTGCGAATCGATCTTGTGCGTGAGATCGGTCAGTTGCAGCACATCATCGACAACCGCTTTCCGCCTCGACATTGGCAAGCGGTACGCGGCGGCGAAGAAGTGGAGATACTCGCGCGCGGTGAGGTCTTCGTAGACGCCGAAGAAGTCGGGAACGTAACCGATCTTCTCTCGCACCAGATGCGGCTTCGTCTTGATGTCGAGGTCCATGATCTTCGCGCGGCCTTCATAGGCCGGCTGCAACGTGGCGAGAACGCGAATCGTGGACGACTTCCCAGCCCCGTTCGGGCCGATGAACCCGAAGACTTCGCCCGGCGGAATCTGAAGCGTGATCCCTTTGACCGCTTCGAGCTTGCCGTACTTCACACGCAATTCGCGCACATCCACCGCCAGCATGGCATCCCCCAAGTTGAGGTCACGGGTTGAGAATTTTGGGTCGCTTCGTTTCACCGCGTGGCCTCTCATGAGACCTCTGAGCGGGGCGGCGTCAGCCCAAGGGCACTGACTTTAGAAGACACTTGAGTTCGGCACGTCGTTTGCGCCAGAGAATGACTTCTTGGAAGGGAGTCCATTTGGCATGGCGGCGAGAGTGAAAGTTCATTTTCCGGTGGATCCTTCGCGGGATGCGGGATGCGGAGTT
>JAYTGQ010000721.1:0-1334 GCA_043733345.1 Schlesneria sp.
GCGCCGGCCCACCAAGAAAAGTCTCTGTGTTTGATGGTGGGCCGGCGCGGCGAAGCGCCGCTGGTCCCACCCTACGGTCCTTTTTCAACAGGCTGCTAGATGCGATGACGGCGTTCTTGGTCGCCTCCGCGCCGGTCCCCGCTGTCGTGGGCAGCGCGATCAGTGGCAGAGGCGGTTGCGTGATCTGCAACCCGCGTCCGACACCTTCCAAAAATTCTTCGACCGATTCCCCGTGCCGGTTCGTCACCAGTGCCGCCGCCGCTTTGGCGAGATCAATCGTAGCCCCGCCTCCGACCGCAATCACCACATCGCCACGACCCGGTTCGAGTGCGCGGAACTCACCCACCAGCCGGTCCACGTCGCGCACTTCCGGCTCGCGCGAATCGGCTTGAAATTGCCGCACCTCCAGCCCCGCGGCTCGAAGCTGCGCCGCCAACTCTTCCACGATGCCGTTCGCTTCGAGCGTCCGACTTCCCGACACGAGCAACGCTCGATGACCGTGTCGCGCCGCGAGCGTCCCCAACTCCGCGCGACGCCCCCAACCAAACACGATCTGACGCGGAGCGAAGAACGAATAGTCGAGCATGGCAGGTCCAAACTGGCGGGAGATAGGTGTTCACGGTGAGGAATCGGATCGTAATCACTTCCTGTGAGCGGCACGGCGCTAGCCACCGGTGAAGCCTATTGACCGGCGGCTAGCGCCATGCCGCTCACAAACTCAAATCGCCATGACGAGAAGTTATTTCGATCCGAGTTCCTAAGACCGATTTGTAGTCGGCCTCGGCGCTGTTTGCACCTCGTGCAAGCTTGTCCTCGTTTCACCGCATGGGCAGTGCGCGTCACCCTGCGGATGTGACTACTCAGCGCGAGAATCTCCCGTGACAATCGGCCCCGCGAGAGAGAGCTGTTCTCGCCACTATCGAGGGAACGGTTCATCCGATTTTCTGGGGGGAGTCCTCATCGGAGAGAACCGAGCGCTGTCCACCGTCTTCATCCTGAAGGGATGTCAGCGATTAGCCGGGGGTTGAGCGAAGCGACACCCCCGGAAGAGGTCGAGTAAATGGCTGTGGCATCCTGAAGGGATGCTGGCACGGTACAAACTGACCGACATCGAGAAACTGCCAGCATCCCTTCAGGATGCAAATCCCCTTTCTGTGCTGCCGTACCGGGGGTGTCCCAGACGCTCAACCCCCGGCTAATCGCTGACATCCCTTCGGGATGAAAACGACGGACTTCAACTGAATTGCGCACGGTTCGCACAAGGCACGACGCATTTCGTTTAACCGCAAGCCAAAGGCGAGCGCGGAGGCGTGACACCGTGCATCAACTCTGCT
>JAYTGQ010000722.1:0-4131 GCA_043733345.1 Schlesneria sp.
TCGGCGATTCCGCTTGGATCGAATCGACCGCCAAGCGTCTCGGCCTTGCTTCCTCCATCAATCCGCGCGGCCGACCGCAAGTCCGCTTCATTGATAAGCCAGACAACAACGAGTCCTGACCACTGACCTCTTTGATCTGCTCTGGTGAAATCGGGATCGGGGCTGTGCCACCGGAAGAAGCTGCCGGAGCCTGAGGTTTTGAGGTGTTTTGCACGGGTCGTCGTGGGCTGGCAGCCTGACCTCGGATTGACCGAATGGCGTGAGCCGCCGAAAACGTGCGTTGGAAAGTGGGTGGGGTTGAAGTTGGGTGGTGGACGCGGAGAAGCCCCCTCACCCTAGCCCTCTCCCCCACAAAGCTGGGGGCGAGGGGACAAGAGAAGGCAAGTGCGGCGTTCGATCTGCTGCTGCTCGTTGCCTCGGCGAATTGAGCCAAACCTGCTTTTTGACAAGCTCACATTTGACACATTTGAAATGTTGCGTCTTCCGAAGGTTGGTCATGTCACGGCTGTGTGTCGCGATCATCGTGTGCCTAGTCTCGTCGCTGACGGGGTGCGCGGTGTTTCGTACGGACGCAGAGGCGGCGAAGTACGAGACCGTGCGGGTCAGTCTGCGTCATGACACGGCCGAGGCGATCAAGCACAACGTGGCGGGGTTGAAGGCTCTCGAAGGGGGGCATCTCGACAAGGCCGAAAAGCACTTTCAAAAGGCGTTGATCGCCGATGTCGATTTCGGCCCGGCTCACAACAATCTGGGCGAGTTGTATTACTCGCAGGAAAAGCTGTACCTCGCCGCTTGGGAGTTCGAGTACGCGATCAAGCTGATGCCCGAGCGTCCCGAACCGCACAACAATCTGGGATTGGTCTACGAGGATGCGTCCCGGTTCGCGGATGCCCTGCGCGAGTACGAGACCGCGTTGGCGACGGAGACAGCGGGGATCGAACCGTTCGCCAACCTGACGCGCGTCCGCATTCGTCGCGGCGAGCGATCCACGGAGACGGCGCACATGCTGCACGATCTCGTTCTCAAGGATGATCGTCCTGAGTGGCGCGAGTGGGCACGCGAACAACTGGCCACCACGCACCGCGATCTCTTGGATTGCGAGGACGAGGGGGGGCTGATCGTTCCTCCTGAGATATTGGACACACCAACTCGGGGGACGGAACGGATTCGTATTGGGCCGGAGCTGATTCCGTCGGACATTCCGGGTCCTGACACACCGCTCCCTGCACTCGATGGTGAACCGAATGGACTCGGGACGGAGGGGCGAACGACGCTCCGTTCCACGAAGTCTCGCGTGCAACAGGTCAACTGGTACGACGGGCCGTGAGGTGGCTTGGGGGAATGGATGGCACTCATGGGAGTGGTTTTGAAGCTGAGAACGGTTGCCGGTTGGGAGCAACTCCCGAGCAGCCCCCTCACCCTAACCCTCTCCCCCGAAGACGGGGGCGAGGGGACAAGAGAAGAGACCTGCGACCTGCTGCCACAACGACGACGACTCACTGCGACAACAACGACTCACTGCCACAACGAAGCCACAACGACTCCCCGCTGACACCGCGATGGGAAGTCGAGCCGACTTTATCCAGTTCCTCCCTCTCACGGATCGGCCTGTTGCCATGACTGCCTCGTGCCGAGCTTCGACGAGACGCTGCTGCGTGATGACGGTGGCGGTGAGCCTTTTCGGTTCGCTGCTCTTCAGCCCGTGCGTGTTCGCTCAGAATGGCGCGGCCGATCCGGCGATCCGCATCAACCTGCCGTCGGAAGTTGAGATCAAGACGCTGATTGATTACGTCGGCAGTCGCGTCGGCGTGAAGATTCTGTACGACGAAAAGCTCGCCAACAAAAAGCTGTCCATCCGGGCGACGGAAGACATCCCCGCCAGTTCTCTGGTGAGCTTGCTGCAAAGTGCGCTGCGGATGAAGGGGCTGGCTCTCGTCGATACCGACACGCCCGGCTGGAAGAAGATCGTCGATGCGGCGAAGCTCAACCCCGAATGGGCG
Source organism: Schlesneria sp. (assembly GCA_043733345.1). Classification (GTDB taxonomy): domain Bacteria; phylum Planctomycetota; class Planctomycetia; order Planctomycetales; family Planctomycetaceae; genus Schlesneria. The sequence continues at coordinate 2,001 of JAYTGQ010000722.1, forward strand.
ACGGATGAGGACGCTCAGGCACTGGTCGATCGGCGCGAGGGAGCGACCGCCGTGACGCAGGTCTTTACGCTCAAGCACGCCGATCCGGTTCAGGTCGATGCGCTGCTCAAGCCGCTCGCCAGCAGTCAGCCTGCCAACACGATTGTGCTCAAAGAACAGCGTCTGCTGATCGTCACCGATTATGCCTCGAACCTCGTTCGGATGACCAAGCTGCTCGAACTGATCGACCGTCCGCGACAGGGGGCGAAGACCGAGTTCATCACGCTGGAACACGCCGACGCCGATGCCGTCGCGGCGCAAATCACCAGCATGATCGACGCCCGCTCCAAAGCCGAAGGAACCGCGACGACATCGACCGCGAATGACAAGACGGCGACCGCAGCCTCGTCGGGAACGGTCTCGGTGTTTCCCTTCGCCCGCGCGAATCAGTTGATCGTCGTCGGCGATCAGGGGCGCGTGGATGAGGTCAAGGATTTCATTCAACAGTTGGACATCCCGACCGATGCCACGACCGAGATTTACACCACGCAAAGCATTCCCGCCGAGCGGCTCGATCGACTCATTCGCTCGGTGTTGGAGGCGGAACGCGGGGGACTCGCCTTCAAAACGACGGTCGATAAGGAGTGGAACTCGCTGATCGTGAATGCGCCGCCGTCGATCCATGCCAAGATCGAAGCCTTCATCAAACGGCACGACAGTGCGAAGTCGGCCGAGTCCACGAGCCGGATTAAGTTTCACAAGCTGAAGCACATCACTGCGGAAGACGCTCTCGAAACCATTCGCGGGATGGAGCAAGGCTCGGCCCCACAGGGGCGACAACGACGCGGCGGTGGAGGCGGGGGAGGGACATTCCAAGATGGACTCGACGTGCGGGCAGGCCAGTTCGTGCCGGGACCGAATCGTCCGCAACTGCAACCGGAACCGTTCGCACAACAGCCCCCCGCGTTTCAATTGCAGGTCGATCAGAATGGACAGCCGTTGCCGATCGGAGTGATGCCTGTCCCGGTGGCGTTTCCCACGGGCCACGGTCAGGGAGAGCCGAACGCCGTGCTGCAGCTCGGCAAGGCGAACGTCACGGCCGACGTGAACTCGAACACGCTGATCGTCGTCGCCGATCCGTCGGCACAAAAGGTCTACACCGACATCATCGAAGCCCTCGACAAGCCGCGCCCGCAAGTGTTGATCGAAGCCAAAATCGTGATCCTCGACACGTCCGATGACTTCGGCCTGGGGGTCGAGTTCTCCGGCGGAGACCGCTCTGGAGTCAAGAAACTGTTCTCGTTCACGTCGTTTGGACTGAGTACCGTCGATCCGGTCAACGGGGCGCTCAAGATCATTCCGGGAACGGGCCTCAACGGGACACTGGTCGATCCGGAAGTGGCCGACATGGTGCTGCGAGCCTTCACCAAGCATCGCCGTGCGAAGGTTGTGTCGTGTCCGCGAGTGCTCGTGGCGGACAACGTGGAGGGGAACTTGTCGAGTACCACAGAAATCCCGTTTACCAGTGTGAACGCTTCGCAAACCGTCGCCACGACCAGCTTCGCGGGCTATGCCAAGGCGGGAACCGAGATCACCGTCACGCCCCACATCAGCGAGAAGGATCAACTGCAACTCGACTACGAAATCACTCTGAATGACTTTCAAGGGGCACCATCATCGGCCAACGTTCCACCGCCGCGTCAGACGGACAAAGTGAAGAGTATTGCCACTATTCCCGATGGTCATACGCTGATCGTCGGCGGCTTGAACCGGACCAGCTTCTCGCAGACCGTCGATAGCTTCCCGTTTATCGAAAACATCCCGCTCATCCGGCACGCCTTCAGCAATGACTCGCAACGGACGGGGAACAGTTCGCTGTTCATTTTCCTGCGTCCAGTCATCCTGCGCGACGACAAATTCCGCGACTTGAAGTATTTCTCCGAACGCGATGTCCGTCGAGCGACCATCCCCGGCGATCTGCCCGCCAGCCGACCAATGTTGATGAGATGAACAGCGGTTCGCTGTTAGCGATGAGCCGTTAGGCGAGCGGCAGTAAATAGCTTACCCATCAAAGCCTGACGCGCAAGCGAAGGATGCTCGACACCCAAGGCTTCCATTGCCGGTTAGCCCGTTCGCCGCAGCCGCGTTATGC
>JAYTGQ010000723.1:0-4129 GCA_043733345.1 Schlesneria sp.
CGTAAGCCCCCCGATTCTTGGGCGTAAGCCCTCCGCTGGTAGAACCGGGGGGCTTACGCCGCCCCGCTCAGAATTGTCCCACTTTGTGCCGCACGAGGCATAAACGAAGTCCTCTTCCAAACAAGTAGGTTTCGCCAGACAGAGGGAGCTGAGAACGATATGCGACTCAATACGGTGTCTCGTGCGGCGGCGGTCGCGGTGTGTGGGCTACTGCTGCTGGTGGCGGTGGCTCGTCGTGGTGAGGCCGTCGATGACGGGAAGGCTCCCGTCAAACCGAAGGCCAAGGCGAACCGACTTGCCAAAGAGACCAGCCCGTATCTGCTGATGCACGCTCACAACCCGGTCGATTGGTATGCGTGGGGGCCGGAGGCATTCGAGAAGGCACGCAAGGAAGGAAAGCTGATCTTCCTCTCCGTCGGCTACAGCAGTTGCTACTGGTGTCACGTCATGGAGCGGAAAGTCTTCATGAACGAGGCCATTGCCAAGACCATGAACGACAACTTCGTCTGCATCAAGGTCGATCGCGAAGAGCGGCCCGACGTGGACGACATCTACATGACCGCGCTTCAAGTCTACTACCAGGCAATCGGCGCACAGTCGGGCGGCGGCTGGCCGCTGTCGATGTTCATCACTGCCGATGGCAAGCCGGTCGCGGGAGGAACGTATTTCCCGCCCGAAGACTCGGACAAGAGCTTGGGCTTCCCCTCGATCCTGGGACGGCTCACCGAACTGTGGAAAGACAAACGCGAGCAACTCGAAGGCAACGCCGACATCCTCGCCAACGAGACTCGTCGCGTGATGAGGCCGAAGCTGTCGCTGAAGCCGGTTGAAGTGAACGACACGCTAGTGGCGAAGTCGTTCGAGGCGGTGGCCAGCAGTTTTGATCCCGACTTTGGCGGAGTCGATTTCCAACCGAAGCGACCCGAGGGACCAAAATTCCCGACGCCGACGAAGCTGCTGTTCGTGCAGGAAATGTTGAAGCACAAGCCCGACGCCGACACGTCTGAGTTGCTGGACCTCACATTGATGCAGATGGCCTGCGGCGGGATTCGCGATCATCTGGGAGGCGGCTTCCACCGGTACTCGGTCGATCGCAAGTGGCTCGTGCCGCACTTCGAGAAGATGCTCTACGATCAGGCTCAGTTGGCGGATGTCTACGTCAACGCCTACATCGCCACCCAGCAGCCGCTCTACAAACAAGTCGCCGAAGAAATCCTGACGTTTGTCGAACGCGAGATGACCTCAAGCGAAGGGGGCTTCTACTCGGCGCTCGATGCCGAGACGAACGGCATCGAGGGTGAAAGCTATGTCTGGGAAGCCCGTGAGATCGACAATGTTCTCGGCGCAGGAGCAGCCGAATTCAAAGAGGCGTATCACGTCCAAGACCTGCCCGACTTTGAACACGGCAACGTGCTGCGGCTCGTGTCGAGCGAATTGAAGTCGAATCAGGGACCGCGAGCCGAACGCTTGGCCGTCTCTCGTCAAAAATTACTGGCTGTCCGCGATCAGCGACAACGACCAATACGTGACGAAAAGGTGTTGACCAGTTGGAACGGCTTGATGATCGGAGCCTTTGCGCGTGCGGGAGCGTTGCTCAACCAGCCCGACTTCGTCCGCACGGCCGAGCGTTGCGCGAACTTTCTGTTGGCGAATCTGCGAGATCCCGAAGGCCGGCTCTTACGAACGCACACGGCGGGCCAAGCCAAACTGAACGCGTATCTCGACGACTACGCCTTCGTCATTGATGGGCTGCTCGCACTGCATGACGCGACCGACGACGCGCGGTGGCTCAAGGAAGCGAAGGGACTTCAAGACGATCAACTGAAGATGTTCCGCGATGAGACCGGCGGCGGATTTTTCTTCACGTCGCACCATCACGAAGAACTGCTGGCTCGCACGAAGAACTGCTACGACGGAGTGCTGCCGGCGGGGAACAGCACCAGCGCCCGGAACCTCATCAAGTTGGCGAAGCTCACCGGTGAGCAAAGGTATCTCGACGAAGCTCGCACGATTGTCGAGCTGTTTGCCTCGAACCTCGAACAAGCCCCGCGCAGCCTGACTGTGCTGGCCCTCGCCGCATCCGAGTTGCTCGCTGCCGACAAGCCAAAGGGGCAGTCCGACACGGCTCGCGATGATCGTATCCAACAGGTCGGTGCCAACGACGCGAAGGACAAGTCGGGCGAGAAGCTGATCCTGCTCGCCGAGCAACAAGAGGAGCGGCCCAAGAAGGACGAACTCGTTCGGGCGCGAGCGTATCTCTCGACAGATCGTCTTCCCGCCGGTGGCACTTGCCGCATCGTCGTGTTGTTGGATGTGAAAGAGGGCTGGCACATCAATGCCAATCCGCCGAGTCCCGACTTCCTGAAGCCGACCAAACTCAGCTTCAAATCCAAGTCGGGAGTGATGCTCGCCGAGCCGGTCTATCCGAAGGGACACGGCTTCAAGATGGAGGGCGAAGAGATGGACGCGATGGTCTACGAGGGTGAGGTCGCCGTGTTTGGAACGCTGACCGTGCCGAAAGCCTCGGGCGGACAGACGGATGAAATGGAGATCACCGTCAATTACCAAGCCTGCAACGAAAAGGGCTGTCAGCCGCCGAAGTCGATCAAACTGACCGGCAAGCTGGCGGTTGCCAAGCCGGGCGAAACGGTGAAGCCGATCAACTCAAAACTGTTCGCTCCTAAGACCGCGACGAACCGGTGATGTCCGCTTCGTGAGTTCCCGAAGTCCGGCTAACAAAGCTAACAGCCTGTTAAAAAACGGCTGTCGGGAGGGCGAGGCTCCTGCCGAGCCGCGAGAAACAAGCGACTTTCCTCACGCACATGGCTTTTTCAACAGGCTGCTAAGCCCGAGTTCGCTCCTTCGGCCGACGATCTCCCGAGTCGTTGCCAAAGAACCTCACCGTTGCGATACCTCTCCATCCGCTGTGGCTCAACCGAAACGACGAAATCTCGCGCGTCAGCGGAATCGCTGTTTGACAGCAGTCTCCCACCCTCTTTAGCGTGGGGCAGGCACTGGCGACTGGAAGCGGTGCATCGAAGTGACAGCTTGTGAAGGCGACAAACATGCGCGAGACAGTGATTCGATGGGTGACGGGTGGTGCGATGTTCCTGCTGGGGGCGGTGCTGGTCTGCGCGGCGGAACCCGCCGTTCAAGACTTTGAGGGTTGGAAGATCACGATCACACCGGGTGACTTCCCGCTTGCGGCGGGAAGCTGGGGGCCTGTGCCACCCGCGCCCGTTTCAGAGCGTGCCTCAAACGTCTCGCTCAAAGAGGGGACGATTAAGCTGGTCTCGCTCCGACAAGACGCGGCACCGGAACCTGCTGCGGCTCAGCAGGAGTCGCTTGCTCCGGCTCCAGCCCCGACATCCGATGCGGATGACAGCGACATGCCAATCATCGTTCCCGGCCTCTGTTGCGGATCGGAAAATAACGTCGCCGCGAATCCACCCGCTGGGCGAGTCGATCCGCATTCCTTGTCGCAAATGTACTCCGAGGTTTACCGGTCGATTCCCTTCAATCGCTCCGAGTACAACGCCAACCCCAGCTACATCCACGACGCGACAATGGAATTTCTCTTCGGGCAAATGCGGCCAACCGTCATTCACCGCAACACCACCACCGTCCATCACCATCACACGGGATACGGCTTCCACGGCTATGCGTACCCGCCCGTCCAAGCATTCATCCCCGGTGTCGGCCTGCGAATTCACCGCACGCGCTAGACGTATGCTGGATCGCAGTGACAGGATTGCGTGCCTCGCCAGTGGTCGCGTGACGAGGCGGCCCGACCAGTCCGGTGGATCGCATCAAAGTTGTAGAGATTGGAGTACATTGAGAACGTGTACTCGAGCAGATTAAAGAGGGCCGGCCGAATGGCACTGCCGCTGCGGTGTGGTTGATGTTTGGTGCGCCGCGGTGGGACGCACGCGTGAGAGTCTGTGCTAGGGGATGAGACCGGCTTGGTCTCTTTTTCGCCCTCGGTGAGACCCTTCTTGGACGCGGCTGACAGGCTGGACTAGTCCTCGATCAAGCGACCCCACCGGGCTGGCCCCATTCGTATCTACACAACTTTGGAGGTTTGGTATTCAGTTCTGGTTTTCATGAACATCAAGCTCAAGGACGAGCG
>JAYTGQ010000724.1:0-1332 GCA_043733345.1 Schlesneria sp.
GGGCCAGATACGTCTTGGCCAGCCGTTTGATTCCCGGCAGCAGCGAGACGTGGTCATCACCGACCACCTTTCGACGCAGGGCCAGTTCTTGAACAGTCAGTGACTCGGCTTGCGAGATTCTCGTCAAACGGCGCGCGGATTCGGCAGCCACGGCCAGGACATCGGCCATCGCCAGTGGCGGGCATTCTTTGGCGGACTGATAGATCGCCGTGGCTCTCGCTCCGATCGACATGGCTCGGGACGGCTGACCTTGAGCCAGCGCGAGTTGCCCGCACCGCGTGAGGACTTCCGCCACGAGCGGGTGCTCTTGACCGAGAGTCTGCTCGCGCAGAGCCAACGCTCGATTGAGGACCACCTCGGCTTCGGCAAAATCGGTGCGAGCCAACGCGACCTCACCCAGCCAGACGAGCGTCTTGACCAACTCGGGATGTTCCTTACCGAACAGTTGCTCGGACAGATCGAGTGCCCGGCGGTGAAAGCCACGCGCGGCATCCAAGTTCATTCGTGCGGCGTTGAGGCAACCGAGACCATTCAAGGTCTGCACCAATTGCGGATCGCGTGCCGGAAGACAGCGTTGTTGAATTTCGAGTGTTCTGTTCAGGATTCGTTCGGCGTTGCCGAGTCGTCCCGCCGTCAGATGGACGTAACCCAAGCTGCACAACGTCAGCGCGAGTTGCGCTTCATCGACCGGTTGATGCTTTTCAAACGCACTCACCGTCTGATCGAGCAACCGTTCGGCGGCCGCATGTTTTCCGAGAGCCAACAGCGCTTCCGCCAACTGGCGCTGCGTCTTGGCGATGAGGACATGCCCCACGGGATGGAGGCGGCGGCGAATCGTCGTGGCCTTGCTCAGGAGAGACTCCGCCGACTCGAACCGTCCCGCCTGCAAACGGTAAGCGCCGAGATTCGACAAGCCCTGAGCCACGAGCGGGTGATACCAACCGACGTGAACTTGAGTTTGTCGCACGGCGCGAATTGTCAGTCGTTCGGATTGCCTCAAGCGGCCGTCCAATCGCAGAACTGCGGCCAGATTCATGAGCTGCACACCGAGCGTCGGATCACCGGGACTGAGTCGCTTTCGAGCGAGTCGCAGATTGCGGATGAAGGCCCGCCGAGCTTGATCGAACTCGCCTCGCGCGACGTGCAACGCCGCGAGGTTGTTGCGGGCGCGAACCAGTTGCGAGACTTCTGCGGCCGTTCGTGAACACGCCGCTTCTGTTGTGGACAAAACCTCGTTCGCGAGCGGCGGTGTCACTCCCTCCACACCCACCCGCAGCGTGAGCGAGGGCGTCGAGATGTCACGCGTGGAATCGCCCTCGCTCACGCTGCGGG
>JAYTGQ010000725.1:0-10904 GCA_043733345.1 Schlesneria sp.
ACCGGTGATGGGCGTGCTTCCGAGGTTCAGCGTTTGCAGTTCCTTGAACCCCTGGAGATAGACCAGGCTGGCGTCACTGATCTGAGTGCTTTCCAAATCGAGCGTGCGGAGTTTCGTGAGGCCGCTCAGTTGGGACAGACCGAAACCTTTGATTGGTGCTCCCGGCAGGGTCAAGGTTTCGATCAGGTTCAGTCCCGCCACATGCACCAAGCCCGCATCGGTGATGCTGTGGCCCAGACGCACGGTTCGCAGCAGCGGCAGCGACGCCAGCCAGACGTGGTCTTCGTCTTTGTACCGGCAACCGACCATCTGCACCGAAATCGCCGCGCGGATCGGACTGGCCTCATCGACCTCGACCTGGCCGCCGAGTTTCCTGATTTCGGCGATGGTCTGTTCGTTGCGAATGAATTCCACAATCTGCCTGGCATCGTTGGCCGGGTTGACCTTGGTGTTCTTGTAGAGCAGCTTGCCATCCCTGCCGATCAGGAACGTCCAGCGCGCGAACGTCGCTTGGCGTTCGACGCGAAACCGCTCGCCCGCTTCATTGAGCAGCGGCTTGCGGTCGGGGCCGTACGGCATGACCAATCCGCCGGGCGACTTGGGAACTCCGAATTTGTCGGCGACCTCGCCGGACTCATCCGCGAGCAGCGTGTAGTTCAGCTTCAAAGCCTCTTTGAACAACTGATGGGTCTTGACCGCGTCCCCGCTGACACCGATCACGGTGATCCCCAGCTCGGTGAACTGACTCATCGAGTCGCGGAACGTCTCCGCCTGCTTGCCGCAGCCCCCCGTGAAGTCGGCGGGATAGAAATAGACCACCAGGTAATTCTTTCCGACGTGCTCGGCCGAGTCCCACGCCTCCCCCCGGTCGTCGCTGCTCTTGAATATCTGAACCGCCTCGCCCACGGCCGGTCCTGAAGCGGGAGCTTCCGGCTTCGGTTCCTCCGCAGCCCCGATGTTCCCGCACGCCATCAGCATCAACGCCGCCAACAGCCATCCGTTTTTCACGATCATCACCCGCTCCTCTGCCGGAAGGTCTCCACAAGAGGCCGCGGTGAAATACTGCGGCCTCAACAATCCAGACGCCATCGACCACTCAACGGAGCGCACGTCCGGCAACGAATTTGGCGGATCACGCCCGGAGGAACGAGATTGATGCACGACAGTCGTCAATGACGAGCGCCTTTGACCTCACGCGAACGCGGCCAGATTGCTATTCACGAGTTCCGACAAACCGAGTATCCGTCAACGGCCGCAGTGCGGACATCGACCTTGTCGTGCAACGAATTCAGGGGTTGAACGTGACGAAGACCGACGAACGATTCAGACGTTGGGTCCACAGCAGTCGATTGGTCGCAGCGTCCGCTACCGTGGCCGGACTGGTCGTGGTTTCCCTGGCGCTCCGAAATCCGCTGATGGCCGGACAGGAATCGGATGATCCCCCGGTCGCCAACAAGAAGCAGGCCGACTTCCCTGTTCCGACCAAACAGCCGACGAAGTCTCCTCCGGCCATCGTTGAGAACCGGGTGTTATTCACGCTGAAAGGGCACACCCACGTGGTCAACAGCGTGGCCTTCAGTCCGGACGCGAAACGGCTGGCCTCGGCCAGCAGGGACAAGACCGTCATCGTGTGGGACGCCATGAGCGGTCGGGAAACGTGTACGCTGAAGGGGCACACAGACGACGTGACGAGCGTGGCCTTCAGCCCGAACGGCAATCGGCTGGCGTCGGCCAGCAGCGATCACACCGTGAAAGTGTGGGACACCATTGACGGTCGGCACTTGCTCCAGTTGAAAGGGCATTCAGGCGGGGTCAATGGTGTCGTGTTCAGTCCCGACGGAAAAAGCCTGGCGTCGGCTGGCGTCGATATGACCGTCAAAGTGTGGGACTCGTCGAGTGGTCAGGAGACGCTCGCATTGAAGGGGCACACCCATTGGGTCTATGGCGTGGCGTTCAGCCCGGACGGGAAACGACTGGTCTCGGCAGGCGGGTACGACAAGACCGTGAAGGTGTGGGATGCCAAGGGTGGTCAGGCAATTCTCACGTTGAGAGGGCACGCCAGCGAGGTCTGGAGCGTGGCGTTCAGCCCCGACGGAAAACGGCTGGCCTCGACCAGCTCGGATGCGACCGTGAAGGTGTGGGACATCACGAACGGAAAAGAAACACTCACGCTGAATGGACACACGTTGCCGGTCATGAGCGTCGCGTTCAGCCCCGATGGCCAACGACTGGCCTCGGCCAGCTACGATGGGACCGTCAAGGTGTGGGACGCCCTGAGCGGCCAGGAGTCGCTGACACTGAAAGGGCACACCACGTGGGTCTACGGCGTGGCGTTCAGTCCGGATGGCAAACGGCTGGCATCGGCCAGTTGTGACCAGACGGTGAAAGTCTGGGATGTCACGCCTCGTCCGTGAGCCGACGCACTCGTCCGGGAATCCGTGACATCAAGTCACACGGGGCCGGTGCAACCGGCCCTACGCGGCTGATTCGTGTCATCACCGATTCCAGCGCAGCAAGGTCATCGCAAAATGCCGTGGCTCACGGACCACGGTGCCGTCGAGATCACCACCTCATTCAGCGTCTGATACGTTCTCTCGATTCGAGGGGTTGGTGGCGTCGGGCACGTCGGTGCCGGGGGGACTGCGTTCCGGGAAGTCCTGAATCGCGTAGAGCATGTTCTTCGTGGCGATGTACAGGACGTTGTTGGCCACGATCGGCGTCGAGTAGATCGAATTGACCAGGTTGATCTCCGTGACGGGAACTTCCTTGGGCAGAGCAATCTCCGGATTGGATGAGTGGTTGAAGATGACCACGTCGCCATCCTCGTCGCCCATGTAGACCTTGCCATCGACCAGCAATGCCGAGCCCCAGCACGAGGCAAACAGGTCATGGGTCCAGTACACATCGCCGGTCTTGGCGTTCAGGCAATGAAAGAGTCCGGACATGTCCGGCACGTACAGGATGTCATCCTTGATCACCGGAGTACTCATCGAGCGGTGGAATTGCTCCTCGAACTCGATCTTGCCATTGGCGTTTCGGTCCTGGCTGGTGTAGTGCCAGCACACCGCCGAGTCGGGATTCGGCACGGTCCCTTCGCCAAGCTTGACATCCACGGCTTGCAGCCGTCGATGCGGTATGAGGTTGCTCGCGGCATCGACGGCCAGGTCTTGGCTCACATCGGCACCGTTGATGCGATGGGCGGGGTCGATGCACCAGAGATGGCCCACACCTTCGCCATGTTCCGGATCATCGCCAACGGCGACATACATCAGCCCGTCGTAGATGGCGGGAAACGCAATGATGTGATTGCGAGTGGATCGGCCACCCAGCGAATACACCGACTCTTTGGGATTGGCGTCGAACTTCCAGAGCAGCCGCGAACCACCCCGGCCGTTTCCCTTCGGATCGAAGCTGTACAACCAGCCGTCGCCGCCAGGGAAGATCACTTGGGCCTGCCCGTCGAAGACGCCATAACAGGGCGATGCCCACTGCGCGTGCAGGATGTTGTGCCCCGGTGAATTGTCGGTCCAGAGTACCTTGCCGGTGTCGCGGTCCATCGCTAGAAAGCTCGGAGCCTCGGGGGCAGTCAGGGTGACATGGTCATCGTTAACACCGTTGGACGTACAGACAAACAACACACCGTCGGCCATCGCCACCGAACACTGGCTCATGTTGTGCGGGAACACACCGAGCTCCTTCATCATGTCGAACCTCCAGACGACATCGGCCTCGTCCGGATTCTCGTTCGCTTCGCCGCTGAATGGTCCGTCATTCTCGCCGTCGCGGAACCCCTCGGTGTCGAGACACACCACCTCGCAGCGATTGGTGACGGCCCACAGGCGATCGCCATCGACGACCGGCGTTGAGGGCATCCCCTGCAGCGGCCAGTCGTGGACCCGTCCATTCGGGTGTTTGGGACTGGAGTACTGCCAGAGGAATTTGCCAGTCGCTTCCTCGAAGCAAAGCATCACTCCCAAATCGATCTTCGGCGGATAACGCTTCAAATAGCCGTGATTGTTGTTGGTGCCGATGTAGACCTTTCCATTGGCGACGACCGGATTGCCATACGTTTGCGAACCGAGCTTCGCGGCCCATTTGATATTTCGCCCGGTCTCGATGTTCCACGCCGTCGGGATGTTTTTGCCGTCCGGCGTGTTGTTACGCAGCCGCGAGCCGCCCCACTGCGGCCAGTCGCCAAGACCAACCCGCAGCGTCGCCCGATCCTGCCGACTGGCGGCGACCGGATCAAAGGCCGGGCCGAGTTGCCTCTCGGCGAGTTGGGCATCGATCTGCCTCAGCGTCCAGCCAGCGACTTTGCGCAGTCCGAGATCGTTGTCAGACAGCGCAGCCTGGACGATCGGCAGCGCCGCTGTTGCGGTGGGACCGATTTGTCCCAGCGCGAGGATCGCGTTGCTCCGCTGGCTCCGGTTGCCATCTTTGGCGATGGCGATCAGAACGCGAATGACATCGTCGGACTTGGGACCGACGAGCGCCAAGGCGGCGGTGGCCGCGCGGGCGACAGACACCTGCTCGTCGCGCAACGCGCCAATCAGCGAGGGAATAGCCGCTTCGGCTGGTGCGCCGATTTCTCCGAGAACATGGGCGGCCGCTTGACGCACACCGGGATTGTCGTCCTTCAGACTGGCTTGAAGTTCGTCCAACACCGCCGATTCCCCGCCCAGCCGCCGCAGTGCCAACACCGCGGCGCGACGTACCGCAGGCTCCGGGTTGTGCAACTGTTTGCGAATCGCCGGGGCCGCTTCTGCCGGACGTTGTTCCATTGAGGCCAGCGCCTGGTTGGCCTGGGTTCGCAGTGACTCGTCGGAACTGCTCGCCGCTTTGATCAGAACCGGCACCGCCGCCGGACCGATGCGGCCCAAGGCATCCGCCGCCGCCGACCGCAAGCTCCCATGAAGTGCGTCGTATTTGCGATCGTTCATCGCAGCGTTGAGCGCGGGGATGGCCGGCACCGCCTGCGCGCCGAGTTCCCCCAGTTGTTTGGTGGCGGCCACGGCCCGTTCATCACGCACCTGAAGCAGGTCGATCAGCCGCTGCAAATTATTCGGTTCGAGGGGAGAGGGTACTGAGGACTTGGCAATTTCCAGTGTGAGCGGCTGAAGTCCATCAGCCGGCGGATACGGGGGCAAATCCCAATCGAGGCCCATCTCGGCCAACTGGGCGCGAATCTCGCGAAGATTCCAGAGGTGAATCGCTTGGCCTTCCTTGCCGGTCACCGTCAATTGCGACCCATCGGCCGAGAATCGCGCATGCCCCGCTCGGTCCTGATGAGGATCTTCCAGCAACGCGTAGTCCCGCCCGGTCTCTGGATTGATCAGCCGGATGGCGCCATTTCCGTTTTCCACCGCCAGAACCTTTGCATCCGGAGAAAAGGCGACTCCGCCGCGCCCCCCGATGGATCGTGCCTCTTTCCAGGAATCGACCGACCACAGCCGATTGCCGTCAGCACCCGTGACCAACCAGCGGCCATCGGTACTAAACACCACGTAGGCCAATCCCTGCGTGGGCAACTCGTGAGCGAGCGTTCCGGTGGCTGCATCCCAGATTCGCACCTTGGTCTGCGAATGGCTCCCCGTGGCGACCCAGCGACCATCGGGGCTGACGTCGATGTAGCGCGTGTCATCATGCATCAGCCGATGCGGCGGGTTCGCCGAGTCCCGATTCCAAACCATCCCACCCCAGAACATGGCTTGAGCCACCACGCGGCCGTCACGGCTGATTCCCATGTTCTCGGATCGCGCGGCGGGCATCAGTGTTTCTGGTGATCCAACGCGCACCGTTTGCAGCGCTGGCGCGCCCACGACCTCGATCTCCCAACGGACCAGCCCCAGGTATCCGCCCGCCAGGAGCGCGCCGGACGGTTCAAACCGAACCGTTCTCACAACGCTCCCGGTCGGCAGAAAAGTGAGTGGCTTGCCATTGGCGAGATCCCACAGCGCGACGCCATCGGCCATCCCCGCCGCGAGCAGCCGGCCGTTGGGACTGACATCCGACGAACAATAATGTCCGCGGCCCAAGGCCGGATCGCGGATCATCGTTCGGTAGCAACTATTAGCCGTCGCGACTTCCAAAATCCGCAGCCGACCATCGCCCGCGTAGCACACCGCCAACCGGTCGTCGGGACTGAAGCGGGGGAACTGCGTCATGGCAATCGGCGATTGGAACAACTGCTCGCCCGTTTGAGGGTTCCAGAGTCGCAGCGGTTGAAACCAGCCGGTGCTGGCCAAGCAGTCGCCGCTGTGACTGAACGCAAGACACGTTCCCTCGGCGTGGCCTTTCAGTTCGGCGGACACTTTGCCTGTGGCGACATCCCAACAGTAGATGTTGTGGTCGCTCCCCACGACCGCCAGCATCTTGCCGTCGGGGTGCCAGGCCAGATTACCTGCACCTGGCTGTGGCAAATGGGTGAGAACGGCCCCCGTGTCGATCTCCAGAATCTGAACCCCCGTCGGCGAGGAGACAGCCAATCGCGGCAACAGCGGATGATAGGCAACGCACCGCGCGGGTGAGGTGACCGTAATCTCCCGCACTTGTTTCACAGACGGAAGATCGAAGAGTCGGACTTGGCCGTTCTCTTGCAGCGACGCCATTTGCCGGCTGTCGGCTCGAAAAGCGGGATAGCCGGTCCCTTCGGTGAGGATCGGCTCGCGGGCCGACAAGTCCCAAAGTTTGAATCGATTGTTCGCGACAACGAAGAATCGTCCATCTCGGCTGAGGGTCGGGAAGGCTTCTTGAGTTCCCAAACCTGTCAGCGTGCAGAGTTCGGCATCATCGGACACGCGACGGACGCTGATATTTCCCGCACGGTCGACCCGAGCATAGCGTTCCAAGGCACCGTCGAAATCCACCTGCAAGCTGCCCGTCGGCCAACCGTTCCACTCCTGAGCCGTGCGGAGATCGGCCAAGGTCAAACAAGCGATCGCTTCGTTGCGGAGTTCGAGGAAATCCGCCTCGGGAAGCGACATGGCGTGCGCCATCCGGCTGGCTTCGCGGAGCACCTCCAGCGATTCAAACCGCTGGCCGATGCGCCGGCTCAGACGATTGGCTCGTGCTTGCGCCACCAGTGAGCGATAGAGCCGTTGCGTGGCAACCTCTTTGGCATGGCTCTCCTCGGCCTTGGATTGCTTCTCGCCTTGGAGTGCCCGACTGATCTCGGTGTTCTTGTCCTCGATTTCGTGCCGGTGCGCGACTTCGCGGACATAGGCCAGACTCGATGTGACCGTGATGGTCACGAGCGCCAACAACAACAGGGCGGTCAGACTGGCGACGATCGGCTTGCGACGAGACCAGCGCCACAATCGCGCCGGGCGGCTGATGGGCCGCGCGGTGATCGGTTCGCCGCGCAGGAACCGGCCCAGGTCATCAGCCAGAAGTTGTGCCGTGCCGTAGCGGCGGTGCGGCTCCTTCTCCAAGCACTTCAGGCAGATCGTTTCCAGGTCGCGGGCGATGCCGGGGTTCAGCAGGCGCGGTGAGGCGGCTTCCACATGGATCACCTGCTCGATCGTCTTCAGGACCGAGTCGGCTCGGAACGGCGCGCGGCCGGCGAGGCATTCGTAAAGCACGGCACCCAACGAGTACACGTCGCTGCCGGGGCCGATCAGGCTGCGCTTGCCCTGCGCTTGCTCGGGGGGCATGTAGCTGGGAGTCCCCACGATCTGGCCGGTGCGAGTCAGGTCGCTGTCCCCCTCGACGCGCATCGCCAGACCGAAGTCGGTGATGCGCACCTGATCGTGGCTGTCGATCAAGATGTTCGACGGCTTCAGATCGCGATGCAGCGTCCCCTGCTGGTGCGCGGAGTGGATCGCTTCGGCCATCTGGCGGACGTAGGTCGCGGCCTGCTTCGCGGGCAACAGGTTCTCGCGCAGGATCGCCGACAGGTCGCGGCCCTCGACGTAGTCCATCGAGAAATAGTGAAAGCCCTCGTGCTGCCCCACCTCGTGAATCGAGACGATGTTCGGGTGTTGCAGACCGGCCGCCGCTTCCGCTTCGACATGGAACCGCTGCACGTCCTGTTCGGTGGCCAGCCGCCCGGAGACGATCATCTTCACCGCCACGATGCGTCCCAGCGTGGTTTGACGCGCCTTGTAGACGACTCCCATCCCACCGCGCGCGATCTCCTCCAGCAGTTCGTAGTTCCCCACGTAATTGAGCTGTTGCCCCGGCCCCACTGCCAGAGCCAGAGCGTCGCCAAAGCCTCGAATCGGTTCGGCCATCTGATTCATGCGGTCGCGTTGGCCAAAGAACTGCCGCAATTCGTCGGCTTGTTCCGGATGGCGTTCCAGAATCTCACGACGATCCGGCGAGAGACCAGACTCGCACGCCCGGATGTAGTCGGCGATCACCGCCTCCAACTGCTGGTCGCGATCCGCGTCGTCGTCGGGTGTTGTCACGCTGTCTTCCGACATGGCCAAGCCTCATTCTTCCAATAGAGTGTGCAGCGTCCTCAGTCCCCGAAACAACAGTCCCGCCACCGCCGCGTCACTGCGACCGATCTCTGCCGCGACCTCGGCCAACTTCAGCCCTTGCAAGTGATGCAACACGATCACCTCACGCTGTGCTTCGGGCAGTTTGGTCAGAGCCTCGGACAGTCGCAGCAGATCCTCCTGCTTGACGGCCTTCTGACTGGGAGACGACTGCACGGCGGCCAGCCACGCTTGCGTGCGCGCGAACGACGCATCGATCCCTTCGTCCAGCGACCGCTCGCGGCGAACATCGCGCTTGTCGCGCTGCTGGTTGCGCAGCGCGTCGGCTAGGTTGTGCTTCAAGATCTCTCGCAACCACGCGGCCAACTCGGCCTCGGTTGAGCCTCGAAACTGATCCTGCTTGGCAAACGCATCCAACAGCGTCTGCTGCACGATGTCCGACGAATCGAGTTTCGCCGGATGGCGCGGATTCAGATGCGCGCGAGCCAGCAGCGTCAGATACGGCCGATGCCGTTCCAGCCACTGATCCTGATCTGCGAGTGGCGGGTGCATGTACGGTTCGCCCGAAGAGAAGCATTCAACGCGTTTCGCAGTATGGCCATTTCCGAAACGCACTGCGCGGGAGGTCGCCGGTCGAAGGGCAAGTCGCGGCGTCTGGAGAATGGGCACACTTGCCCGTCGTGCTGTGACAGCCAACACGCGGACGGGCAAGAGTGCCCGTCCTACGAGTCATTTGGCGGTCATTTGCAGAGGAACTCCAGGACTTCTTGACTGTCTTTCGCGGGCGCAACGGTCGAGTCCTTGTAGACGATGCGTCCGTCCTTGCCGATCACAAAGGTCCATCGCTCCGTAGTGAACTCCCGTCGGACTTTGATTGCCGCGCCATCCTCGCCCACGATCTCTTTGCCATCGGCGTCTTTCACCATCGCCTTCCCGCCCGCCCGCAGCGGCACCCCAAACTTGCGGGCGATGTGGCCCTCCCAATCCGCCAGCAGCGCACAGTTCAGCCGATGCGTTTCCTTGAACATTCGATGTGCGGCGACGACATCGCCGCTGATGCCCACCACTTCCACACCGTGGTTTTCCAGATCGCGCTGACGGTCGCGATAGCGCGCAGCCTGCCGGGTGCAGCAGAACGCGAAGTCGCTGGGATAGAAGTACACGACGATCGGCTTCTTGCCGACATGGTCCCGCGAGTCCCAGATCAACCCCTGATCATCGAGGCATTTGAAGTCCGGCACGGAATCCCCCACCTGCAAGGCGTTTTCCTCGCCCCGGCTGGCTGCCCCCGCCAGCAGAAACCCGCCCATGAGTCCGGTGATCGCGAACAGTCGGGTCGAGTGACGCATGGTTCGTTCCTTGCTAGAAAACTGGCGAATGCCGGGAAGCGGAAACCACCACGCGATTCGTGACGCCATCGTGCCAGACCCGGCACTCGGCAGAATCTTGTAAACGACCCCGGGGTTGGGAGAATCGGGTCGCTACCAACAAAGACTCTATTGGCGATCGGGGAGAGCGCGAGAAACGAGCCGCTTGGACACTTTCGTTTGCGAAAGTTGCCGTGAACGAGAGTCCAGTTTCGGGATTACCGTCAAAGTCGCCGTCATCGCTCCGCGTGATGAGTCTTTCACCAGTGGACATCCGATCCGACAAGGCTCATCACGCGGAGCGAGGGGGTGGTGTCTTAATTTGGCGGTGCAGCGCCCCGGACGCTTCCAAGCGTCCGGGGCGCTATTCGGTCTGATGGCTACTTTGTCTGGGCCTCAAGGGGGGGGCTTCTGTTAGAGGCTTCACAGAGACACGTTCCATGGCACTCGTCAACCGACGGGTCGATTGTCTGAGATCCGTACTACTCACATTTTATTTCTTCGCGCGGCGCGAAGATTTTGAACAGAAGCAAACGAAGGGAACGAAGGGCCGCGATCCATCAGACTTTGACGGTATTGCCAAAGTCGCGTTCCGACTGATCCTTTGTTTCCTTCTGTCCAAGATTGGGTTGCGGCTCAAGGCCGCGCTGGGAGGTTCATGGCCTTGTCGGAATTGAATTCGTAAGCCGGGCCATTCACGAGAGACGTTGACAATGGACGCGAATGGAACTGCAACGGGTGTTCCCACAAAACTTGCCGAGAACGTCAACTGATCCTCGGTAACAACGAGTCGCCCCAGAGACCAGTCCGCATCAAGCGTGAAAAGTGGGATCCAACCATCTCCATGACTGAACCGAAACCCCACTCGGCAACTAAGGAACTGGCACGCAATAACTTCCCGTGAGCGGCTGGGCGCTAGCCGCCGATGAGTTGGAACGACCGGCGGCTAGCGCCCAATGGCACTCACTTTGGCATTCTGTGAGCGGCACGGCGCTAGCCGCCGGTTCTTTTCATCGCGGCATCGACAGCCTTCTCGATCCCCTTGCGAACGATGGTCGGATTGGCTCCCAGCGTGAGACCGCGAAGTCCCTCGCTG
>JAYTGQ010000726.1:0-4126 GCA_043733345.1 Schlesneria sp.
TCACACCCAACGCCGCCTCGCCTACGCGGATACCAAATAGCGAAACAAATCCCGGAAGAACACAATCGACCGTCAAGACCAAGTTTTCATCAGCCCAGGGTGGCCCCGCGATGCCTCATCAGACCTTCGTTAGCGTGTCTTGGCAAATGCGATGGCTCGTCCGAGCAATGAGGCAACAAATGGCTGGAAACCCAGTTCGGCGTTGGGTTCTCGATACATGCCTTGCTTTCCTCGCTCACGATCCGAGAGCAGCAGGCAGGTGGCGTCGTACAACCGCTCCCGGATCAGTTTCGTCAGCAGGATCTCGTAGCGTTTGGCGTACGAGGCTTCGCGGAATTCATCGAAGACTTTGAAGTGCGGTTCACGGACGGCCACCGGCGACATCGACCGCGGAGTTTATTCGAGCAGCATCAAGTAGCCGAGCCACGGGCGTTGCGATGTCCGAAACGCTCCCTCGCGGTACGCAAGCCAAAGGTCCGTGGCCGAGCCGAGTGCCTCTTCCGTCCGGTTGTTGTAGTTGTTGGCGAAGGACGGACCGACTTGTGACTTGAACTCGACACTGGCGATCAGCGTCTCGTCCACGACGACGATCAAGTCCCATTTCTTCTCGGCTCGATAATAGCCCGGTAGTTCGAGATTGCGTTCGCAATGAAGGGCCGCGTCGGGGATGCCGGCCTCAATCATCAACTCTCGGATCAGTCCGACAAACAAATCCATCTGCTTGCCACCGGTGACGGCGGATCGCGCTCCAGCGCAGGGTCGCCGCATCTCGAACTGTTTGGCTTAAAGCGACTTGAGACTTCAGCAGATTACGCTGGCTGAGAAGCCCGCTGAAAACATGTGCATTTTTCACCGGCAAATAATGCAGATTCCCGAAGTGCCGTTCGTGCTTGGAGTTTTAGATGCGGGAGCCCTGCGCTCCAGCGTCGCGCTGTCCCGTCGCAGTTCCCTGACGAACGGATTGGTCGTCGCGAGTGTTCCAGAAGTGGCAAATCGCCGCCTTGAGCCGAGCTTCATAGTTCATGGATTCGCCCGATCGACTTGGAGCGACGATTCGTTGAACAGCCCGGCCGTCTCGCGGGCGAATCGTTTGCTGGCGTAGCTGAGGTAGGTCTCGTCGATCTCGTAGCCGACGCTGTGACGGCCCCAACGTGTGGCGGCGATGCTGGTCGTGGCCGTGCCCGAGAAGGGGTCGAGTACCGTATCGCCGACGAAGCTGAACATGCGGACCAATCGCTCGGCCAGTTCGGTCGGATACGGAGCCGGATGATTCTTGGTCGAGGCACCGGTCAGCCCGGTCCAGATTTGTTGGAACCAGCAGCGGTGATTCTCTTCGCTGATGATGCTGAGCAACCGTTTGGCGAGACTCGGCGCGCGATAGCCTCCGGGCTTGCGCTGCATCAGGATGAACTCGATGTCGTTCTTGATGACCGCGTTCGGTTCGTACGGCTTCCCGAGGAAACCACCGCCCCCTTCGACCTCGTACACCGCGTTGGCGATCTTGCTCCAGATGATCGGTGACAGATTGTCGAAGCCCATCGTTCGGCACCGCTCCTGAATCGAGGCGTGCAGCGGGACGACCGTATGCCGACCATTGTTCTTGCGGCGAGAGAGGCAGACATCACCGACGACGCAGATGACTCGACCGCCGGGAACCAGAACATCGAAGCAGCGCTGCCAAACCCGGTCGAGGTCGTCGAGGAACTCGGCGTAGTCGTCGATGTGACCGAGTTGCCAGTCGGTGTCGCGATGTTTTCCAAAGACTTCAACGTCCAATAGGGCGGAGACGTGAGAACGAGATGCACCGACTCAGGCGCGAGACCGCCCATCTGCCGAGCATCGCCGTGTCGCAGCACATGCCGCGTGGGAACCCGCTGAACGCACGCTTCGATCGCGCGCATTTGCTCGGCATCCTTCGCCAGTTGAGGAATCGCCGTCTGCGGATTCTCCAACTGCCGCAGTTCCTCGGGAACAAACTCCCACAACTCGGCATCCTCAACCGCCACCGCAATCTCGATGTCATCCGTCACAGTCGCCATGCGTCAGCGTTTTACTTTCGATCAGGATTGCGATCCGCCGTTCGTCACGATTCAAGCGACAGCGACGGGTGATCGTGCCACTGCTCCGAAGTCTCCGAAGCAGTGGCACATTCTGTTGTAATTGATGATCTAAGCCGGGCCACCCAGCCCTTGCCTATTCGATGAGAAAGGAGTCGTTCATTTCCTCGTTCGACTTGAACTCGCCGTAGATGCGTCGGAATCCCGGTCTGGCTGTTTTTGACTCCTTTTCAGTGATTTGACTCAGTTCGGCGCACTGTTCACCGGAAAGATAGAATGCATGTTCTTCGAGCCAGTTCATGTTTTCGTTGAATGCGCGTTGGTCAAGGCCACTGCCTGAGACAACTTCTCACAACGCCACGAACTTACGTTCGATTTCTTCCTTTGAAATGCGACGGTGATACTCAGAGAAGACATCAACCATTCCGTCATCGGAAACGACTAAGCCAATGCACGCAACATCATCGCTTCCGTAAACATATCGGACAGTGGAATTGAACCGGGCTCCACGTTCAGCCGATCCTTTGTCGTTCGCTTTGCCATCCAGAATGACACCGATTGCGTGACAAAGGCCGTTGGGGGAGATGAGGATTGCCCCGTCAATTCGTGACGCGGTTTCCAAAAGTACTGCGGAAAGCGGTTGCGGATCCAACATCGTCGCCTGCTTTCCCAATCGACTCGCTTCCTGCTCAGCATTATCTCGAATGATCACAACCGTACCATGGCTCAATCTGGTTGCCGCCGTTGCGACACGACTCATGGTCTGTCTTTGTAACAAAGTTGTGTTCGGGAAAAGCCGCAGAAATGTGTCGTCAAATTTGTGGACCTGAGATTTCTCCATCGGCAATTTGGGAATTCCATGCTCGACACGCATCAAAGGAATCTGGCCGTGGGTCAACTGCCATTTCGAATGACCAAGGAACTCAATGCAAAACAAGTCCTCGTCTGCTGAGTTGTAGGCACCGACTACTTTCCCAATTCCGAGGACATTGACCGAGTCGCAAACGAGTCCTTCATCGACTTGTGCGAGTTGCAGGAGCTTTCTTACTGCGCGGTAGTTCCTCAAATAAGGAGGATTTCAAAAGGATATCGAAAGTTCGATGTTGACATGGTTTGGTTTGGCGAGAATCAACCTGCCTCGGTTCACAGACTTTTCGTAGGTCAGCGTCGAGATTTCCACACAGATCATCAGACCACAAACACTGGGGCAAGACCAAGTTTTCATCAGCCCAGGGCGGCCCATCGTTCAGTCCAACTCCAACTGCTCGGGAAATGACAAATGATGAACCACATGAGAAATCCTTACTTCGGGTTTTTGTTCGTCGGAGTTTTGCTCACGGCGGTTGTCGCGAGGGCTTTCGCAGACGAGGCCCAGGACGAAGCGATCAAGAAAGACCGCAAACTCATTGAAGGGACATGGCGAGTCGTGGCCCTCGAAATTGACGGCAACAAGTCCACGGACGAGGACGCTAGGAAAATCACGGTGGTCAACGGCTCGGACGGCACATGGAGCCTTCGTTCCGAAGGGAATGAGATTAGTAAGGGGACCAGCACCATCGACCCCACGAAGAAGCCCAAGACCATCGACTTCAGTCCGACGGAAGGGAAAGGAGCCGGCAAACAATACCCGGGGATTTACGAGCTCGGTGAGAAAACTCGCAAGCTCTGTTTTGCTCCACCGGAAAAAGCACGACCCACCGACTTTTCCTCCACATCCGGCAGCGAACAGATTCTCGTGACGCTCGAACGTGAAAAATCGAAGTAGCGGCTGGGTGGAATGGCACTGTCGTGGCTGTAACTGGTGTTACGCTTTGGCGTTACCGGATTCGAGTTGTTTCTTCAGGACGTGGCGGGGTTGCTGCATGAGCTTGTCGTTGTGGCGGCGGCGTCTGAGGACGCGGGGTTCGATGCGACCGGGGCGATCTCCGACTTCGCAGGTGGCGATTTGGGACAGTAGTGCGAGGCAGTGGACCGACAGTCTGTCTGGTGGGATGCGGCCGCGCACCATGTCGGTCCAAGACGCGAGGAGATATTGGCAGGTGCCGGTGAAGCTGATCTGACGCGGCCGC
>JAYTGQ010000727.1:0-1331 GCA_043733345.1 Schlesneria sp.
CCCCTGCAAGCGCCGACAACCCCGGCCAATGCGTTGCAGAAAGCTGGCCACGCTCCACGGTGGATTCATACAGATGACGAGATCGACATCGCCGATATCAATCCCAATTTCCAAGGTCATTGTGGCGAGGCAGATCGCCATCGAATCGGCCTTGAAAATGCTCGATGACTGCGGCGCGTGGCTGCCGCACCAATGGGTCGCGGGTGACGATGAAATGGGCCGTTTTGGGCCGTTTCGTGAGGCTTTGCGGACTCGCGACGAACGCTATCGGCTGCCGGTTTCGTCGCCGGGCATCGACAACGTCTGATTGAAGAAGTTCGACAAAGATCCGTCGAAGATCGCTCTGTTGGATGACGGTATCCTCGTCGAGGCGGAAAAGGTCGCGACATCTCAATGACATCTGGTCGCGGCTCGCAAGGTCGCGGGCAAAGTGGTGGATGCCGACGGCAAGCCCTTCGCGAACTTGAACGTGAGTTGCGGCTCCGCTGCGCGGCCGCTGTGGGAGGGGACTTAATCGATGACATCAATGGACAACGGATCGTTCGGCTTCTCACTGCCGCCTGGTCGAGCCTACCTCCACGCCGCCGAGTCGGTTGAGAAGACCAAAGACAACCCGCGCAATTCGACTCAACCGTCCTCCCCGAGGTCTCTGGCGAAATTGCTTTCGCATCCCGGCTGTGTCGATGGACCGCGAGAAATCATGCTTCAGCGATTTGAAGAACTCCTCATTCCACGACGGCAAACCCGTCTTCCTGACCCAGCCGGAGTCCGAGACCGGAGCCACGCCGTCCCCACCCACCAAGTCAGTCCCCCCACCGCGCCGGTTTCACAACCGCCACGACGCCGCCATCTGAATCCAACAAAACTGGTCCGACTTCGACCTCGAAACCAATCACCCCGTCACCTGACGCGGCCCAAAGTAGCCATCATCGCTCCGCGTGATGAGCCTCGCGGAACCGACGCTCAATCGCCATTCCCGGCTAATCGCAGATTCGGCCGCCGATTAAAGTCGATGAACACCAAAAAGATGCCGCATGAAGCAGCCGGTTGAGAACGGTTGAATGTCGCCGGTGACAGGCTCATCACGCGGAGCGATGATGGCTACTTTAAGATGGAAGACGATAGGCAATCGTCCGCAGTGCGTCATAAACACGGTGCGTTCCGAGGACTTCACGCACCCTACATCACCACGCCACTCGAAAAGGGGAGCAGCCCGATGTCGTTTTTGTTGAGACAACCTTCGGTGGGATGGGAACCGGTGCCATTGATGGCGGATGGGACGCTGACGGTTTGGGGGTGGTTCAAGCCGCCGCAGGCGGCGAACTCGGTGG
>JAYTGQ010000728.1:0-10898 GCA_043733345.1 Schlesneria sp.
ACCGCAAGCCAAAGGCGAGCGCGGAGGCGGTACGGAGTTGATGCACGGTGTCACCCCTCCGCGCTCGCCTTTGGCTTGCGGTTAAACGAGCGACTGGAAATCGAGAAGTTATTTCGAGCCAGTTCCTTACTAGATTTGGGTAACGCTCACGCAATGAATTGGCAGAGAGATCGGTTTCAACAATTGGGGCCGGTTGCAAATCGTGGTGAATCCGGTACAAGGTTCTCCGCACACTCCCAAGAAATTTTGAATCATGGTTTGGAATTGCGTAAGTAGTAATTGGCAGTGAGTCGAGTAGGCCCGTGTTTGGGCTGGCAGATTTATAGACCGGCCGTGTTCAGACAGGTCGGCCCCGCGTGGCGACAATTCTCGAAGGGATTTTATTTTGGCTGAGTATCAGTACGAAGGGATGTTCCTGCTGGACAGCAACAAGTTCGCGGCCGATGCCGAGGGGACGCAGCAGGCAGTGCATGGCATCCTTGATCGAGTGGGTGCCAAGTTGGTGGCGTCTCGTCCATGGCAAGACGGCAAGTTGTGCTATCCCATTGAGAAGCACCGGAAAGGTCTCTATTACCTGACCTGCTTTACGATGGAAGGCGATCAAATGGCCGAGCTGAATCGGCTGTGCAAACTGAATGAAACCGTGCTGCGCCAGTTGGTGATTCGTCATCCCAAGGTGATCTTCGACGCCATGGTCGATGCCTTGACCTCGCACGACGGTGCCCTGCACAGTCCCGAACAGCGCCCCGATCCCCGTGATCCCCGCTCCGGCGGTTACGGTGAAAAAGAACGCGCTCCCGAAGGTTTTGAAGAAGGTCGCTGAAAGCCGTATTGTGCCACTGAATGGTCGCTTTGAACGTGACGCGAAATCAGTATCAGTGTCCTCACGGAAGAGTCTCACCGCTTGGCTTGTTTCGATTTGGTGTTTAGTTGAAACCAGCCACTGAAGGAACTGAATCATGGCGAGCTACAACAAGGTCATCTTAATTGGCAATCTCACCCGTGACCCGCAAGTGAAGTATCTTCCAAGCGGAACTGCAGTCGCCGAGATCGGCTTGGCGGTGAATCGGACTTGGTTCGACAAGCAATCCAATTCCAAAAAGGAAGAGGTCACGTTTGTTGATGTGACACTGTGGGATCGCACTGCTGAAGTCGCTGGCGAATACTTGACCAAGGGCAAACAAGTCTTGATCGAGGGTCGCCTGCAGATGGACTCTTGGGAAGACCGCGAGACCAAACAGAAACGGACCAAGTTAAAAATTGTTGGCGAAAGCATGACCATGCTCGGTAGCCGTACAGACGGCGGCGGACCTCCAAGTGGGGGTGGTTCCAGCAACCGGGGCACTGCTGCACCTGCCGCTCGAGACGGTGGTGGCAGTGACCAGGGTGGTTTCTCGCAAGACACCGGTGACTACCCCAATTTTGAAGATACGTCGAGCGGCCCCGCGAGCAGTCCGTCCGTTGATGAAGTCCCGTTCTAACGGATCAGTAAAGAAGTTGATTTCCCCATCCGGCAATTGAAATGACGAGGTTTTGAGTTCGCCCAACAGCGAGTCTGCCTCTGTTGCACACAAATTCTATTTGGCTCGGCCCGTCGGGGTCGGCATGTTTTCATGGAATCCAGCAAGATGTCACGCGCAACGCATACCGCTTCCGGTCGCCCACGAATTTCCCGCCAAATTGAGCTGCTGTTGGCTGACGATGTCGAATCGCTCGGCAAGCGTGGTGAGGTTGTTCGCGTCCGACCTGGTTACGCTCGCAACTTCCTCCTGCCGAATGGCATGGCGACCCTCGCCACCGAGGACAACAAACGCCGCGTCAAGCGTCATCAAGAGAAACTGGAGAGCATCGAGGTGGATCGGATCAAGCAGCTCAAGTCTCGCGCCGAGGCGGTGGGCAAGTACAGCGTGACACTCGAAGCCATCGCCAATGAAGAAGGTCACTTGTACGGTTCCATTCTGGGGCCGGACATCAGCAAGGCGCTCAAGGCTGCTGGCTACCAGATCGAATCCGACGATATTCGCTTGGACGGACCACTCAAGGAATTGGGGATGTATACCGTCAAGATTCACCTGCACGCCGAGGCCCAGACCGAGGTCAAGGTCTGGGTGGTCCCTGCTGCGAAGAAATGATCCGCAGTTCGGATATTTATTGCTCACGACGGCGACGCACCCTGCTTGGGGTGCGTCGCCATTTTTTTTCCAGACGGCGATGTCGCGGTTCTGGCGTGCGAACTCTTTCGCGTTACGGGGCTGCTGGTCATGGCTGATTTGAATTCTCGCGGCAGCTTTGGTGGCGCCCATCTTCCGCCGCAAAATCTTGTGGCCGAACGAAGCGTTCTCGGTAGCGTGTTGCTTGAGAATCATGCCATCGACGAGATCGCTGACATCCTCCGGCCCGAGCATTTCTACAGCGACATTCATCAGTCCATCTTTGCGGCCATCCTGAGGCTGCACGAAGCGAATCGCCGATCCGACATCGTCACGCTGGCCGAGGAACTGGACGCGCGCCTGCAATTGGAGGACATCGGCGGTGCCCCGTACCTGCTCGAAATCTTGGAGACAGTTCCTCACGCTGCCCACGCAAAGTACTACGCCGAGATTGTCCGCGACAAGTGGATTCAACGGAGCCTGACCAATGTCTGCACCGAGATCCTGCGCGACTGCTACGACGGCTCCGATGACACGGCCGACGTGTTGACTCGAGCCGAGCAAGGCATCTTCCAGATTCTGTCGGATCAGCAGGGCGGTGCGAAGCTCAGCATGGATGAGATCATGCACGCCACGCTCGACCGCATTAACGCGCGAGCTGGCAAGGAAGGCTCGATCAGCGGGCTATCGACGGGCTTCGAGGAGCTGGATCGCCAGACGAACGGCTTCCAACCGTCAGAGTTCATCATCATTGCCGCCCGTCCTTCGATGGGAAAAACGGCCTTCGTCTGCAACGTGGCCGAGTATGTGGCCGGGGCGGGTGAGACGGCGACACTGATCTTCAGCCTCGAACAGTCCAAGCTCGAACTGGCCGAACGATTTTTGTGCATCCGAGCCAGACTCGACGGGCACCGCCTGCGCAAGGGACAGCTCGAACCGGCCGAACGCCATGCGCTGATGCAGGCCTCTTCGGAACTGAGCGAACTGCCGTTGTTCATCGACGACCAACCCGGACGAACCGTCGGTCAGATCAGCGCCATTTGCCGGCGACTCAAGCGGCGAAACAATCTGGGTCTCGTCATCATCGACTACCTGCAACTGATTGAGTCGGACGACAAGCGAGCCAGTCGCGAACAGCAGATCGCCCAGATCACACGGCGACTCAAGGGGATCGCCAAAGAGTGCGAGTTACCGGTGATCGCCCTATCGCAGCTCAATCGTGGCGTGGAGTTACGTGAGGACAAGCGGCCTCGACTGGCAGACCTGCGCGAGAGTGGTGCCATCGAGCAGGATGCCGACATCGTGATGTTCCTGCACCGCCCGGATGCCTATAACCCGGACGACAGACCCGGCCTCGCTGAGATCGTCGTTGCCAAACACCGCTCCGGCCCCACGGGCATCGTGAACTTGCAATGGAAGAAAGAGTCGATGCGGTTCACGGACCACGAGGGCGGCATCGACCCCTCCATCGCGGACAAGTTTTGAGCGGCCAAGCCCTAATTCTACTGTGATGTTTCTGCTTCATCCGTGCCCCGGCTTTGCCATCCGTGCTACCTTGAACGCCACTGATTCACGAGGCTCCGGCTCGGTTTGGGGATCATGCTTGATAGCACGGATGGCAAGGCCGGGGCACGGATCAGGCAAAACAGTCTTTCCTCGTCATCGGTCGAGACGAAAACGTCACAGTAGAACTATCCCACAAAACCTTAGATTCGATAAAGACCAACGGACAGTAGAAGTAGTACGGAGTAGCAACAGATGGCGAATTGAATTTCGCTTCAGACTGTTCTGTAAATAGGCTTTCAACGACCTGCTTGGAAGGATTCGCACTATGAACCTGCACGGCAAGACGGTCCTCATCACAGGCGGACGCCGCATCGGCGCGAAGCTCGCTCGACAACTGGCCGAACGGGGAGCGAACCTCGCCCTCAGCTATCTGACCAGCGGTGAATCACTCAACGAACTGGCTGTCGAATGCCGACAACTCGGCGTCCGGGCGGAGACGTTTCGCGCCGACCTGCGATCCGCCGACGAAGCCGAACGACTCGTCGAATGGACCGTGGCCACGTTTGGCTCCGTCGATGTCCTTGTCAACCTGACGAGCATCTATACGCGCACGCCCTTCGCGATGCTGCGGCCTGAGGACTACGAAGCGATGCTGGCCGCCAACCTGACCGCGCCGTATTGGGTCGCGGTCGCCGCCGGTCGCGCGATGCAGCGGCAGCCGATCGTCGAGGGCCTGCAAGGGAAGATCATTCACTTCACCGACTGGTCCGTCGATCGGCCGTATCGAGATTTCCTGCCGTATCTGATCGCGAAGGGCGGGCTGGTCACGCTCACCAAGGCACTGGCCGTCGAACTGGCACCAACCATCACGGTGAATGCCGTCGCACCGGGAACCGTCGAGCCACCGCCGGGCCTGTCCGAATCGAAGCTTCAGGAAATCCGAGACTCATCCGCACTCGGCCGCATCGGCTCGGCGAACGACGTCATTCAAGCCGTGCTCTACCTGCTCGAAGGAACCGATTTCGCCACCGGCGAAGTGCTGCGAGTCGATGGCGGCCGGTTCCTCGGCCCACCAGCGGCAACATCGAGCGACCTCGATCACTAACGTTGACGTGAGGGGCATGCGACGGCACCGCCAATGCCTGCAAAGCGACCAAGTCCGCTCGCCGTTGCATGTCCCCTCGACGGAAGGGTTAGACATCGTTTGCGCGAATGTGTGAAAGGTGCTCAATTGAAAGCATCGGTTGGGTGCGATGGATCATTCGATGGCAATTTGCACAGACGATCGCCAAATCGTCAAGCCGAGTGGCCGACGCATTGTGACGACCTGCCAACGCCTCTAGGTGATGGACTTCAAAACACGCTTCACCGAGGCCCTTGGGCAGGTTTGATTCCGCAAGCGAGCAGGCTTGGCATGACAATGAA
The DNA here is from genome assembly GCA_043733345.1 of Schlesneria sp. Taxonomy (GTDB): domain Bacteria; phylum Planctomycetota; class Planctomycetia; order Planctomycetales; family Planctomycetaceae; genus Schlesneria. The sequence continues at coordinate 5,082 of JAYTGQ010000728.1, forward strand.
CCATGCTCGGCGCGAAATGCGCGTCGTTTGGCTTCTACCAAGACGGTGCTGCGTTCTCTTCGCAGGTGCTTTGCAAGGCTTTTAGCGCCTTCGATCGCTTGAGGAGAGTCGCCAACAAGCGTGCTATCCGGTTGCGGGGTATCTGATTGGGCGGAATGCTCTTCGAGGTATAGAACGGACCGGGCGTCCTGCCGACGAAATGCCTTTGCCGGAAAGAGGTCATCCTCATTGTTGGACAGATCGGTTGCAACGAAATCTCCGACGTACTCCCACTCGAAGGTTCCACGCTTGAGAAACACAGGTACTGAGGTTCGCTGCGTGTAGAGGCGATCTGCGTAACGCTCAATGTCTCGACCAGTCCCAAGGTCGATCTCGAAGGGTGCCCTTGCGTTGAGTGCCGGATCAAAGCAACCGCACACAACTTGACCGTCTACGTGAGGTAGATAGCTCTGCAGGTCTCCCCCGAGCTGATCATGTATTTGCTGGCGAGTGTAGTTGAGGTGGATCTGGAATAGCATGTGAAGATGCCTAACAGCGTGTTGAGCAACGTAGTCGGGCGGCCCGCCAGCTCATGTTTCCCGGTGAAATCACAGGTGAGCCGGCTGTGCTACGAAATAGCCAGCGACCTGTGTAAAGGGGTGCTGGCGTTTCTCAGCGCATGGCGATTACTTGAGCTTCTCGACGAGTTCGAGGATTGCCTTGCTGTCTTCGGCCGCTTTGACTTCCGAGTTTTTGGCGGCGATCTTCCCGTTCTTGTCGATGACGAATGTCCAGCGTTTGATGGTGGCGGTGCGGACGAACGATTGGTCCTTGTCATCGACTTTGACCTTGGCGGTGGCTTCGCCGAGTGTGCAGGGGACACCAAACTTTTCGGCGACTTTGCCATCGACATCGGCCAGCAGCGCGAAGTTCAGTTCGTGGTGCTTCTTGAACAGTTCATGCGTCTTCACCGAATCGCCGCTCACACCGACGACTTCGACATCCTTGCTCGACAGCTTGGCCATGTCGTCGCGGAAGCCGCACGCCTGCTTGGTGCAGCCACCGGTGAAGTCGGCCGGATAGAAATAGACGACCACGATCTTCTTGCCGACATGATCGGCCGACTTCCAGTCCTGGCCCGAGTCATCCTTCGCCGAGAACACCGGCGCGGCGTCTCCGACCTTCAGATCGACGGCCTCAGCGGCGCTGGCGGCTCCCGCGAGCAGACTCAACGCGACGGCAACAACTGCGGAATGGAACGTGGCGAACTTCATGGTCTCTTTCCTTGGCAAACGAGGAGAATTGGGAGGCACTTCTGGTCGTAGGGTGGGACGAGTCTCCGACGGCCCACCAGTTCAACTTGCTTGTGGTGGGCCGTCGGAGACTCGTCCACCCTACATTTGGAAACGGTGGTCGCGCCGTGGATGTTCCAATCGCGTTGGTTGCCCCCGGCGGTGTGGTCGGCAGCATAGGCCCGCTCTTGAATGACCGTCAACCGCCGGAATCTGTTCATGCTCTCAAGGGTGTCGTCGTTCATTGGTGGTCGCCCTGTCGCCCCGCGACAGGAAGCGAGATCGCAGACAGGCGTTCATCACGAATTGGAGTGGAAAAGGTGGGCCTCGAAGACTCGACCCACCCTACGAACTGCACATGGTCTCGTCCGTACCAAGGGGTCCGGACGACGAAAGCGATCCCGCCGCTTTGCCCGCCCGATTCGCCCCTGTTCTAATCCGTTCTTCTCAGCCACCCAGTTTTGAGAGGGCCGTCCCGATGACCGACCGATCGCCGTCGAATCCGCTTCAGCCGAACTCGCCCGAGCCGAACCCGCCCGAATCCAACAAGCAGTCCATCGGCAGTCGCGAGACGATCGCTCCGAGCGGCCTCGACCACGATCCGAAAAACAGCGGGCCGTTTCCCTCGTTGCCCGTGATGTTCGGGCGGTTCGAGGTTCGGAAGCATCTGGGTAAGGGAGCGATGGGGACGGTCTATCTCGCGTTCGATCCCGAGTTGAACAAGCCCGAGATCAACAATCAGGTGGCGATTAAGATTCCCCTGCTTCAGACCAGCGATGACTCCACGCTGTTGGAACGCTTCTGTCGTGAGGCTCAAGCGACCGGGGCGATGAACCACCCCAACATTTGCGGGATGTACGAAGTCGGTGAGATCAACGGGACGCATTACATCTCGATGGAATACATCGACGGTCGGCCGCTCGCCGATTACATCGGGCAGGACCAGCAGCCGCAGTTGCCGCGGCAGGTGGCGGGGATTATTCGCAAGCTCGCGCAGGGATTGGCACACGCTCACGAACGCGGCTTCATCCACCGCGATCTCAAGCCGACCAACGTGATGATCGCCACCAATGGCCAGCCGAAAATCATGGACTTCGGCCTCGCCCGCCGCTTCGGGGTGATCGGCGATATCCGGCTGACGCAGTCGAACACGATCGTCGGTTCGCCCGCCTATATGTCTCCCGAACAAGCCCGCAGCGAGAACGACACGCTCACTCCGGCGAGCGACATTTACAGCTTGGGGACTCTGTTCTTTGAACTGCTCACGGGCGAGCTGCCGTTCAAAGGGCCAATTGCCGTGGTGCTGGGAATGGTCGCGTTGAACCGCGTTCCGAAGCCGTCGTCCATTCGCGCGGATGTCGATCCCCGGTTGGAAGTTCTTTGTTTGAAGATGCTGGAGAAGAAAGTTGAGTCTCGCCCCAAGTCGATGACCGAAGTCGCCGACTCGCTGACCGAGTGGCTCCGCCCCGCCGCATCGAAGAGCAACCCCGTCATGGCGTTGGTGGAAGAACCGGTCGGACTCACGCCGAAGAAACCCGCCGCCCCCCGCACCGACAAGGCGGATGGGATCGAGGCTCAAAAACGTCGCGTCACCGATCTGCTCGACAAGCACGAGTACGGCGCGGCGATCAGTCATTTGGAAAAGATGACCAATCTCAAAGACGCCCGGTTCGCACCGCTCATCGCGTGGGCCAAGCCGAAGTTGAAAGAAGTTCGCGCCATCGAGCAAGAACTGCGAAAGTCCTCCGCCCCCAGCTGTAATACGGCCGAGCAACTGCTCCATCACTACGACTACGCCGGTGCGGTCGCGTTACTGACCGCCGTCCCGTCCGCCTACCGCAGCCTCGAACTCCGCGACCTGCTGAGTAAAGCCACCGAACGCCACGACGAATGCGAACACCTGCAACGGAGCATCGAAGAAGCGATCCGCGACGGCGACAAAGACGCCCTGCCCGGCCTCGTCAAAGGACTGCTCAAACTCAAGCCCAACAACAAAGCGATCAAACAACTCGCCGCCGAAGTGAAGGAACTCGGAGCCGCCAAAGTCATCGCTCGCCGCAAAGGCCAACGCCAAACTTTTGATCCCGCTGGACGAGTCGTCGAACCGCAACACATCGCGTTGAGCATCGTCCTCGTGGTGGGACTGTTCGCGGGTGTCAGCCTGATGGTCAGGAACTACCTTGCGACCAGCCAGCCTCCCAAACCAGTTCTGACATCAAGCCCGGTCCAGCCGACATCAGTTCCGCCCGTGCCTGTGCAATCCTCAGCCAACGACGAACTTCTGAAGCGAGCTCCGGTTGATGTGGTGGCCTTTGAGAAAAAACTGTTCAAGGTGTTTCCGGAGCAATTGACGTGGCATGAAGCAAAGCGGAAGTGTCAGGAGATGGGGGGGCGATTGGCCCAGGTCAATTCGCAGGCCGAGAATGACTTTCTAGTGAAACTCGCCGTCGAACGAAAACTTGCGGCCGTCTGGCTGGGCGCGACCGACGAAGTTGAGGAGCGAACCTGGTTGTGGAGCAGTGGCGCTGGATTGGCCTTCAACAACTTCACCAATGGACAACCCGATCGCAGTCGTTCTGGCAAGCGATATCTGGTGATGATGCTCAAAGACCAAGTCGGCAGGTGGTGCAATCAGCCATCCCAATCCGACGACTGGTCGCCCGGTTTTGTTTGTGAATGGAACGCACCGGCGGTTGCAAACAAGCTGGCGATCCAGCCTCCGCCCGTCGCCGCCCCCCAAGGCTGGACGGAGCTGTTCAACGGTCGTGATCTCACAGGTTGGGTGAAGGCTGATAACCACCTTCCGGCTGCGTGGAAGGTCGCGAACGGCTACATGGAGGTCGTACCGGGAGCCGGACCCATCATGACCGCCAAGACGTTTCCCTTGGACTTCAAGCTTTACGTGGAGTTCTGGATTCCCAAGGAAGCCAACAAGTCTGGGCAAGCTCGCGGCAACAGTGGCATCTTCCTGTTGGGCCGACACGAGATTCAGATACTCGATGTGTTTGAGAATCCCCTGCCGCCGCCCGCAATTACAGGTCTTGGAGCCTTGTACAACGCTGTGCCATCACAGGGCGTCACGGTTCGGCCACCAGAAACGTGGCAAACCTTTAACATCACATTCCACGCGCCGCGCATCGACGCCGCCGCCAAGCGGAATGAACCGGGTCGTCTGACGGTGGTTCATGACGGAAAGGTCATCATCGACAACGCGGCGGTCACCGAGAACTTCAGCCCAGGAAGTCTCAACACAAATTACGGCCAGCGCGGTCCGCTGGGCCTGCAAGAGCATGGTTCACCGGTGCGGTTCCGCAACATCAGTATCCAGGAATTGCCGGATGTAATGGGGACAAGTCCAATTGCACCGAAAAACGGACCAGCCCCCGTTGTTCTCCCAGAGTCACAAAAAAATACCGCCACAATTCCCGCCGATGCTGTCGTCTTCCAGAAGAAGCGATTCAAGCTCTTCACCGAACAATTGACTTGGCACGACGCGAAGAAGGAGTGTCAGCAATTGGGCGGGCGATTGGCTGAGGTTCGTTCAAAGGAAGAGAACGACTTCATTACGAAGATGGCTGTCAACCAAACCGTCGTGGGAGTGTGGCTCGGGGCCACCGATGACGTTCAAGAAAAGCGATGGCTGTGGAGCGACGGTTCGGAAGTGACCTTCAAGAATTGGAGTGCCGTTGGAGCACAGCCTAATGGCACCGCAGCCAATGATGAGGATTATCTGCTGATGATGGTGAAGAACTCCTCCGTGACCAAGCAATCAATTCCTGCCGGCGAATGGTTTGACCAGCCCGACTCCTCAAAAGAATCGGGGATTGGCTACATCTGCGAGTGGGATCGTTGACGGACGTGGCGGAGTCGATGACCTGACCGCTTACACACATCAGTGACGTAGGGTGGGCTGTGCCCACCAAATTGGTGTGAGATGGAGCCAGATTACTTGGGGTGTTGATCGGAATGGTGGGCACAGCCCACCCTACGGTTATGACGGGCCACTGCGTGATTGTTGGAGCCGACGGTGTGGTCGTTGGTTCCCACGGCGCGGGATGGGGTTGGATGGCGCACGGGTTGGTCCCTGCGGTGCAGTGGTGGGGGCCAACGGCGCACGGGTTGGACTCCACCGCGCGGGTGCGGGTTCCACCGTGTAGTGATCGGGTTCCACGGTGTGGGGATCAAGTTCCACTGCGTGGGCGTGGGTCCGAACGACGCCGCCGTGGGGGCCAACAATTCCATTGTGGGTGCCCACAGATGAAGAAGGGGTCGGGCGTTCAAATTTCAAAATTGGCCAGTCAAGCGGCTACCAATTCTCACACCGCTCCCCGGCCAATTTTGAAATTTGAACACCCGACCCCAGAACACACGCTGGTCACTCACGAACGACGACCGCTGTTTCAGCACGAGACGGCTCGGCGTTGCGCGTCGAGCTGCTCGAGCATCGGCCGCACCGCCGCCGAGTCGTTCGCGCACGCCGTCTCGGGGATCACGCCCGTGATGAGTTGCACGTCGTTCTGGTCCGAGCACGTCTCGCTCAACTGCA
>JAYTGQ010000729.1:0-4120 GCA_043733345.1 Schlesneria sp.
CGCTCCGCCGACGGGACGATCCGGGGTTCGTGCCTGCAAAACACGGAGTTCGGAACCGAAGTTCGGGCGGGCAATCCATTCGTGGGAAAGAACATGAACAGAATCACGTTGTCGCTGTTGGCCGTCTTGTGCGTGTGCCTGAACGGCTGCCACTCGATCGGGACCGTTGCTTCGACCGGGGATGCCGGATCCGATCGGGTTGCTCAATCGACGAAGCCAGCGGGACTGTTGTCCAAGCTCAAACTGGGTCGCCGTCCCGAATCGAATGATCGACTTCTCAGCTTGGCCCGACTGATGGAACACCATGGTCGGCATGAAGAGGCGGCGAAGATGTATCAGTCGGTTCTGGAACGCGACCCCACCGACCGCACGGCTCAACATCGCCTGGGCTGTCTGGCCGTGCGGCGCGGCGAGCACGACGAAGGTTTGGAATACTTCCAACTCGCCGCGAGCGGTGGTGATGTGGCGACGGACCTGCTGAATGACATGGGCTACGTGCTGTATCTCAAACACGACCTGAAGTCGGCCGAGGCCAAGCTTCGCGAGTCCCTCCAACAAGATCCGCAATACAAGAATGCGCGCAACAATCTGGGGCTGGTCCTGGCCGAGCAGGGGAAACACGACGAAGCGCTGACGGAGTTTCGCATGGCCGGTGACGAGGCCAGTTCCTATTCCAACTTGGCGTTCGTTCAAACCAAGTTGGGGCTGCTGACCGAGGCCGAGAAGAACTATCACCGAGCGTTGGAACTCGATCCGAAACAGCGTCAAGCGGCCGAAGCCCTAGTCCAGTTTTCACAGATGGGCCAGAAAATCGAGACCCTCGCCGCCAACCAGACAAACGGCAAACAGGTAGCGGACCAGAAAGTTCAACAGCCCGCAGAGAAGCCAACGGCTGGTGACCGCGTCGCCGTCGAACATAGTGCCCAAGTCGTTCCCCTGCGCGATCGTGGATACCAAAACGCCGCTGGCATGCTGACGATTGTTGATCGTGGAGCATCCCCAGTTCCAGTTCCACTTCAAAGCGTGTCACCGATTCAGTTCGCTGGCTTTGAGGAGGTATTGGATATGTCTGTCGAGGGAGTTGGCGGTCGCAAAAATCTCGTGGAGGTCGCCCGCAGCCGCTCGGGTGTGTCGGATCACGGGTCTCCATCGAAGAGCGGCGATTCGGCATCAAAACTCGATGGAAGTCGTGATCGAGACCCCATGACCTCTGGCGTGCCAGCCAACAACGCGTCCAAAAACGTGCCCGGATATGCGAAGAAGGCTCCGCCGCCCGCACGCATTGCGGGGTCAATGCCACGAGCATTACTTCCTGCACCACCCCCGATGGATGTGGAACCACTGTCATCGGGAGTCGAGCCGCTGACCGGGAAGACGCCACTCCGACAGCGTGTTCCTTCTGTCCGCTGAGGACTTGGGGGCGAGATCGCGCGCGGCAAGTCGGGATGTCCCTCAAGCCGGCATGTCTCTCCGCCATTCGTGTTGATTCTTGTGGCCAATGAGCCGCAGGGCGCTAGCCCCGGTTGAAATTTCACGTAACCGGGGCTAGCGCCCTGCGGCGGATGATGGATCTCCAACACTCCAACACTCCAACACTCCAACACTCCAACACTCCAACACTCCAACACTCCAACACTCCAACACTCCAACACGAATGGCGGAGAGCCCTTTTTCAAATCGTGTCATGATGGGAATGAGCTCGGCAAACTCCGGGGAATCCGCAACAGCCGCTCAGGTTGAACAACCGCTACAGTCGATAAGCTTTGACACGGCGCGCCGCTTGGGAGTCGAGACATTCATGTCGAGCATTTCAACGCCAGCCAGCCGGTCCCTGTGAGATGCCTCTCAGAACGTTCGCCTCTCCACGTTTCCCTCAGGGGCGAACGGTGATGGTGTGCTGCTCTTGGGATGCGAGTGAGCCCACCTGAACCCGTTTTTGAAACTTGTACGAACCGTGATTCACCATCGTTTTCATCATTGGTTGGTTGGGGCCGTGTTGGTCAGCGTGACGGTGCTCAACGTCACACGGCCTGCGCTCGCTCAAGCGTCCAGCCGCGCGCCGAAGGTGATTTACTTCTCACGGCCCGAAACGGCGGACGCTCCAAACAGCGATGAGGTTCGTGAGGTTGTGGCGCAACCGCAACAATCCAGCGATTCCCGCGAGGCCTTGCCTTCCAGCCGAGTGCCTGCGATGGGCGGGACGGAGATTGCGAACGATTCTCCACCTCCCCACTCCAGACCCGTTGTCATCCGGTTTGGGCAATCCACTCGAAACAACACGCGGCAGGCAACGGGAGCGTTTGGCTCCGTCGATGCGCGACCCATCCTGCCACGCTTGGTCGATGCCCCTTCCGCAGACTCGCGACCGACGATCGGCGATGGTCCGTCGCTTGTTCCAGAACCTGCGACGAACCTGCGTGTGGTGGACGCCGCTTCACCGGGGGCCATTCACGGGGATCGCGCCAACGCGAGCAGGCTGAAGACGAACGCGTCGGCCATTGCGATTGAATCTGCTACGGCCAACCTCACTGATTCCGATGTCCCCCAACTGTTGACGGAGGTGACCAGCGTCAACGCGACATCACCCACCGCTTGGAAACCGACCGCCACATCACGGCGCACGCCGCCATCAGCAGCGCCTCGCGTCGTGGAATTTGCGACCACAAACCCCGTTTCGGCAGGCGATGCCGGGATCACTCCGTCGGCGAACGATGTGGACACAGGATTGACGGCAGCGGAATCCAAATTATTTTTGACACTGGTCTCACGCCTGAAGTCGGAGGCAACGGGAGGTTCGTCCGAATCTCATCACGCCCAGTTCCTGAGGCCCGTCACCCAGCACGTCTCACCTGATGTCGCGGAGCGCTCGCCTTCCACGGTGACCCTTCCCTTGGCTCCGAATTACCAACAGTGGAACGATCATGTGATGGTCGCCCTCATTGGCGGATTCGTGCTGCTGATGTGCGTACTCTTCTGCATGTTGATTTTCATGCTGACAATGGTTGGTCGGCGGCGAGAGCCAATGGTGAAAGTCGATATTACAAACAACGGCACCGGAATGGCCGGGGGCATGCCCGCCTATTCTCAGGCGGTTACGATGAATGACTCGCAGACGGTAGATCACACCGATTCGCAGCATCGCACTCCGGCCCATTCACAGCCTGTCGCTCCAGCCTACTCCCACCCTGTCACTCACCAGTATTCGCAGCCGAATCCCTACGGCGACTCTCGATTCGGGATGCCAGCATCCTCACAGCCGACCGTGCCGACTTACTCGCAGCCCGCGGCACCGGTCTACACGCGTCCAACGGTTCAAGCATACAAGCCGCCGGATCAAGCGTTCACGCCATCGGCTGCTCCAGCCAACTCGTATCCAGCGACTCAGCCGACATTGCGAACCGCGCCCGTTCAGGCGACGAACAGGCAACGGGACGAAGTACTCCAACAGAATCAGCAAGATGGGGCCGTGGCGCGACAGGTCTTCGAGCAGAACCTCGAACTGCGCGAGAAGCTCGGTTCGTCGCAAAAGCGCGTCGCCTAGTACTCAAACAAGCGACCCCACCGGGTTTATCCCGGTGGCTCGCGGGTTTTTGCACTACTCGCTGCACGGTTTCGGGTGAAGGCAAAAGTAGTGCAAAGACCTGAATCCACCGGGGCAAGCCCGGTGGGGTCGCTTGTTTGAGGCCTAGTGCCAAGTCACAGCCACAAATTCGGGTGGTTTCAATGTGGTTTGACGCTCCGCGTCGAGCACTCTCGACACGGAGAGGCTGTGAGGAAATGAGGTAGCTGAACTCGCAAGAGTTCAGATTCCTCGATGAAACCTGAAGTCTTGCGACTTCAGCTACGAAAAAAGCACAGCCTCGGAGTGTCGAGCCACAATCCAGCAACCCGAGAACGAGACGGAGTACTCGTTCGCACAATGACCCGGAATGACCAACCCCGCACTTCAGTCAGGAATCGGAACTCACAATGGACCAGAATCGTATTTGTTACGTTGGGGTGGACTTTGGAACATTCAAGACCTCGGTGGCCTGCTCGAACGGCCAGCGCGAAGTGGTTCCGACTGCGGTCGGCTGGCCGAAGGACCATGTCTCCCGCTCACTGGTTGGCCGGGACGTGG
>JAYTGQ010000730.1:0-4118 GCA_043733345.1 Schlesneria sp.
CGGCTGGTCCTTGCCGACACTGCGGTACAGCTCCAGGAATGCCACGGGACGCCCCGACTTTCCCCACGCCCACAGCGTCCCCGCCTCGTTGTTCCGCGCGGCGTCGCCGTAGGTGAGCAGCGGGTTCGGCAACATCTCAATCGTCGCGTCACGCCCCTTCGCCGAGGAGTTGACGCTGAACTCAGACATGTGCTCGCGAGCCTCCATCAGCGCCGACGACTCGGGCTGCTTCGGCAAGTCGTCCTCAGCTCGCAACACGAGCGGCAGTGTGAAGGTCAAACTCAACGCAGCGGCAATCGAAAAACAACGTGTCATGGTTTGCCTCACCCAAATCGGGAGTTCTTCGGAGTCAAGACCTTCCCCTCCGACCGCGACCCTGGAACGACGGACTCAGAGGCTCTCCGAAAAGAAACCGCTTGTTTTCAGGGTGCCACGGTCACGGTCACGGCTTGGCGTGGCCGTGCTTTTGTCGTCGCGAAGACACGGCCACGCCAAGCCGTGACCGTGGCACGCAAAGTCTTCGATTCGATCAAGATGCGGCAAATGCAATTTCCGGATAGCCTCTAAGGAACTGGCTCGAATTAACTTCTCGTGAGCGGCTGGGCGCTAGCCGCCGGTGAGTTGGAACTACCGGCGGCTAGCGCCTTGCCGCTCACAGAATCACTCTGCCAAATCGGGAAGTTATTGCGAGCCAGTTTCTAAGTCGTTCAACAGATCGCTAGCCCGCGCGGCGGCCCTCGGCCGAGTCGCCTGCTTGGGTGGCGTGACGGGCGGGGAGGAAGACTGGTTCCACGTCGCGCTTCTGGAACATTTGCGCGTAGTGCAGATGGCTCGTGAAGACGAGCAACTGCTGACCTTCCTTGGTGAAGTCCATGAGTGTCGTGACGGCCGCTTCTGAACGATGCTCGTCAAAGTTGACGGTCACGTCGTCGAGGACCATCGGGAGTTCGATGCCGTTGTTGGAGAACGCCTTCACCATCGCGAGTCGGATGGCGAGGAACATCTGCTCGCGCGTGCCGCCGCTTAATCGTTCGGCCGGTCGTGATTCGCCCGCGTCGTCATCGACATAGAGGTGCTTGCGACCGAGCGGCGTCCAGAGGTGGTGGTACTTGCCGAGTGTCAGCTTGCGGAGGAACGGGATCGCGGCGGCGAGCATCTCGGGCTGGTTGGCCTGCTCGAATTGAGTGGCCACGTCTTGCACGGCGTCACTGGCGAGCGAGGCCGCGAACCACGACTGCCATGCGCCGCGCAGTTCGCCCTCGACTTGAGACAGTTCGCGCCGGACTCGTGCACCGCGCCGATCGGCTTCGAGCGACTTCAATTCCTGCTTGATCGTCCCGAGTTGCTCGAAGCCCTGTTGCAGAGTGAGTTCGATCTCTTCGAGTTCTCGCGCGTACTGGCGAGCCATCCCCGGAACATCCTTCGGATTGAAGCGGAGCAGTTCGTCCTCGACCAGCGCCACCTCTGGTTCCGATTTGACGAGATGTTCCAACTCGCGCATCGACTGCTCCATCAGGATTTCGACCTGACGGCGACGTTCCATCAACTGGAGCCGCTGGTCGAGTTGCGAGCGGTGTGACACGCCGGCCAGTGACAGCAGCGCGTTGCGATTCTCTTCGAGTGCGTCGAGTTTGCGTTGCCAATCGGCCGCCTCGCGCCGCTCTTGAGCGTGTTGTTTGCGAAGCCGCTTCCGTTCGAGACTCGCATCGCGGGCGACGCGCAGTTCGCGCTCCCATGTCTCGACGACCTCGAACGGACTCGCATAGTTCAGCTTTGGCCGCTGCATCCTTCGGCCCAAATCTTCGACCTGTTTGCGAAACCGTTCGTAGCCGAGGCGGATGTCCTGCGACTGCCCGCGTGTGGCGAGATGTTTGCTGCGGCGATCGCGTGCGGCGATGACTTTTTTCCAATGCTCGACAGCCAGTTTGACATCGACGGTTTCGTCCAAGCCGAGATGTGCGAGCGTCTGGCACCAACTCTTGCGACCGTTCGCCAAGTCGCGCTGTTGAATCTGCAAGCGTCCACGCGCGGCACTCAGCCTGCGTCGCACTTGCAGGATGCGTTGATAGTCATGCTGTGCCCGTTGGAGATCGACGGTGCGTCGCGCGGCGAGCGTCAACAGTTGGCCGTCATTCAGCTCTTGCAGCGTGAAGTCGCGACCCATCCATTCACGGATGCTGCAGCTCTCGGCATAAGCCGCGATGTGATCGAGCAGGTTGCGGCGTTCGGTTTCGTTGGCGAGTCGCAGGTCACGGAGTTCGGCCACCTGCTGTTGAAGGCTCTCTTCGTGATGCGTCTTGAATGCCCACGCCGTTCCCGCCGAAAACAACGACAAGATGACGAAGATCAGCCCGACGATCCAACCGGTGGTGACGGCCGAATAGACGCCCGCGACGAACAGTGCCGCACCGGCCAGCGTGAACCACGACATGATGCCGTAGATCCAATCGGGCAGGCCGTGACGGAGGTTGAGCCGTTCGAGTTGCTGGTCGAGTGTCTTCGTGCGGTGAAACTGCTCGCCCGCTTCGGAGTGCCAGCGGCTGAGGTCGGTCAGTTGATCGATGCGCTGGGCGGCGACATCGACCGACGCATCGAGTGCCTCGACCGAAACGCCGTGTTCTTGCAGTTCCGTTCTGAGTGCCAATTCACGATCGCGGCACGCACCGTTGGCGCGTTTGTACCGACGTTGCATTCGCTCGGTCTTGCCGAGGATCGACTGGTACTCGCGCGCGGCCTGCACAAACGTCGCGGTCGCTTCCGGGGAATCGTTCACCGCATCGAGCCGCGTCAGCGACCAATTGCGACCGAGTCCCGCGAGATGCTCGACCAGTTCACGCTCTTGTTTGGCGGCGAGCTCTTCCAACTCGGCGATGCGCGGCTCAAAGTCCTTCGTCAACACACGCTGTTCAGCCAGCATCTGCACCGCGCCCGAGAAACGTCGAATCTCGGGATCGATCCGAATTCCCGCCAACTTTTGGCTGATGCGCGACACGTCGTCGAGCAACCCTTCGCGCGTCTTCGTCGCCGCATCGACATCCAGTTCGAGCCGCTGCAACCGCTGCACGCCGTCTTTTGGGAAGGCGCTGAAGTCGGGAAGCTGCTTCAGTTCAAGTCGGCCTTCACGCATGCGGTTCCACGGCGGATGGACTTTCTCCATGTAACTGAGGCCGCGCAGGTTGGCCTGCAATTGCGATTGCCGCTCGCGCTGCTTGACGATCCGGTCGTCGAGTTCGCTCTTCTTGCGAAGCAGTTCGCGATAACGGTCTCGCTGACGGACGCCGCTCGCAGTTTGACGAGTCAGCTCGTCGTGTCGCTTGAGCAAATCGGGGATCACCGCGCCGTCGCCACCCGCGCCGATCAGTCGTTGCAGTTCGCGATCGACTCGCCCCGGCAACTCCATCAGCAAGCGGCCTTGAGGACCGAGTGTCATGCCGTACAAGTGGTCGGCCACCTGATCACCCGTCAGCGTGGCGAACTGTTGCAACTCGGGCAGACCGACGGCGAAGACCGATTCAAACAGCTTCTCGTCCGTCGCGGCGAGCAAGTCTTCCATGAATGCCGATGTCGATTCACCAGCGGGAATGCCTGCGACGGAAAGGAGTCCCGGATCGTCACCGTAAGCGGTGCGACGGACTTCGTATTCGCGACCGCGATGTTCGACGCGGAGCAGTCCCGATTGAGCGTCTCGTCGCGCCTTCTTTTTCGGGTTGAGAATTTCATCCGACGGAAAGCCGTACAGCACTCCGCGAATGAAGCGCAGGAGTGTCGTCTTGCCCGCTTCGTTCGGGCCGTAAAAGACCGTCAGCCCCGAGCCATGCAACGGCTGTTTGAAGTCTTGCCAGACTCCGAACCGATCAATCTCGATCCCGGTAATCCGCATCATGCCCCCCGACTGTAAATCTTGTAGGGTGGGCATTGCCCACCATCACCGACTACGGAATGGTGGGCAATGCCCACCCTACTTTCACTAACCCGAAGCGTCAGCGAGGACGCGCCTTGGAAACTCGCCCAATTTCTTCGCGTTAGAAACGCGCGTCCTCGCTGACGCTTCGGGTTAGTGTTGGCCAGTTATCACTCCTGCCCCATCGCGGTGAACCAATCCCAGCCGAGTTGTTGTG
>JAYTGQ010000731.1:0-10878 GCA_043733345.1 Schlesneria sp.
GATTGGGACTAAGTCGTAACAAGGTAGCCGTAGGGGAACCTGCGGCTGGATCACCTCCTTTCTAAAGGATGTTGGCTCACTGAGCCAGAGTCTGTTCCGTCGGTAGGAGTCTTGCTTGCAAGATACTTTTACCATAGGTCGGGCTCAAATCAGTAATTTACTCACAGACCGCAACGGTGCGGCAAGGCAACTCAGAACCACCAACCATTTCTATATGCCAAGACCCAAGTCATTTATTTGACTTGGGTCTTGGTGTTCTTTGAGGTTGCAAATGACTCAGCCGGGAATGGCACTGCCGCATGGTGGGCAAGAACTTACGTCATAGACGTTTTCTCGGCTTGATCTGCAAAACGTCGGCCTTGGTGAAAGCACCGATGAACTCGAACATCGTTGTTTCAACCTTAAAATTGCTTGAATATGGGTTGCAATAACTCCTATCTCTGTAATCGTTAGCAATTCACTCTTGGCTGGCCAGTTGTCAGTAATCGGAGGTCACTCGCGGCGAGGGGCGTTCGTGTGACTCTCAGTAATCCTTGGTCGGTTTTCACGAGGCCCCGTCTGCGACGATTTCTTGCAGTCGTGCATTCTGGCCTCGTTGGTTCAGGTCGATCACCAAATCTGGGTGCTGAAGAACATCTTCTGGTGGTACTTGTTGCCACTCATTCCCGGCATGGTCGCGTTTTTGATTTGGATCGCCTGGAAGCTCCGCGATGCGGGCATCAGCGCAATGCTGTTGGTCGCCGTAGTGGGACTCTTCTGTGCGCTGGTCTTCTGGGGCGTCTATCTGCTCAACCAGCAGGCAGTGAAGAAATCGTTTGAACCTCGCCGCGACGAGTTGGAGGCATTGCTCGCCAGTCTGAAGCCCGAGGTCTGACATCCATCGTGGTGACGCTCGTGAGCAGTCCGGCCAATGGCTGACCACTGCGAAGCGCAAGTCACATCAAACGACTCGTTATCACGAACGACATCACGTCACTCGGCGGTCACTGGCAGACCGAACTCGGCGATGTCGAGGGCGAGTGCGGCGCGGTAGTCGGCTTGTGACTCGAAGTAGTGGAGCAGGGCCTCGATCTCGATGACGCGGGCGTCGAACGTGGCCGCTTCGCGGAGATTGAGCAGCAGCA
This sequence comes from Schlesneria sp., assembly GCA_043733345.1. GTDB lineage: Bacteria > Planctomycetota > Planctomycetia > Planctomycetales > Planctomycetaceae > Schlesneria. The sequence continues at coordinate 1,125 of JAYTGQ010000731.1, forward strand.
GGTCGCTGTCTCCCTGTTCGAGTTTCACGGCCTCAAACCGTTCCATCTGCTCGTTGAGCTTCACGCTCTGCTGGGCTTTCTCAATCGAGCGATAGGCGGCGTCGATCGTGACCACGGCGTTCTGCACTTCGGTGGCGATCTTGTTCTCTGCGAACTGGCGTTTGGTGGCGATCTGGACCAGTTTCCCTTCGACTGCCGTCCTCTTGCCGAGCGCCTTGCGACGTTGCAGCGGGACGGAGAAGCTCAATCCTGCTTCCGATTGAAACGGCGTCTTCGATCCCTTCTTGTCGGTCTCCGCTCCGACATCCTTGGCTGACCACAGGCTCGCGTCGAGTTCCGGGAGCGTCTGGTTCTCGGCCTGTTGGAGATCGACCTGCGCCATGCGGTGTTGGAAATCGAGTTCCACCAGCTCGGGCCGTCGCGCGAGTGCTTCCGCCACATCGAGTGGCAGCTTGTCCGCCGTCACTGCCGTGGCCGGAGGGAACCCGGCGGGAAGCTGGTCTTCGATCGGAACAAGCGGCTGGCCATCGGATGTTCTCAGGAAGAGAGAGAGCTTGATGGCGTAGGTCTTCAGTTTTCGTTCGGCCTCGATCAGCTTGACCTGTCGCGACAGGATCAGGCGATGGTTGTCGATGAGCAGTGCTTCGGGACGCGCTCCCGCCTTCACCTGTCCCTCGATCTGTGCGTCGCGTTCTTCGGCCAGCGCGAGCAACTCGCGCGAGATGTGCAGGTGCATTCCCGCTCCGACCCAGTCCCAATAGGCGTAAGTCCCGGCCCGAATGAACTCGATGATCTGAGCTTGAATGAACGGTTCGACGGCGTTGACGCCATAGGTCGTTTTCCAGAGCGTCGCCCGCCGTTCGTCGATCGCGCGGTTCTGCAGGAGCGGGATGCGAATGCCCGCGCCGAACTCACCGCCGTCGTTGGTCTCGCGGTTGCCATACCACGGCTCGAAGTTGCCTCGACCGAGTTTGTAGCCACCGAAGACCTCGCCACCCCACATCGTCGGTTGCTCGAAGCCGACTCCATTGCGATAGGTCTGATAGAAGCCGAGCGGCGTGTTGTTGGTGTCCGCCTTGAGCTTCAGATCCCACGCTCCTTCGGCGGAAAGCTGCTCGCCCGCAGCGATGTTTCGTCCGTAGAAGGCGATCTGCAGGAGCGGGTACGAGGCATAGATCGACTGCACGACCGTGTTGAGCTGCACCGGTTCGCCCGTCGCGCCGTTGGCCTCGACAGTCGGGCGTGTGGCAGATGAGTCGCTGTCCAACTGTAGGACGGACGTCTCGTCCGTCCGTCGCGATTCGGACGGACGAGGCGTCCGTCCTACAGCATCGCGAGCGACTTGCTCGCCGGTGGTCTCATCGTTTGATGAGACCGGGACGATGTCGCTTCGAGATGCTCGACGTTCGAGATTGGTCGCTGGCTCTGTCTCAGTGACCGACGAGGACTTGGAGGAACGACTGCCAGTGGCCGAGTTGGCCGCGACACGATTGCCATGAGACCGCAGCGCCGGATCGTCCTTCGTCAGTTGTGATCGCGTCGAACGACAGCTCACGGCGATCACTGGAATGAGCAATAACAGGGCGATGCGACGGTTCATCACTTCTTGCCTCGCAACAATTTCTCGCCGTCCTTCTTGGGTTCGTCCATCGCGACAACCGGCGGGAAGCCGTTCATCTGACGCCAGATTTCCCAGCCCAACGGGACTTCGTTCAGCAACACCCAGCCGTTGGCCCTCACTCCTTGGCGAAGGATCATTTCGTTGGGCCACGGGGCTTCGTCGGGGTCGGGCAGGATGAGGACACGGAACTTTCCTTGTCCGTCATCCGTGGAATCGACGACTGACACGATCCCGCCAAACGTCCCGACTGCCGCCGAAGGCCATCCCGAGAATTGCACGGCGGGCCAGCCTTCAAACTGCAAGCGGACCTTACGCGGGTGTCCGGCGGAATCCTTCGATGAGACCAGTGGTGCGTCGTTGCCATCGACCTTGATGGCGACGGCCCGATCCGGCGACGAAGGGACCAGCTCGAGCAAAGAGCTTCCCTGCGAAACGATCTGTCCTCCCTGAGAGACCTTCAACTTGAAGATGTAGCCGTCTTGTGGGGCCAGGACCGGCTGCTTCTGCATCGTCATCTTGGCGTTAATGTCGGCAATTTCCTTTTCCGTGGCAGCAAAGTCTCCCTTGGACTTTTCGTAAACGGCGGTGGAACTGTCGATCTTGGCCTGTGCTTCCCGCGTCTTCGCGACAAGCTCGGCTTTCTTCCCGACCAGTTCGTTCGCGGCGGCCTTCGCATAGGAACGAGCCTGTTCGACCTTGGCATTGGCTTCCTCGGCCTGCCTCACCGCCCGCTCCCAATCGAACTGCGAGCCGACTTTCTGATCGAACAACTCCTTGCGTCGCACGCGATCTTTCTCGGATTGCTCCGCCGCCGCGAGTGCCCCCTTCAGTCCTTCTTCCTCGGCCCGCAACTTTTGTTCGGAGACCTTAATGAATTCTTCTCCGGCCAAAATGACCTGTTCCTTCACGTCTTTGAACGCCTGAACGTTCTCGAAGTAGGCATTGACGATCGAGCGGTCCGCTTCCAGTTTCCGCTGTGTCGCCGCGAGTTGCAGACCCATCTGCGTCCGGATGTCGGTGTCGATCACCTCGATGTCGAACAGCCTGTCGCCCTCTTTCACCATCGCCCCTTCAATTAACGTCGGCTGCCAATTGACGATCCGCCCCGAGATGGGAGCATCCACATCTTGATGCCGCTGATTTGAATCGAAGGCGACCACCTGGCCCTTGCCGGAGGCCGTCTGTTGCCACGGCACGGCGAACATGGCGATGAGTGACAGGATCAGCACGAACAACAGCCCTCGGGCGATCCGTCGCGCGAGCAGGGATGACTGCGTCAAACGAAGCGCCGGAAACGTCCGCTCCAATGAGAAACGATCGTCGGGAGTCAGAGCCGCCGCGAGCGAAGGGGATGTTGAGGCTGACGACGATGATGTCATGGTTGTTCCGTTTCTATTCCGTTTCATTCCGCGTGCGATCTCGCACCGTTCCGTAGGGTAAGCGTCTCGCTTGCCCTCTATTCAACCGCACTGATTACCGCACTGACGGGCAAGCGAGACGCTTACCCTACGTTTTTCAACGAGCCACCTACGTGTGCGACATCAGCTTTGCTGTTCGAGGAAGTCGGCTGGCCAAGTCGTGCCGTCCCGTCAGGATCAGCAGCGTTCCCGTGAGGGGGTTGGACTGCAAATTCGTGAGGAGTGGATCGAGCAACTCGCTGGGAAGCCGATCCAACAGGCCGTCGATCACGAGCAGTTTCGGTTGGCCCGCAATGGCGCGAGCGATCATGAGTCGAACTTGCTGCGAATCCGACAGAGGTGCGCCGTCGCTGAACAACACGGTCCCAAGTCCATGCTCCAGCGAGGCGACTTCGTCGTGCAGGCTCACCGTGCGCAGGGCCTCGCGAATCACCGCCCCATCGACGTGGGTCCGTCCCAGATGAATGTTCTCTTCGATCGTTCCGGCCAGAACCTCCACGCTGCGGATCAGTGCCACATGACGCCTTAACACGTCCGGAGCCAGTTCGCGGACATCGCATCCGCCGAGCTGCACCGTACCGCCATCAGGAGCCTCCAACCCGAACAGCATGTCCGCCAGCAGGCTCTTCCCCGAGCCACTCGCTCCCCACACGGCAGTATGTTGACCCGACGCGATCAGCAGCGAGGTTGGCTCATGCTGTGACTGACGTGAGCTTGCCGATTCACTCGACAACTCGCTCACGTTGCTGAACAGCGGCGATGTCGAGTGATCCCGTGACCAGACGAACTGCGGCGAACGAATCTCCGCCAGCGGAGCATCGGCCAGCACGCGGAGCGAAGTTCCTCCCTGCTCAAGTGGGATGTCGGTCAGATGTCCGAGCTTGTCCATCGCCGCCATCAGGTCGAAGAACGCTTCGATGTGCTTGGCAAGTTTCGCGAACGAGCCAACGATCATCGTCACGATCAACTCGGCCGCGACGAGTTGCCCGAGCGTCAGTTGTTCGTGCATCACCAGATAGCCTCCCAGCCCGAGCAGCGTCGTGCTGGCGAGTGCCTGGATAGCGAAGAGGCTCAGAATCTGTCGCAGCAACACCCGGAAGTGGCTGCGCCGGGCAGTCAGATAATCGGCTGTGAGCCGGTCAGCGCGAGCCAATGCAAAGTCGGCACCGCCCGCCAATCGGAAAGCCAACGGACAACGAACGACATCTTCCAGCCAAGCCAAAATCCGGTATTTCTCGACCGACTCGCGAATGGCCGTCTGCGTTCCGCCGCGCCCCATCACAAGGACCACAAACAACAACAACGCCAGCAACAACAGGTCATATCCGAGCAAGAACGGATGATAGAACGCGAGCAGTGTCATCCCGATGACCGTCGTCAGCACGACCGCCAAACCATCGACCAACAGTCCGGCCACGACCTTTTGGACCGTGGCGATATCGAGAAAGCGGTTGATCAACTCGGGGCCATTCGTCTGCCGGAGCGACTGAAAGTCGGCGCGCGGCAATCGCAGTGACAGGTCGGCCACCGTGCGGGCGAACAGCCGCTGCTGGATCAATTCCACCACGAAGACGTTCAGTGCTTGCAGCGCTCCCATGAAGCCCAAGCAGGCGAGCAACAGCAGCGACAACACGATGATCGGCTGATAGAGCGTTCCGAACGTTACCGTTCTGACGAGCTGTTGACCGGCAATCGGGACGGCAGTCGCCAACAGAGCAATCACCAACCCGATCACGAACAGCACTCCGATGTCGCTCAGTTCGGGACGCAGCATCTGCCAGAAGCGACTCAGCGGAGAAGCATGATGCCCGTGAGCATGTTCCTCATGTTGCAGGCTCCCCGTTCCCACCGCGACCCAGTGAACCGATTGCTGGTGGTCTCCCGTCGCGATGAGCTTGGCCAATCGTCGCGGCGAAGTCTTCGTTCCCGCCGAGGTCGAGTCACTCCATTGAGTCACCACGTTTCCATGACCGTCTTTCGTTACGAGCAGGAACCGCCGTGAAGCGCCATGCCATGCCAGCAGGCTCACCCCCGATGAGACGAGGTCGAAGGCCGAGTTCGACGTGGCGGTGAACTCATCGAACTTCAGGCTGACCGCGCGACCGGCATCCAAAAACCAACGCGTCCAATTCGCCTCGACCTCCCCCGGCGTCGCGGCCACCGCTTCGTTGATCGCTCGCCGCAGCTCCGTCAGTTCCACCGAGGCTCCCGTCAGATGAGCCAGCCGCTCAAACGTGGCCGGGATCGACTCATGCCCCGTGGTCTTCATCGTGTCCACCATCTTGCTGTTCTTCCCTCTTAGAGTGTCATCATCGGGTTGGTGAAATGAGTGGCATTGGGCTGACGCCCAATGGCACTGACTTTACTAACCTGCAGCGTGAGCGAGGGCGCTGACATGAGGCGTTTCCCCTTGTTTCCCTCGCTTACGCTGCGGGTTACTGAGGTAAAGTCAGTGGCATTGGGCTTACGCCGCCCCGCTCGGATGTCTTGGTTCAGTCCGCGACAGATCTCAGTTTTCCGGGAGATATCAAAGGGGTCAGGAGTCGTTGTTTGTCTGCTGGGAGAGATCAAAGAGTCCTGACCCCTTCTGACCCCTTTGATCTCTCCCCTTTGATCTCTCCGATGATCAAGCGGCTCGCGGCGCGACGTTCAGCCTGACGTGACAAAGCACCTCGCCAGTGGCACGCAGCATTGGGGTCTGTCGCCCAGTCGCTATTGGTCCGCCATGACAACCCAGAGCCAATGGCCGTGATCGCCGGGGCTTCGCGCTCCGGGATGCTTGAAGACGAGCCGGTCATCCAGTTCGATGGTGACGGCGTCGCCGGTCAGTCCGAGGCAGCCGTATTCCCAAACGGGGTCGGTCTCATTGGCGGGCTGCCGGACTTGGATGAGGAGCAGGGCATCGGGGTTGGTTCCGTTGGAGGCGAGGACGAACACGGCACCATCGGTCAATTTCTGGTCGGGATTCGAGTAGCGCAGGATCGGCTGCGTCAGCAGCCGCATTTCCTCGGGCTTGTCATCGCGCTCGGTCGTGGTCGCTCGAAACGTGCGGGCGAGGGTTCGCATCTGGGCCAACCGCAGGGGAGCCGTCTTCTGGGGAGATGACTTCTCATCCAGCTTGTGAAACGCCAGTCCGGCGTGACGAGATTTCCAGACGATCCCGTCCGGCCACTTCACTTCAATTCGCTCATCGTTGACTGCGGCCAGGCAGTATTGCCAATGCGGTGATTCGGCTTTGCCGATCCGTTCCAGTTTGGAGAAGGCTGCCGGCCGGCCATCGACGGTCCAAACCCACAGCGTGGCATCGGGAAATTCTCGCAGGGGATCGGTGTAGCGCAGGATCGGCTCGGCCTTCAGTTCGGCAACCAGCGGTTTCGGTTTCCGTTTCACCGTGACCTTCAGCCTGGCCACTTCGTCGTGCATGAGACGCACGGCGGTGGTCGCCTTCGCCGACTCCGGCGTCTCATCCGCCGCGATCGAAGCCGTCCCAGAGACCATCATCGCCGTCACGATGCCGAGCAGTAACGGGTGGCAAACAGTTGTCGGAGTGAGCATGATGCCTCGCTGGTATTTGTTTCAAACACGACCCCGCCATCCGTTTCGTCGTCGAGCGAGTCTATCCCGCATTATTCATGGCCCGCAAGAAACCCGCAGCGTAAGCGAGGACGCTGGGTGCAGTCGTCAATTGGTGGTCCTACTCGCGAAGCGACGCCAGCGAGTAGCCGTGGGTGTCAACCCACGGTGGTCAATGCCCTTACGTAGATGAGCCGCGAAGCGGCGGCAGAAGCAATGCCAATCAGTTCGTGATGACACTGCCGCCGCTTCGCGGCTCGGGACGTGAAGACAACCCTCACTGCGGGCTGACGCCCGCAGCTATTCGCTTCGCGATTCAACAGCCGTTCGAGGCTGACCACCAATTGACGACTGCACCCGAGGGCGCTGTCTCCACTCGCCCTCGCTTACGCTGCGGGTTACTTGTCGGCAGTCTGTCTCCTCCATGAGGTGGCCATGAATCATGCGGGCTATCGCTCGGAGGCTCAACGCAACAGCGGTTCTTCGCTCACGAAGAACGATCGGGTGCAGTCGTCAATTGGTGGTCTTCATCCGGTCCCCTCTCCCCCGTCTTCGGGGGAGAGGGTGAGGGGGCCGAACGGTCGAGAGACATTGGGTTTCGCGAATCAAACTGAAGGGATCGGTTTCTTTGATTCCTGCCGCAAGCAGGAGCCCCCCTCACCCTAACCCTCTCCCCCCAAAGTCGGGCGGGAGAGGGGACCAGAACATGACCACCCAATTCGCCGACGCCGTCGTTTCGCTGAATCAAAGGACTCCTCTCATGATTCGATCGTTGCTCGCTCTGACCTGTGTCCTGGCGACTTGTTGCTCGACCGTCATCGGGCAGAGTCCTGACGGAAAGGCGAATGCACCCCAAGCCGACTATCGGCTCGCGCAGCCGATCACGGCGGAAGTCTCGCCCGTCTTCACGGGCGAGATGCAGTTGTTTGTGAACGACCTCGTATTGGGGCGAAACGACCGCGAGTTGGTCGTCGCCGAAGGAAACTACCAGCAACCGGGAGTCCTGACTGTCATTGATTTGAAGGACCGTTGGCGCGGCTCCCAGTTTGAGGCCCGCCTGGGGTTCTCATCACTGGCGAGTTTGCCGCTGCGGAAGGAATTGGCCGCAGCCTGCTGGGACAGCACGGTGCGGATTCTTGAACTGCCCTCATTGAAGCCGCGGGTCACGATCCCCATCGATCACAGCGCCACTCGGATTGCCGCCTCACCCGATGGTCAGTTGCTGGCGGTCGTCGCCGAGGGATATGCCGATCAGGACGTCAGCCCCGGTCGGTCGGTGAGCCTGTACGATGTCGAAACGGGCAAACTAAAGAAGACGCTGGCGACGGAATTGTTCCGCGGGTTCCACCTCTGCTTCTCACCCAGCGGTAAAGAGGTCGCCGTGTGCGGTGGTCTCTTTCAGAAGCCCAGCGGCGGCATCGCCATCTGGGATGTCGAAACCGGCGACCAGAAGTACGACATCTTCTTCGATGCCACGTTGTGGAAGTGCGACTATTTCGACGACGGAAAGTGGTTGCTGGCCACCGGGCTCTCCGGCACGTACTCTGAGAATCCCAAGTCCGGAAAGCGGCATGCTCGCCCCGACATCCAGGGGAGGACGCTGCAGATCCTCCCCGACCGGAAAACCGCCGTCGTCCCCGATCAGCGGGGCAACCTGATTCTCGTCGAGCTTCCCGAACTGAAGACGCTCAAGACGATCCCGACCGAACAGGGCTTCGTGAGTGGAATGACGTTGATCGATCGCGGCAAGAAACTGGTGACCGCGAGCACCTCCGGGTTGCGGATTTGGGATGTCGCCGATTGGTCCTCCGAGTCCATGATCGACGGGCGTCACGGCGTCGGCTCTGGAACGTCGCTGGTCGCGCTGCCGGGATCGACCCTGCTGGCGGCGGCGATCGGACGGAATCTGAGTCTGTTTGACGCGGCGTCGGGGACGTTGTGGAACTCCCTGAAGATGACCGCGAACATCCGGCAGTTGTCGGCACACCCGACGCAGAACCGATTGGGGATCGTGCTGGAGGGAGGCCGTGTCGAATCGCTGGACCTCACCACCGGCCGGGTTCAAGAAGCCGGGCGTCTTCCCGCAGAGACCACCGCCGCACTCTCGCGGGATCTTGCGGCCACGATCTTCGTCTCGCCCGACGGCGAAGTGATTCGTCGTCGCCTGGACAATGGCTCGCAGAAATCCGCTCCCGTCAAGTTCGCAAAGAGTGTCACCGCGACAGTCGTCTCTGGCGGTGGAGCCGTCTGTTGCGGGCTGTCGTCGGGAGAAGCGGCCGTGTTCGACTCGGACCTCGGCCGCGTGCGACTGCGCGTGCCGGGTGCCGTTCCGGGTCGCGTCGCCTGCCTCGACTGGTCGGAAGCGAAGCAGCGTCTGGCCGTCGCGGATGAAACCGGAACCGTGTCGGTATGGGGCAGCGACGCCAAGGGACAGCCGAAACTGCTCCAGCGCGAAGCGGGCAAGGTTCGTACGTCGGCACTCGCGTTTTCTTCCGTCGGGGATCGGCTGGCGGTGGGTCTGTCGAACGGCGGAATGTTGCTGCTGTCCGTGAACGACACCGAACAGACGCAACGAATCCCTCCCAGATCGGTGAACGCGATCGCGACCGTCGTTTGGTTGAACGGGGATCGTGAACTGGTCGCGAGCCATTCCGATGGACTGCTCAATCGGATCAAGCTCCAGCGAAGCCGCTGTCGGCGGTTCACAGCCTGACGGCCGACAACAATCTTCCGATTCATTCCGCCTGCCTGAGCCGGAATGGGGAGACCTGCTTTCTGGCGATCGGCTCGAAAATCGAAGTCCGATCGACGAAATCGTGGAACGTTCAGCAGGTGCTGGAGGGACACCGGGGCGTGGTCAACCGAATCCGACTCTCGCCCGATGGCCAGCGACTCGCCTCGACGGGGACCGACTCCTTCGTCCAGATTCGGAAGGTCTCCGGCAATCAATGGGAGACCGACCAGACGCTGTTCCTCCCCGGTGTGGGATATCGCGTGGAATGGTCTCCCGACGGTCGCTGGCTGTTGGTGGGGTTGAGCAGCCTCGACATGCTGGTCTACGACACCAAGTCGTGGGAGCTGGCTCACAAGTTCACGGTCCCCTTCATTCCCAACACGTTCAGTTTTTCCAGCGACGGACGCT
>JAYTGQ010000732.1:0-10866 GCA_043733345.1 Schlesneria sp.
TGCTTCATCATTTTGTCTAAGTCCGCACTGCCGAAATTCTGTGCGCCCGGCAAAGAAACAAAACGTGAGTAGTACGAAAGACTCGAAAGTGAAGAAGAGCCGAGAGTTCTGATCCCCAGTGACCGGAATGCCACGACGCGCGATGTCTCAAGATGCTCTCGCCGCCACTCTCTTCATTTTCGTGCCTTTCGAGTATTTCGTGGTTCCCCATGAATCATCTAGGCTAGACGGCAAACATCGTTCTGCGCCGATTCCAACTCGACACGCGAGCGGTACAATCCCGCCCGACTAGTGCCCGGTCAGGTCTTAAATTTGGGGTAGCCGAACTCGTGAGAGTTCCACGTTTTCTGAAGTCTCACGACTTCAGCTACCCCAAAACTTAGGGCTGACAACGCACTAGCTAACCGTTTTTGGCGGGATCGAAGAATTCCGTGTCGATTGTCTCCCGACAATGGGGCGAACGGGGCTGACGCCGGTCCTCCCGCCCCATTGTGATTTTTGAATTCCACTGCGGAAGAAACGCCCATGCCCAACGCTGCCTTGGCTGCCGAAACCTTGACTTCGCCGATGGTCACAACCGAAACGAAGCCGTTTGCGCACCTGCACTGCCACACGCACTACAGCTTGCTCGACGGAGCGAACCGGATTGATCAGGTGGTGAAGAAGATCAAGGGGGCGGGGATGAATGCCCTGGCCATCACGGATCACGGCAATTTGTACGGGGCGCTTGAGTTCTATAACGAGTGCCGAGACAAGAGCGTCAATCCGGTGCTGGGGCTGGAGGCGTACATCGCTCCCGGTTCGCGGTTCGACAAGGCCGGGGCGACGCGCGTCAAAGAGGCCAGCTATCACCTGACGCTGCTCGCGATGAACCGCGTGGGGTTTCAAAACCTCGTCAAGTTGTCATCGGCCTCATTTCTGGAGGGCTTCTACTACAAGCCCCGCATCGACAAAGAACTGCTCGAGGCACACAGCGAGGGACTGATCCTGCTGTCCGGCTGCGCTGCGGGCGAGCTGTCACAGAAGCTACTTCAGGGGAAGCTGGACGAGGCCGAGAAGCTGGCCGCGTGGTACAGCCGCGTCTTCGGCGACCGGCTCTACATGGAGATCCAGAACGCGGGCTTCGACATCCAGAAGCAGTGTATGGACATGACCGTTGATCTCGCGAATCGGATGGGCCTGCCGCTGGTGGCGACGAACGACGCGCACTATCTCAATCGCTCCGATGCCGCGATGCACGACGTATTGCTGTGCGTGAACACGAAGGTCGAACGGTCCGACACCAAGCGGATGAAAATGGACACCGACCAGCTTTTCGTACGCACGCCGGAAGAGATGTATGCCGTCTTCCCCGGCTTTGAACATGCCGTCGCTCGCTCGCAGGAGATCGCCAACCGCGTTGATATTCAGCTCGATCTGAAGTCGCGCCATTACCCGGTCTTCAAGCCGCCCGAGGGAAAGAAGGACATCGACTATCTGCGAGAACTGTGCGAGGACGGGCTGGTCTTCCGCTATGGAGTCGAGGGCATTACCGACGTTCATCGGGCGCGGATGAAGTACGAACTGGGCGTCATCGAGCAGATGGGTTACGCCAGCTACTTCCTGATCGTGTGGGACTTCGTGCGGTTCGCGGGCGAGCAGGGGATTCCGTGCAGCGCGCGAGGCTCGGCGTGCGGGGCCATCGTCGCCTACGTCCTCAAGTTGAGTCACGTCTGTCCGTTGGAGTACGACCTGCTGTTCGAGCGGTTCCTCGATCCGAGCCGAACTGAGCCGCCCGATATCGACATCGACTTCTGCCGGGATCGTCGTCAGATGGTGATCGACTACACCAAGCAGAAGTATGGTGCGGCAAACGTCTCGCAGATCGGGACGTTCGGCACGTTGAAGGCCAAAGCAGCGATCCGTGATGTCGCGCGCGTCCTGTCCGTTTCGCCGAAGGATGTCGATGTCATCGCGAAGATGGTCCCGGAAACGCTGAACATCACGCTCGACGAAGCGATCAAGGAGAGCGCGGAACTTCGAGGCTTGTATGAGTCCGACCCCAAGATCAAAGAGATCCTCGATCTGGCCAAACAAATTGAAGGCTTGGCCAGAAGTGCCGGGACGCATGCGGCGGGCGTGGTCGTGTCGGACCAGCCGATCTCACAGTACATCCCACTGCAAACGATCACCGGCAAGACCGACATCATCACGCAGTGGGAAGGCCCGACAGTCGAAAAGGTCGGGCTGCTCAAGATGGACTTCTTGGGCCTCCGCAACCTGACGATCCTCGATAAGACGGTCAAGAACGTCAAACAGCATCGCGGGATTGAGATCGATCCCGTCGATTTGATTAAAGGCGAAAAGCTCAAAGACAAAGCCACGTTCGCACTGCTTCAGCGTGGTGAGACCAAAGGAATCTTCCAGCTTGAGTCCGGCGGGATGCGCGACCTGCTCACGAAGATGAAGCCCGACAAGTTTGCCGACATCGTGGCGACATCGGCTCTGTACCGCCCCGGCCCGTTGGAGGGCGGGATGGTGATGACCTACGTGGACGTGAAAAACGGCCGCGAAAAACTGCCGAGCGTTCATCCGATCGTCGATTCGATTCTGAATGAGACCTACGGCGTGATGGTCTACCAAGAGCAGGTCATGCGGATTTTGAACCGCCTCGGCGGCATCGAACTACCGCAGTCGTACCAGTGCATCAAGGCCATCAGCAAGAAAAAGCTGGAGACGATCGCCAAGTACCGCGAACAGTTCATGAAAGGCTCAAAGGAAAACAACTACGCTGCCGACAAGGCGGCAGAACTATTCGGCATGATCGAGAAGTTCGCAGGCTACGGCTTCAATAAATCACACAGCGCCGCCTACGGGGCGCTGGCGTATCAGACGGCGTACTTCAAAGCTCACTATCCGGCCGAGTTCATGGCGGCGCTGCTGTCCTGCGAATTGGGTGAGACCGAGAAGCTGGTCGAACACGTCGATGACTGCCGTCGGATGGGGATCGAGATCATCCCGCCGAACGTGAACATCGGGGATGTGGAGTTCTCGGTCCACGGCGACAAGCTGACGTTTGGCCTGGGCGCGATCAAAGGTGTGGGTGAGGGAGCCGTCGGCGCGATCGTGGCGGAACGAGCCGCGAACGGACTGTTCAAGAGCATCTTCGATTTGGCCGAACGCTGTGACCCGAGGCACGTCACGAAGGGGATTCTCGAACTGCTCATCAAGGCGGGCGCCTGCGACTGTCTCGGCGGCAAGCGAGCGGCCATGTTCGCCGTCACCGAGCGCGCCGTTCAGTCCGCCTCGAACGTCGCCCGCGACAAGCAGCGCGGTCAAAAAAACCTCTTCGGCGGAGACGATGACGACGCGCCAGCGACCGCCACGGCCGCCGCTTCCCCCACGAACTTGCCCGATCTCCCCGAGTGGTCGCAGCGTGAAATGCTGGCGTTCGAGAAGGAATCGCTCGGCTTCTTCCTCACCTCGCATCCGCTCTCGGAAATGGCCGACACGATCAAGCAGTTCACCACGCACGAGAACAAGCAGCTCGTCGAGATGAACGATGGCGAGCAGGTGATCCTTGGCGGCATGGTCTCCGCGATCAAGAAGGCTCAGACGAAGAAGCCGAGCCGCAACGGTCATTCCAAGTACGTGAACTTCGACTTTGAAGACCCGACGGGCGTCGTCCGCTGCATCATGTGGCCCGAGGAATTCTCGCGGCTCGGTGAGAAAGTCGAACCGGAGCAAATCCGCTTCGTGCGTGGCAAACTCGACAAACGCAACCGTGAACCCAACGTGATCGTGGACGCCATGTGGTCACTGGAAGAGGTCGAGAAAGAGTTCACGAAGCAGGTCTGGATTAAGTTTCAAAAGGGCCTGCACGGAAGCGCCGTCATCGAACGCGTGCGCGACATCATCCAAAAGAACCCTGGTAAAGCGGATGTCGTACTCATCGTCGATTCCACCGACGACGATGCGCGGCTGAGATATGTCGCCCACAAACCGCTCGAACAAAAACTGGCGGTCAACGCTAACCTGCGCAAAGAACTGATCGAGGCTCTAGGAGATGGCCATGTCCGGTTTGTCGCGGACCTCAAGCGGAGTAGTGCCGGGTCGGGGCAAAGCGTGGGACGGTGAGAGGGCCATCACCTTGTTGGGTCTGCGAAAGCTGTAGGGTGGGACCAGCGGCGCTTCGCCGCGCCGGCCCACCATGATGTCTCGACGATTTTCGATGGTGGGCCGGCGCTCGAAGCGAGCTGGTCCCACCCTACGTTGAAAAAGGCGATGGCCCTGGAGCAGTGACGATCCGGTTTCGATTTCCCACGACCCTCCCTACAATCGGCCGCACTATGGCAGGCAATTCATTTGGACAGGCGTTTCGAGTCACGACGGCGGGCGAGAGTCACGGGCCGGCGAATGTGGTCATTATTGATGGCGTTCCGTCCGGGATCGCACTCAGCGTGGAAGACTTGCTCGTCGATCTCAATCGGCGGCGACCGGGGCAGAGTCACATCGTCACGCAGCGCGATGAATCGGACACGCCCGAGATTCTCTCCGGTCTGTTCGAGGGCCGCACGACCGGGACCAGTCTCGCCATCCTGATTCGCAACCAAGACCAGCGGAGCAAGGACTACGGCAACATTAAAGACCTGTACCGGCCGGGTCATGCCGACTTCAGTTTCGACGCCAAGTACGGCTTCCGCGACTATCGCGGTGGCGGGCGGTCGAGTGCGCGCGAGACCACCGTGCGCGTGGCGGCGGGTGTCGTGGCGAAGAAGATTCTCGAACAAGCGTTCGGCGGGCGCGTCATCGGCTACGTGACTCAAGTGGGCGACATCAAGGCGAACATCGCCGATCCCGCCGCGATCACAGTGCAACAAGTCGAGACGCTGCCGAGCGGTGAGCCGAACATCGTCCGCTGCCCCGATGTGATGGTGGCCGCCAAGATGATCGAGTTGATCGAGCAGGTTCGTAAAGACGGTGATTCAATTGGCGGAGCTGCTGAAATTGTCGCGACGAACATTCCGGCGGGACTCGGCGAACCGGTGTTCGACAAGATCAAAGCCGATCTCGCGAAGGCTCTGTTCTCACTCCCTGCCGTGTTGGGGGTCGAGTACGGGATCGGGTTCGGCTGCGTGACGATGCGCGGGAGCGAACACAACGATCACTTCATTCCGGATGCCGCTCACCCGCGCGATGGCCACGCCGGGATCACGACCAACACCAACCGACACGGCGGCATGTTGGGCGGCATCACCACCGGCCTGCCGATCATCCTGCGCGCCGCCGTCAAACCGACCAGCAGCCTGCCCATCGAACAACCAACCGTGACGAGCCTCGGCGAACCCGCCACGATCAAAACCAAAGGCCGTCACGACCCGTGCCTGCTGCCGCGTTTCATTCCGATGGCCGAAGCGATGGTCGCGATTGTACTGGCCGATCACTGGCTGAGATGGCGCGGCCAGCAGTCGGGATGACTGACCGGAAACGCGAGTGAGAAAGAAGAGAGTGCGAAGTGAAAAGTGATCAGTGCAAAGTGAGGGAATGCGAGTCGGTGGGCGATGCTGATGAGACGAGCTACCTCCCCCATTCGGATGACGCTCACAACATCAATTGCTCTCTTCATTTTGCACTTTGCACTGATCACTTTTCACTTCGCACTCTCTTCCCCTCCAACATTGAAACGGCCTCATTCCCTCACACCGGAACTCCAATCGATCATGCCTTGGCACCAGCATCGGCTGACATTGCCCGCGTTTCGACGTGGCTTTCACATCATCACGCAACACGTTGTCGAGGCACTTCCCGAACTCGCCTTGATGCGAATCGGGCTGCTGCACGTTTTTATCCAGCACACGTCGGCCTCAATCTCCATCAATGAGAACGCCGATCCCGATGTTCCCCGCGATTTGGAGTCATCGTTCAACGCGATCGCTCCCGAAGACTTCCCCTACGTCCACACGTGTGAGGGACCGGACGACATGCCCGCCCATGTGAAGTCCGCGCTGCTCGGCAACTCGGTCACGATCCCCGTCTCGAACGGACGGCTTTGCCTCGGAACATGGCAAGGAATCTATCTCTGCGAACACCGCAACCACGGCGGCCAACGTTCACTGGTGCTGACGCTGCAAGGGGACGAGTGACTCGGTAACATCCGCCCGCCAAGCACGATTGAGATTCATCCAATGAATGTGTGCCGAGCGTTCGTGCATTAGCCCGGAGGGCGACAGATGATAGCCCACGGCGTGAGCCGTGGGGCAGACAAGACAACGATGTTCCTAGCCCTGAAAGGGCGACACTTTCCTGATGTAGCTCTCACGAACTCCGCCTGAAACGGCACCGAAAGTGTCGCCCCTCCGGGGCTTGGCGGCTGGCGTTCGGAGTTCCCCACGGCTCACGCCGTGGGCTATCACCTGTCGCCCTCCGGGCTAATGCAGCAAGCCGTCAGCACACAGTTATCTGACCAACCAGAACAACAGCCTCACCTTGGGTGCCTTCCATGCGCTTCGTCATCCTGTTGATTGCGTTCGCGGTTGTAATGCTGGCCCAAGGCGCTTCGGCTATTGAGGTGGCGGCCGCGTGTGGATTGGTACTGGTCTTCATTTGGGTGAATCCTCGATTGGATCGTTGGGTTGAACTCCGTACCGGACGTACTTCAATGAATCCCTCTGATCGCTACCAAGCAGTCAACTTCGGGGTGATGATGCTCATCATCTTGCCGCCAATCTATTTTCTGCCCGGTCTACACTGGCTTGCATATCCCTTCATTTTCGTGATTGGAATGGTTGTTAGTGACGTGGTTGCCCACGCGTATCTCGGCAACCGTGCCACGTAATTTCAACGTCTTCTTGGAGAGTCTTGTTCTATGCCCGCACCCACATTCCCGCTGACTTGGGATCTCGTTTCACTCTCTCCCTCGCCGACGACAGCGGGCTTTCGGGAGGAGCTGGATCGGTTCAAGGCGAAGCTGGCGCAGTTTGCTGCCTCGACGAACGCTCTGCCGGAGGTGGACGCTCAGGGTGAGAACGTCTCGCGATGGGTGACGCTGATCGCCGAGTACGAGCGACTCGATGCCCAGGCAACGGACCTGAAGGCGCTCGTCGAGTGCTACATGGCCGCTGATGCCGAGTGTAAGGCGTACCATCAGTTGCAGGCGGAACTCAGCACGCTGACGCCGCATCGCGAGCAGATCGCGACGAACATCGAATTCGCGTTGAAAGAGGCGACGGATGCCGACTTCCTCGCGCTGCTCGCGGCGTCTCCGGAACTGAAGCGGAACGAATACTTCCTCGTCACGCGCCGGAAGAACGCGGCGTTGCGGTTGCCCAAGTCGCAGGAGTTGCTCGCGGCCGACTTGGCCGTCGATGGCATTCACGCTTGGGGACGGCTGTTCGATCGGTTGTCGGGGGCGCTCAAGGTCCAAGTGCAGGAGCAGGGGAAGATCGTCTCGCGGTCGCCCGGTCAGGTGCAGTTCGATTCGCCGCAACGCACGGTGCGCGAGAACAATTTCCTCGCGGCGGACGGAGCTTGGGCGACGATCGCCGACTCGTGTGCCGAGGCGATCAATCACATTGCGGGAACGCGGCTGACGACGTATCGCCACGTGGGGCTGAGCGATCACCTGGAAGCCCCGCTGCGGCATAACCGCATGACGCGCGAGACGCTCGACTCAATGTGGTCCACGATCACGGCGGGCAAGGGTGTGTTGAAGGACTACTTCGCCGCGAAGGCCAAGTTGCTGGGAGTCGATCGGCTGGCGTGGTTCGATCTGACGGCACCGCTCCCGCAAATGCCGGGTGCGACGGCGACGGATGAGATCAACTACCCCGAAGCTTGCTCGCAGATCATCGACGCCTTTCACGCTTTCAGTCCCGACTTCGGCGACTTCGCGAAGATGGCTTTGACGCGGGGCTGGATCGAGGCCGAAAACCGTCCCGGCAAGCATCAGGGCGGATTCTGCACCGGTTTCCCCACGGCGAAGCAGTCGCGCATCTTCATGACCTACACGAACAGTGCCGACAGCATGAGCACGCTCGCGCACGAACTCGGCCACGCCTATCACTCGTGGGTGCTGCGCGACCAGCCGGTCTTCTTGCAGGACTACCCGATGAACCTCGCCGAAACCGCCTCGACATTCGCCGAGGCCGTGTTGGGTGAGCGGCGTCTTCAGCAAGCCCGCTCCGATTATGAGCGACTCCAAATGCTCGACGGCATGTTGGGAGATGCGGTCGCGTTTCTAATGAACATTCACGCCCGCTTCATTTTTGAAGACAACTTCCACAAGCAGCGCGCCAAGGGCGAACTGACCGCCGAGCAACTCAACGCACTGATGGAGGCCGCTCAGAAAACGGCGTATCTCGACGTGCTGGTCGATGGCGGCTGGAACCCGCGCTTCTGGACCTCGAAGCTCCATTTTTATATCACCGGTTTGCCGTTCTATAACTTCCCGTACACGTTCGGTTATCTGCTCTCGATGGGCGTGTATGCGGTCGGGCAGGACGCGGGCCGCGAGTTCTCCGAGACGTACCGCAAGTTGCTGATCGCCACCGGCTGCAAGGACGCTGAAGAAGCGGTGAAGTCCACGCTCGGCTTCGATTTGAGCAAACCCGACTTCTGGGTGAAGAGCCTCCGCATCGTCTCTGACCGCGTTCGGCAGTACGTGGCGTTGACGGATTCGATCCTCACCAAAACGGGATCACTCTGACCGAGCTCATCCGGTTCATCCGAAGATTTGGGGGGATTGTTGATTCAAGGCGGACGGATGAAGTTGTCGGTTTTCATCCCGAAGGGATAAAAGACGTTTCCAACAGAAGTGGTGAGCCGGATGGCGTCAGCCCAATGGCACTCACTTTGGGAAAATAACCTGAGCGGCACGGCGCTAGCCGCCGGTTTCTAAGTTGGAAAAGAACTCACAGAATCACAAAGTGAGTGCCATTGGGCGTCAGCCCCCGGACTCTTGTGATTGCAGCTAAGAATCCGGGGGCTGACGTCCAATGGCACTTACTTTAGGTACGAACAAGCCATCAGCCGGAACGCGCTAGCGTCCGGTTCTCGGCGAATTCGCGAACCGGACGCTAGCGCGTTCCGGCTGATGGCCTGAAGTCAGTGCCATTGGGCTGACGCCGCCCGGCTCACCTGTTTGCGACTTTTGTCGGAAACGTCATAAAAGCAACAACTTCATCCCGTTCATGGGAAGCTCCTCAGCCCGGCAACGGCAGTGAGCCCAGACTTTAGAACACATTTCAAAACGAGCACGACGCGCCAGTTTTCAAGTTGCGCTCTTTGAGCTACGAAGCAGCGCCAGCGAATAGCCTTGGGCGTCAGCCCAAGGTTGGCAACGAGTGGAAAAGCGTTGAGCCGCGAAGCGGCGGCAGATTTGAGTACGTCAACTTCTACCGCCGCTTCGCGGCTCAAACCGTCAATGCTGGCCTGTTTCCTTGGGCTGCCGCCCAAGGCTATTTGCTGCCGTCGCTTCGCGACTCTCGAATAGCGCAACTTCTAAACGCGCCAGCCAGGGCTGAACATTCGATGACGGTGAAGCCCTGGCTGGCGCGTCGGGCTAGTTTTCGAGGCAAAAACTGGTTTTGAAAGGCCCTCTCGCAATGGAGGCTCATGCGAAGAATTGTGGCAGCGTGGCGATCGCGCGAAACATCGACGGCGTCACATCCAGCTCGATGGCAGCGCGATTGATGGCGAACGGGTCAGTGCTGCCATGAGCGTACCGTCCACCGATGAAGCTGAAGCCCCAGCGAAAGCCGTGTTTGGCAAGGGCCGCGCGCGTGAAGGCGTTGAAGCTGGAACGGCCACCCACGGGGTAGCTGAACGCTTCGATCGGCTCGCCCAGTTCTTCGACGAGCCGCCGCTTGCATTCGCCCACCTCCCAGTCCTGCTGCGCGGACGACTGGTTGGCCAAAATCGGATGGGTGACCGTGTGGCCGCCGAACGTCATGCCGTTCGATTTCATCTCGCGAATCATGTCCCACGTCATCCACATGTCGTGAGCGGCTTTCGTCGAGCAGCGTCCGGTCTGCAAAGTCTCCGCGAGGAAGGTCAAATAGTCGGCCGTCACTTCGTCGGGCAAACCCTTGTAGACGTTGAGCAATCGTCGGATGGCAACTTCGCGATTCGATTCGTTGAGCGTGATTGCGGTCGAGACCCAACGGCTCGCTTCCAGGGATGACACGGTTGTAGTGCGGATCATCCAGGCGATCTCATCCCACCACGAGACCTGTTGGGAATCGAGAAAGCCCGTCGTCAGAAAGAATGTCGCCGGAACACCATGCCGCTTCAGGATTGGGAACGCATTCGTGTAGTTGTCGAGATAGCCATCGTCGAACGTGACCATCACGTACCGACCGCGCCGTTCGTGCATTGCTCGTTCAAAGTCCGGCAGCCCAATCACGTCAAACTGTTTGGCGATCATCCCCATCTGCTGGTCGAAATCGGCGTCGGTGGCACTCCACAGATTGCGGTCGAACAGGGACTGGGTGGAGTCGCCCACGCGGTGATAGTTCAGGATCAGGATGCCATCCCAAGCGCCGACAGCGTTCAGCGCGCGACCGCATCCGGTGATGTCGAGTGTCCGGGCGAGGAGGTCGCGTTTGGAAGGGGATTGCAACATCAGCAACCTTCTAGTGCCTGAAAAAGGTGTCGTCCAAAGTCCTGGTGAGCCGGGTGCCGTCAGGCCCCGGAGGCGTTGTCGCCGATGAGTCATCGTGGAGTCCGGGGCCTGACGGCACGCGGCTCAATTCCGCTCGTCGTCATGATTTCTCTCGAAATTTCTCTCGCACTAAGAACCTGTCCAAAGAATTACGCCGTGTTTTGAACAACACCAACCCGAAGCGTGAGCGAGGACGAGAGTCGAGCGACATCGGTCCTCGCTCACGC
>JAYTGQ010000733.1:0-10863 GCA_043733345.1 Schlesneria sp.
GCGGCGTCAGCCCCCCGGTTCTTCCACAGCGAGATGACTCCCAAGAACCGGGGGGCTGACGCCGCCCCGCTCAGATATTTCATCACTGACCGCGAGAGATAAGACGGATCGCGTAACGATCACTTGGTTGGGCGCGACTGACGCGACTGACGGAGCGGATCATCAAATCGGAGTCTAAAATGGAACGCATCACACTCGACGAAGCGAGCCGAGATTTGGGAGGTCTCATTGACGGCTTGGCCTCGCGCGGCACCACGATCGAAGTCGAGCGAAACAACTTCGTCATTGCGACAATCGTCCCGGCGACTCCCGCGCCGCGAAAGATCTGTCGGTCGATGAAGGACTTTATCGGTCTGCTCAACTCACTCCCCCCGCTCGGTGACGACGCCGAGGCGTTTGAGCAGGACATCGCCTACGCTCAAAGGCAACTTCAGTCCGTGCAAAGCCCGCTTCCCTCGTCGGGCATGACGATGATGGAGTTTGGCGAGTTTCTCGCTTCGTTGCCGAGCTTGGGTGACGACTCGGAAGCGTTCGAGCGGGACATTGAAGAGATGCGAAACTTCCATCTCCCGGAGACCGATCCGTGGCAGTCGTAATCGATACGTCCGTCTTCATTCACGCGGAGCGCCATCGCACGGGCATCGACATGAGCCGCTGGCGGGATCGTGGCTCGCAGTTGCTGTGCGCCATCACCGTGTCGGAGTTACTCATGGGGGTACATCGAGCGAACACGGAAGCTCGTCGCGAGGCGCGAAGGCTGTTCGTCGAGCGGATTCTCTCTTCGATTCCCGTGTTGGATTTCAATGCCGTCGTCGCGCGAACTCATGCCGAGGTGAACGCGAACCTCAAACAGCTCGGGACTCCCATTGGGCTCCACGACCTGCTCATTGCGGCGACGGCACGATTTCATGGCCTGCCCGTTTTGACCTGCAACGTCGCCGAGTTTTCTCGCGTTCCTGGATTGGAAGTGCTTGGCTACGAATCGGACACAGGTTCTGCAGCGCAAGCACCAGCGAAGAACCCCTCACCCTAACCCTCTCCCCGCAAAGCCGGGGCGAGGGGACAAAGCAAAGAAACCCATGCCGACAGCCTCTTTATCGCCGCATGCCGAACAGATTGCCGGGTTCATCGACCCGGCGACGCTCATGCATTTGAAGTCGCTTGAATTGCGGGCGAAGCATGTGGTCGAGGGGTTCATGACCGGGCTGAACCGCAGTCCGTATCACGGGTTCTCGGTCGAGTTCACCGAGTACCGGCAGTACACGCAGGGGGATGATTTGCGGCATCTCGACTGGAAGCTGTTTGCCCGCAGCGATCGGTACTACATCAAGCGGTTTGAGGACGAGACCAACCTGCGCTGCCTGCTGTTGCTCGACGACAGCCGGTCGATGAACTTCGGTTCGCGCGGCTACTCGAAGTCGGAGTACGCCCGCACGCTGGCCGCCACGCTGGGATACTTTCTCAACACGCAGCGCGATGCGGTCGGGTTGGCGAAGTTCTCGTCGGAGATCGACGACTACATCCCGCCGCGCTACCGCGTCGGCCATCTGCGACGCATCCTGGTGTCGCTCGAACGAACGGCGGATGGATCGTCCACGCATCTGTCGAAGCCGCTGGAGCAGATCGCCGAACGACTGAACAGGCGCGGCATCCTTGTGCTGATTTCGGATCTGCTCGCGCCGTTGGAGATGTTGGAACTGAGCCTCGGCGCGTTGGCGGCGCGCGGTCAGGAAGTGGTCGTGTTCCACGTTCTCGATCCCGAGGAGTTGCGGTTCGAGTTCACCGCCCCCGAGATGTTTGAAGACCTCGAATCGAAGGACCGCCTCTACGTTGATCCGGCCGCGATTCGCAGCGACTACCTCAAACGATTCGGCAAACACTTGGAGGCGGTCGAGGCGATCTGTGCCCGGCTGGGGCTGACGTATCACCGGCTGCCGACCGACTCGCCACTGGAACTGGCCTTGCCCGAGATCGTGCGCGTGCGGATGCAGATGCGCGGCAACAGCCGAACACGGCTGGCGAGGAGAGGACGATGAAAGAGTCGAGAGTGGAGAGTCGAGAGTCCAGAGCTAGAAATGAGCTAAGTGCTGAGAGTCGAGAGTCGAGAGCCGGAAGAGGGGAAGAGATGATCGAATTTGGTCATCGTTCAGGACAATTTGGTCCGTTGTCAAAACACCCGATGGCCTGCTCTTCCACCTCTGGCTCTTGTCTCTCGGCTCTCGACTCTCGACTCTCCGGGAGGTCCGCATGACACCACTCGCACCGTTGTATTTGCTCGGCGCGTTGGCGATTGCCGGGCCGATTCTGTTTCACCTGTGGCGGCGGGCTCCGCGCGGGCGGCGTGAGTTTTCGACGCTGATGTTTTTGTCGCCGTCTCCACCGCGAGTCACCTCGCGCAGCCGGGTCGAGCACTGGCTGTTGCTCCTTCTACGCGGAGCCGTTTTGTGTTTGCTGGCCCTCGCATTTGCGAGGCCGTTGTGGCGGACGGCGACTTCGGAACCGGAGCAGCCGGGCGACGAGGAACTGGTCGCGGTGCTCATCGACACCAGTGCGAGTCTGCGGCGTGACGGAGCGTGGTCCGAGTTGATGAAGCAGGCGGGCGACGGCATTTCAAAGTTGCCGACAACGGCGACGGTCGGATTGTTCGCGTTCGATGACCGTTGGCGGAGCGTGGCCGATTTCGTGGAACTCAAGCCGCTCGAACCGACCGCGCGGCGGGAACTCGTGCGGGCACGGCTGGCGGAACTCAAGCCGACGTGGGGCGGAACGAATCTCGGCGAGGCACTCGTGCGAACCGCGTCGGCCTTGCAGGAAACGCAGACGGAGCGGGCGATTCCCGTCAAGTTGCGGATCATTCTCGCCAGCGATCTGCCAGTCGGCGCGAACCTCGACGCGCTGCGCGGCTTTGAATGGCCGGCCGATCTGCGCGTCGAGCCGCTCATCGCGCGCGCCTCGTCTCCCTCGAACGCCGGACTGCAACTGGTCGAGCGGAATCTGGACCTCGGGGACGATCAGCTGCGCGTGCGCGTGACCAACTCGGCCGATGCCCGCAAGGAATCGTTCGTGCTCAAATGGGATGGTGCCGACGCGGCGAACGCGACCGTGTACGTGCCGCCGGGTCAGAGTCGCGTGATTGCCCCGCCGAAGCGGCCCGATGGAACGGCCTCCATGTCGCTGATTTTGACCGGCGACGATCATGACTTCGACAACAGGGTCTTCGTCGCGCCGCCCCGCATTGAGACGAAGCTCGTTGTGTACTGCGGAGCCGACAAAGCGGATGACCCGGACGGGTTGCGATTTTATCTCGAAGGAGTGTTTGCGGCGTCACGGCGATATCGGGTGGAGCTGGCTGGTTGGAATGAGACGGCGAAGAAAAACCCCCTCACCCTAACCCACTCCCCCACTGTGTTCGTTCCGCCAGAGACAGGCGGGGGCGAGGGGACAAAGCCGAAAGCAGAAGATAAGCACAAAGTCGAGCGGCCGTCACTGGTGGTGCTAACGCATCTCGAAGAGGACGCGGGGACGTTTGTGAAAGATCATCTGGCGTTGGGCGGGGCGGTGTTGATTGCGGCTCGTTCGGCCGAGAGTGGGACGGCGAATTTGAGGCAGTGCGGGTTGGAAGATGTCTCGTTGACTGAGGCCACCGTGCGACGCGACGCGATGTGGGGGGAGATCGACTTCGAGCATCCCCTCTTCGCGCCGTTTGCCGAAGCGCAGTTCAGCGACTTCACCGGGATTCGGTTTTGGAAGTATCGGGCGTTGGAGGTGGCGGGGAAGCGGGTGACGGGAAGCAAGCAAGAGGACGGGCAGGTTGGAAACCTACCCTACGGGGGGCGGACGCTGGCTCGGTTTGATGACGGTGCGCCGGCGTTCGTGGAGTTCAGCGTGGGCAAGGGGCGGGTCTGGTTGATGACGGCGGGGTGGCATCCGGCTGATAGTCAGCTTGCCCGCTCATCGAAATTCCCGCCGCTGGTCTATCGGATGTTGGAGCAGGCATCGGGAGCGGTCTCTCGGCCCGAGAGCCTTCCGGTCGGCAGCGCGATCCCGTGGCCTAAGTCGTCGGGCGATGCTGCCTCGCGCGGAACGGTGCGTCTGCCGGATGGCCGCGCGGTGACGGATCTCACGCTCGACTCGGCCTTCACTCAAACAGAGCAGCCGGGCTTGTACGGTCTCGAAGTGGAGGGCCGTTCGGAAACCGTGGCGGTGAATCTGGCGGCCGATGAAAGCCGAACGTCGCCGCTGTCGATCGAACAACTCGAAAGCCTTGGCGTGAGGTTGGGAACGGCCGAACGTCCCGAGGAGACTCGTCGCGCGCAGGACCGCCAGCGCCAGTTGCAGTTGGAGGAACTCGAACAGAATCAGAAGTTGTGGCGGTGGGGA
Organism: Schlesneria sp.; assembly: GCA_043733345.1. GTDB lineage: Bacteria > Planctomycetota > Planctomycetia > Planctomycetales > Planctomycetaceae > Schlesneria. The sequence goes on from JAYTGQ010000733.1 coordinate 4,381, forward strand.
TTGCTCGTCGTGATCGGACTGCTGCTGGTCGAGACGTGGTTGGCCGGGCGAGTACTGAGCGGCCAATCGGTTTGAAGTCTGGCTGCTGAAGTCCGGCTTTTCCTAAAGCCGGACTTCGTTCCGAGGTGCGTTGCGGCGGAAGGACATCTACAGGAAGGAAGTCCGGCTAACAAAGCTAAGCCGGACTTCGGCGTTGAGACTTCGGCGTTGAGACTTCGGCGTTGAGGCTTCGGCGTTGATCCGTGACGTGGAACCGAATGAAGGAGCAGTGATGTCCACCGAGCCACGATCACCGCTGTCGGCTCATCTCGTCGGCGTGTGCGGCGCGGGGATGAAGGCACTCGCAGAGTTACTCGATGGGCTGGGTTGGCGGTTGTCCGGGTCGGACCTCGCGCCTGCGACGGCAGCGGTGGAGCGACTGATCCAGCGCGGCCTGACGTTCCATCACGGGCACTCGGCAGAGCATGTGCCGAGTGATGTGGGGTGGCTCGTTTATAGCCCGGCCATTCCGCCCGAGAACGTCGAGCGTGTTGAGGCCGCGCGGCGCGGAGTGCCTCAGTGGTCGTACAGCCAGATGGTTGGTCGGTTGATGGAGTCGCGAGCGGGTGTGTGCCTCGCGGGGACTCATGGGAAGAGTACGACGACGGCGATGGTCGGTTGGGTGCTGAGTCATGCGGGGCGAGAGCCTTCGGTGCTGGTCGGGGCGGAGTTGAGGGGCGGATGGCGGGAGGAAGAATTACCGACGACATCTGATGTTTGTTTGGAAGGGATTTCTGAGCGGGGTGGCGTCAGCCCCCCGATTCCGGAATTCACAGGACCGCGCGTGATTGGATTCGACGAAGAACCGGGGGGCTTACGCCACCCCGCTCAGAAAACGACTCAACCTAGTTGCGGTCGCAGTGGCTGGGCTGGCTCGGGCGAGCTGTTTGTCGTGGAGAGCTGTGAGTTCGAGCGGAGCTTTCTCGATTTCTCGCCACGTTACGCTGCGATCCTGAGCGTTGAGCCGGACCACTTCGATTGCTTTGCCGATCTGCCGTCGCTGGTGCAGGCGTTCGGTCAGTTCGCGCGGCGCGTTTCTCCCGACGGAGTGTTGCTGGTGCGCGGCGACTGTGAGACGGCTGTTGACAGTGTGCGTGATGTGGCTGCGCGGGTCGTCACGTTTGGAGTTGGCTCGCAGTGCGAATGGCAGGCGAACGCGATCTGTCATGCCAAGAATGGCGTCCGGTTTCGAGTCGTTTGTCGCGGGCAGATGTGGGGCGAGGTCGAGTTGAAGTTGCCGGGCGACCACAATGTTTTGAATGCCCTCGCGGCGGCGGCGCTCTGCGCGGAGATCGGATTGTCGGCAAACGAGATCGTCGCCGGGCTGAAGTCATTCCCCGGCATCCGTCGTCGATTTGAAGTGGTCGGCGAACGGAACGGCATCACGGTCATCAGCGACTACGCGCACCATCCGACTGCGGTGGCCGCGACACTCAAAACGGCGAGCGAGGTATTCGGCGCGCGTCGCATCTGGTGTGCGTTCCAACCGCATCAGGTCTCACGCACATTGGCCCTGATGGACGACTTCGCCGCGAGCTTTATCGACGCGGATGAAGTCCTCATCGTGCCAGTGTTCGCCTCGCGCGAGCGAGTCCTCCATGAGCCATTTTTGGCGTCGCAAGAGTTGGTGCGACGGATCAATTCGCGCGGTGTGTCGGCTCGGTTTGTGGAGTCCCTTGACCGAATCAAGGCAACCTTAGACCATGCCGCCCGCCCCGGAGACGTGTTGATTTTGATGGGCGCGGGCGACATTGATCGGGCACTGGATGCGGGCTGATTCGGTTGGTTTTCGCTCGAACTGAAGGTCGAACGACAGCAGTCCCCTCACATCGGCTGCCGGTTGAAAACGTAGGGTAAGCGTCTCGCTTGCCCGAGATCGCGATTGGAAAACGGGCAAGCGAGACGCTTACGCTACGTTAGGCGACATGGAACGGATTGCTCATGACCTCACTCGACCAGTTTGCTGAGATTCTCAAACGCGACGAACCGCTGGCTCCCTATACATGGTTGAAGGTGGGCGGCCCGGCTCAATACCTGCTCGAACCGCGCGACGCCGATGAGCTGACACGCGTGGTGCGGGCCTGCAATGACGAGGGGATTCCGATTCGCGTGCTGGGTGGCGGATCGAACGTCGTCGTGCGGGATGAGGGTGTGAGCGGAGCCGTGTTGCGGCTGGCGAATCCTGCGTTCGCACAGGTCCAGATCAGCGGCAACCGTGTCGTGGCGGGAGGGGGCGCGTTGCTCTCGCACGTCATCAGCGAGACCGTTCGCGCGGGACTGGCCGGGTTCGAGAACTTGTCCGGAATCCCCGGCACGATCGGCGGCGCATTACATGGCAACGCGGGAGGTCGTCACGGTGAAATCGCTCAGTTCGTCCGGCGCGTCACGGTGCTGACGGCGAGTGGAGAGACACTCGTTCGCACCGATGATGAGCTTCAGTTTGACTACCGCCAAAGCAACCTCGACGAGTTGCTGGTGTTGGAGGCGGAGTTCGAGTTGCAGCCGGATGATCCCGATCAAATCTCACAACGACTCAAAAAGTTTTGGATCGCCAAGAAGGCTTCGCAGCCGCTGAGTTCTCAGACGGCGGGCTGCGTCTTCAAGAACCCGCGCGGACAGCGAGCCGGTCAACTGATCGAGCAAGCCGGACTCAAGGGGACTCGCATCGGCGGGGCTGAGATCAACGACCGTCATGCCAACTTCATCGTGACTCACGAAGGGGCCTCGTCGAGCGACGTACTGCGACTGATGGACCTCGTCCGCTCCAAGGTGTCCGAGCAGTTCGGAGTCCCTCTGGAGCCGGAAGTCAAAATCTGGTAAATGGCCGCGCCCCGAATGAGCCGGGGAAAATCTCAAATCTCAAGAACCAAACAAAGCTGGTTGGCTGGTGCGTCTCGCCTTGGTTTGGTTCTTGGTTCTTGAGATTTACCTTTGCCTTGGTCTCAACTCATGGAGGAGTGAGATGACGATGAGTGCGTTGTGGTGTGGCTGTTCGTTGGTGATTGCGCTGGCTGGCGCGGACACGCCCGCAGTGGATGGCCCGCCGCTCAAAGCCGCCGCCAAAGTGAAGCACTATCTCGTCCAGATCAAACTGATCGAAGTGGATGAGCAGGGGCGTGAGACCGTATTGGGAACTCCGCAGCTCAAGACAACCGGCGGTAATGCCGGGTTGTCAGTCGATCATCCCGATGGGCGGCGGTTCGATTTCACGATCAACTTGCACGACGGCAAGGCTGGCCCGCGCGAGTTATCTCCCGTGACAAAGCTCGGCGACTCAGAAGAGGTGTCGGTTGAGAAGCGACTCGATCAGAAGATCTCGATGAAGGTCGTACAGCAGTCTCGCAAAGACGTGCTGCGCGAGGTCGCTCAGCAAGCCGGGGTCAACATTGCGATCGATCCGGACAGCGCGAAGTCAGTCAAGGGGCTGCTCGACGCACTGATTGACTTCAAGGTCGATGACGAACCCGTGACGGAGATCCTCGACCGGATCGTGCAACCTCTGAAGCTCGGTTACGCGGTGAAGCACGAGGTCGTGCTGATCGCCAGCGCGGAGAAACTACGACCCGATCCCGACGAGTATTCCGTGAAGACCTATGAGGTGGCCGATCTGGTCGGGCCGGTCGTGGGACTGGACGATGGTAAGCCGGACTTCGCACCGGTCATTCAACGGATCAAGACGACCGTTCAATCGGAGACGTGGGATCGCAAGGGCGGTTCCGCGACGATCCGGCCGTTCAACTCGACCTCATCTCTCGTCGTGAGACAAACGACCGCAGGGCACGCGGCGATCGAACGGTTGCTCGAAAAGATGCGGCGCGAACGGCCCAAGGTGATCGGTGAGTGATGGTTGAGAGTTGAGAGTTGAGAGTTGATGGTGTGATCCACAGTCAGGCCAATTCCACGCTTGCCTGACCCTCAACCTTCAACCCTTTGGCAAGGATGCGATGACGATGCGGGAACAAACAAAACTGGAACAAACGACTTGGCGCGTGGCCGTGCTGGCGGGGGGCGACTCGGATGAACGCTCGATTAGCCTGCAAAGCGGAACGGCGGTTCAGGCGGCTCTCACGCTGCGCGGGCACTCGGCGCTGCACCTCGATCCGTCCGTGGTGGATCTCGCGGGAGTGGACTGGCGGCAATTCGATGTCGCGTTCCTCGCGCTGCACGGGCAGTTCGGTGAGGACGGTCAAGTTCAGCGGATACTCGATGAGGCCGGTGTTCCGTTCACGGGGAGCAATGCGGCCGCGTCGCAATTGGCGTTCAGCAAGGCGGCGGCCAAAGAGCGGTTCTTGCAGTTCGGTGTTCCGACACCGGTCCATTCGCTGCTGCATTACACCGACGACGCAGATCGCATCCGACGTGTGACTCAGGAAATTGGCTTCCCCCTCGTGGTCAAGCCCGATAGCCAAGGATCGAGTCTCGGCATCAGCATCGTTCGCTCGGCGGCTGAGGTCGCGGCGGCGCTGAAGCTCTGCTTTGAGTTCGACAGTTTCGCCGTCATCGAACGCGCGATCCTGGGAACCGAATGGACGGTCGGCCTGTTGGACGAACTGGTCCTGCCACTGATCCAGATCAAAACCCACCGCGAATTCTTCGACTGGCACGCCAAGTACGAAGACGAGGACACGCAGTACCTCTTCGATTCCAAGCTGCCTCACGGTGTTGCGGCCTCGATGGAAGAGGCGGCTCGCGGTGCGTGTCGCGCGTTGGGAACCACGGGGCTGATGCGGGTCGATCTCCGTTTGGATGAATCGATGCAGCCGTGGGTGTTGGAAGTGAACACGATCCCGGGGTTCACGAGCCACAGCCTAGTCCCCAAGGCGGCCGCTCGGATGGGGATCGAGTTTGGCGAACTGTGCGAACGAGCCATTCACTCGTGTCTGCGCGAGCCACTGCCGCGCCCTCACATCTTGCCGAGGCCGCTCGTTCGACAGAGTGTTGGCCGGAGCTGATTCCGCACAAGGATCGGCATCAACTGCCGGTTCTGGGCGTTCCGATGACGGACGAGCTTTCTTCTGCGCCCGCGTTGTTTCCGGCGTGGAGTTTGGGCAACCGGCAACAAATGGTTGACCCGTAGACACCAACCCGAAGTGTGAACGAGGACATCGATCGACTTCGCCCTCGTTCTCACTTCGGGTTGGTGTGGGTCAGGACGTTGATCGACTTCGCCCTCGTTCACACTTCGGGTTGGTGTCTACGGGTCAGACACGTCGTGCCGGTCGCCTTGTCGCTCGCCTCACTGGGAATTGTCCGCACCATGCCCTCCGCGCCGCCATCCGACAAAGTTGCTCACGTCACGGCGGCTGCCGGGGACAATCCTCCTTCGTGGGCGGGGGCCGTGTTTCAGCCGTTGCGACTGGCCAAGCTGGCTGTGATCGTCGGTGTGGTCGCTCTCATGCCGTACATCATCCAGCGTCTACCCAACTTGGCGGCGCGGTCCGAGTACCGGTTGGCAACCAAACACATTCGCATCGTTCCGACTCCCGAACGGCCTGTCCCCGAGAACCTGCTCGAACAGGTTCGCGAACTGGGCAAGCTGCCTCGCGAGCTGTCGATACTCGATGAGACGCTGGCGACAAAGTTGGCCGCGGCATTCGCGCGACATCCTTGGGTCGCGCGAGTTGTCAAGGTGCGCAAGTCGCATCCGGCGAACATCACGGTCGAACTGGAGTACCGCCAACCGGTTGGCATGGTGCAGGTGAAAGGGGGCCGCTTCCCGATTGATGCGGCGGGAGTCGTCTTGCCACCAGGCGACTTTACGGCGGCAGACTTGAAGCGGTTCCCCACCATTCAAGGTCCGACGCCCCCCGCGTCACTGCATCCGGGAGTCGCGTGGAACGAACCGTCCCTTCAAGCCGCAGCACGACTCGCTCAACTGTTGGCTCCGACGTGGAGCAAGCTGCGTCTGGAATCGATCATTGCACCGAGTCGCTTGGACTCGAAGAGTGATGCTTCCAAGATTACGCTCAAACTTCAGGCGAGCGGCGGATCGCAGATCATCTGGGGGCGAGCACCCGGCACGGAGCATCCCGGCGAACTGACGACGACGCAGAAGATCGGTCGCTTGGAAAAATACCTGACCGAGTTCGGCGGGTTCGATCGCCCAAACGGGCCGTATGAAGTCGATATTCGCCATTGGCAGGAGATTTCTCGGAGGCCGCTCGCTTCGGAGCAGTCGCACTCCCGAAACGCGAGTCGCACACGCCATTGAGCGTGCCCCCTCCTTATGCCTCACGCGGCACAAAGTGAGAGGTTTGCGAGCGGGGCGGCGTCAGCCCCCGGTTCTTCCACAGCGGGCTGACGCCCAATGGCACTCACTGTGGGAAAATATCCTGAGCGGCAGGGCGCTAGCAGCCTGTTGAAAAAGGGAGGGCGAGGCTCCCGCCGAGCCGTGTGCGTGAGGAAAGTCGCTTGTTTCTCGCGGCTCGGCAGGAGCCTCGCCCT
>JAYTGQ010000734.1:0-10862 GCA_043733345.1 Schlesneria sp.
GGACCGCATCACACCGGCGGCTAGCGCCTTGCCGCTCACGATTCTGGTCGTTTTCAAAACGGGACTCATTCACACCCACTTCCAGACACCAAGCTTCCTAGAACGCCGGGAGTCACGGTATTGCGGGGAGCCGCGACGAGTACATGTCCCGCGCGTACAAGGCGAAGCTTCCTAGAACGCCGGGAGTCACGGTATTGCGGGGGCAATTCTCAAGAGATATCCGAAGTGCGGCCCCCCGGAATCGTTCGCGTCCTGAATCGTGATGAAATACATGCCGGGGCGGCTCAGAGTCGTTTCAATTCGACTGTCGCGTGATCCCGCGTGATCGTCATTCGCGGCGACGATTCGGGCCTGCGAGTCGTACAGCGTCACAGTCGGGTCGAGTACCGAACCCGCTCGCGCGGCGATCGTCTCGACGATCAACTTCTGTCCGGCCAGAACCTCGATCCGAAACACATCGACATTTCTCGCGTCGCTAATGACACCCACGATCGTCTTGCCGAGGGAGACGTTCTGCGGCGACTTGAAGCTGTCGTTTGGCTCTTGCTCGTCGAGCAAATCGTCCGATGTCGCCACCTTGATTTCATAGGGTTTGCTTTCACCATTTGCTGAAACGGCGATCAGTGAAATCTTGCCAACGGGAGTCTCCAGCGGCAGCGTCAACTTGATCTCAGCCTGAGTGTCACCGACTCGCTTGGCATCGTAGTTCGGCGACACGGGTGTTTTATTCTTCGATGTGACCTCGACTTTGATCTCGACCGAACCCACTTTCATCCCCGTGATTTCGTCAAGCAAGACCCCACGCACGGCCAGCTTGACTTCCTTTCCCGGCACGATCGCCAGCGGAGTCACACACACGATCACGGGCTGCTTGTCGGACTTGGCATCCTGAGCGGATGCGAGCGAGACCGACAGAATCCAGCAAAAAACAAGGCCCCAACGCATCGTGAATTCCAACCAACGGAAGAGGTACGTCGCAAACTCACGACGAGCAGCGACAAGGAATGCTTAGGATTCCATGAACGGCAAGAATTGTTCGTCGATCGTCAGGCAAACAGCGGCGACATCAATTCGCCTTCTTCAAGAGCTTCAATGACTCGACCGTCAGGCGTGGTCAGGTTGGTGTGCGGGTTGACTCCCAACGAATCGAGAATCGTGTAGCAAACGTCCGCCGGAGCGTAGGGCCGCGTCGTGACATAGGCCCCCTGTTTGTCGGTCGCTCCGATCAGCTTGCCTCCTTGCACGCCCGCTCCGGCGAAGAGCAGGCTCGCCGCCGGTCCCCAATGGTCTCGACCCGCGTCCTTGTTGATGAGCGGCGTCCGACCGAACTCACCGAAGCAGGCGATCAGCGTGTCCTTGAGCAACCCGCGCGCAGTCAAGTCTTCCAGCAGTGCCGACAGGCCGAGATCGAACTCGGGCAGCTTCTTGTCGCAGTTCTCAAAGATCTTCCCGTGATGATCCCAGCCACCGTAGTTCACTGTCACGAAGCGAACGCCTCCCTCGACGAGCCGCCGCGCCAACAAACAACTTTGGCCGAACGTGTTGCGTCCATACCGGTCGCGCAGCTTCGCGCCTTCCTTCTCGACGGCGAAGGCGGCTTGAGCTGCGGGCGACAGAATCATCTCGGCCGCTCGGCCACGAAACTCGTCGTAGGTCGCAAGCTGATCGTTGCCGCGCACCTTGTCGGCGAGACTGTCCACCGCACCGAGCAGCGTCTTGCGGCGTTCGGCCTGCCTGTCGGTGACGTTCGCCGCGCTGACATCCTTCACTTTGAAGTTGGCCTCGTTCGGATCGCCCGTCTTGAACGACTCGTACCGACCACCGAGGAACGCACTCCTGCCGAGTTCCCATGTGAACGACGGATTGCGCGGCACGGCGACATACGGCGGCAGCACGCCCGAAAAACCCAGCTCATGCGCCGCGACGGCCCCGATCGCGGGATAGTCGCCAAACGCCGAGCCGAACCGCCCCGACAGCACCCAGTTCGTCGCCGTCTCATGATGATCGTTGTTGTGCGCCCCCGACCGAACCAGCGCGACCTTGTCCATGTTGGCCGCCATCCTCGGCAGCAACTCGCCGACCTGAGTCCCCGGCACGTTCGAGTCAATCGGCGAATACTTGCCGCGAATTTCCGCAGGCGCTTCCGGCTTCATGTCAAAGCTGTCGTGATGCGTCAGCCCGCCGCCGAGATACACCAAAATCACCGACTTCGCCCGAGCCGTCCCCTGCCCGCTCTCCTTCGCAACCGCCTCCTGCTGAAGCAGACTCGCCAGCGAAAGCCCACAAAGACCGAGGCCGCCCACTTGCAAGAAATCCCGGCGCGACGAGCCGTTGCAGAGCCGTGACCGATCCGAAGAAAGAGCGATGTTGAACATGATGGTTCCAGAAAATCAGACGTTGCAGTTTGGTGGTATCTCAGAAATCATTTATTTGGTGAGCCGAGCGGCGTAAGTCCCCGGATGGTTTTGGACCGGCGAACCCATTCCGGAGCTTACGCCACCCGGCTCACTAGTCTGTCTTGTTGTGGGCGTATCTCTCGTCGTTACTTTCGTTCGTTGAGGCTGTCGCGCAAGAACGACGGCAGTCCGCGAAAGGCGGTCTGATAGGTCGTCTCCATCGGCACATTGACGTAGCGGTCTGGATTCAGAAACAGCGGCATGTCGATCAGGTCCGAGCCAACCGCCTGGTGCTCGACATAGGCCACCGGCTGAATGCCCGCCGTGTATGAGGCGAGTGTCAGCGGCTGGTGGGCTGGAACCTCATAAGGTTCGTCATCGAAGCGTTCCCAAATCGCGCCGTGGATGCCACACGGATCGTGTCGTCCGGGCGGGAGCAGATCGACGACCAGCACATGAACCTCATGCAGCAGCGCCGCTTCAACTTTGTCCACAAATTGCTCGACGTGAGCCAGTCGATCCTTATTGGCCGGTGAGACGACCTCCAGCAGCGCGATGACGTGATGACCGCTGACATGCCGAATCGCGAGCGTTCGCCGCAACGAACGACTCGCTGCCGAAGCCGTCAACCGGCGCTGCGTCTTCGGCGGCGCATCCGCCACCGCCAAGCCGCCCTCATCGCGCGGCGAACCCGATGTTTCCACGAGTGGCGAGTGCAGCGTCAGCACGTCAGCGATGCGACTCCCCGCGTGCTGCTCCGGCAGCGCGTAGTACCCGGACGGCAACAGTCCACCGTTCAGAGTTTCACTAAGATGCGTAATCCAAGCGGTGTGGAACGCATGAAAGGTTCCGGCATCGACTCGGGTCCAATCGTGAACGGGCATCGGCGTATGACCTAACGAGGGAGAGAGGACAATTGGTCAGTACATCAACTGTGCCTGCATCACAATGCAATCACATTCGAAGAAATGTGCTTTCACCGCAAGCTGGACACTTCCACGCGGACTTTTGATCCTTCTGTCGCGAACAAGAAACCTTTGCCCCGCAAGATGGGCATTTGATTGACCGAGTCTCTTCAACTTGCACTATCGGTTTTGGATCCGACTCAACCGGTGCAAGACAGTATTGGCAAACTTCCGGCTCTCCATTTAGCCTTGCGCCGCAACGGCTACATTGTGTCCGCCCGTCTACAGCAAACGCTCCAATCACCCCCCAACGGGCCAAATAAGAGCCCGAGAATGAAGCCGGCGATTGGTGCGTTTTTACTCGCACCAATGATTCCGCCAATCACAGCACACGTGATCCAAAAACCGACGAAGAATTCCATTGCCCAGTTTCTCCCGACCACGTTGCCAAATCGGCAAATGGCTTTGATGAATGTGATGCACGAAGCTACTGCCGCACACAATCAATGATTGAACGCGAACTCTTTCGAGTTCAGTAAGGCCCAAAGGAGATCGCGGAAGACGGTGTCGCGCGGGTCTCCGCTGGCGAGGGCGTTCGTGGCGGCGTTCGTTTCGGTTTCGGTTGGTTTACGGGCGAGGGTTGTCAGGAAGAGACGCTCGATCAGGGTCGAGTTGTCGGGCTTGGACTTCAGCAGCTCGGCGAGGCGGCTTTCGGCGGCTTCGAGTTTGCGGGTGATGGTGTCTCCGTTTTGGAGGTGCAAGAGCTGCGACATTGTCACGTCGCCGGTTCGTTCGCAGGCGCAGGCCGTCACGCGATCCGAGCGGCCGAACAGACGCAGGAAGTACGAATCGAGAGCCGGATCGGGAAGTTGTTGTGCCCTGACCCCTTCGGGATAACCGGGGAACTGGTCGGGGATCGCGGTGACCTGGCTGATCGCATCGAGCAGCAGTTCGGCGGGCAATCGCCGGGCGTAATAGTGCGAGTAGAACTTCGTGTCGGCCTCATTGTCGGCCAGCGTTTCGGAACTGAGCTGGTACGTGCGCGAATTCAAAATCGTCCGCATCAGATGGCGCAGATCGAAGCCGTGCGCGACGAAGTCGGCGTTGAGGGCCTTCCACAGCGCGGGGTTCGTCGGCGGGTTGCTCGCGCGAATGTCATCGACCGGCTCGACCAGGCCCACGCCGAGGAAATGCTGCCAGACACGGTTCACGATGCTGCCGTTGAACGACTCGTTCCGACCGCTCGTCATCCAGTCGGCCAGTGCCATGCGCGGGTCGCTGCCGGGCGCGATGGCCATCTCGGCGCGATCGAGCGGCTGCGGCTTGAGTTGCTGATTCGTGCGCGGTTGCTGGACCATGACCGGCGACATCCGGATCGACTCCAGCTCCTTGATCACTCCCTCAATCTGTTTGCGCAGGTCGGCCAACTGCAGTTCGAGTTTTTTTTGTTCCTCTTCCTTCTCGGGTTTGGGGGCCGCTTCTTTCTCGGCAAGCTGCTTCTGCAAGTTGGCGAGGTGTCGTTGTTGGTTCTGCTGGTGTTCGGTCGCCTGCATCAACTCGGTCGCCCCCGACTGCGGGTTCTTCCGGTCAAACGCCACGCGCGAGAAGAACGCGGCGAAGTGGTAGTAGTCGTCCTGCGTGTACTTCTCCAGCGGATGGTTGTGACACTTCGCACAACCGATGCGCGTGCCGAGGAACGCCTGCGCGACGCTGGCCACCACGTCGGACTGCTGCGTCTGGCGGAACTCGCCAATCGTGACGACGTAGTAGCCGATCTCGGGATGCTCGTCGGTGTTCCCCTGCGACGTGAGGACCGCCCGCGCGAGTTCGTTCCACGGACGATTGGCCGCGACCTGTTCGCGCAGCCACTGATGAAAGGCTCGCACGCCCTTCGTGCCCCGCACGTCGTGATCGCGTTCCTTCCGATTCTGGAACAGATCGGCGAGCAGCATCGTCCACTGATCGACAAACTCCGGCCGCTGCAACAGTTCGTCGATCACCTTCGCCCGTTTGTCGGCTCGGGCATCGGCAACGAACGCGCGGACTTCCTCTTCGGTCGGCAACGTCCCACTCGTGTCGAGGTACACGCGCCGCAAAAACATCTCATCAGTCGAGAGCCGCGATGCCGGAATGTTTAGCAGGGCCAACTTGGCGAAGACGTGTTCGTCGATGAAGTGACTTTTGGTCCCCTCGCCCCCGCCTTCGGGGGAGAGGGCTAGGGTGAGGGGTTCTTTGAGCGACCGCTCATACGGCACCGTCACCACCACGACCGCCACTTGACCCTGATAGTGCGCCCGGATCGCGGTCTCACCGTTGCGCAGCACTTTCGCGTTGCCACCGGCATCGACCTCAACCAACCCCGCGTCGTTCGAGGCGAACTGAGTCAGCCACGTCACGTCGCGCGAGGAACCATCCGAATAGCCCGCCGTCACGGCGAGTTGCAGTTCGTCGCCGACCTTCATCACGCGGTCGCCCGCCGAGATGGCGACGCTCTGAATCTGAGCCGCGTCCTTCACCGGTCCCGGTGCCCCGGCCTGCAACCACGCGAGCAGGATTTCGTGAGCCTTCGATCCGGGCGCGAAGACCCGACCGCCACCATGCGGCACCTGACCGAGTGCCTTCCGCAAGATCAGACTGTCCTCGGGAACGACAAGGCTGACGCGACGCCCCTCCTGCTCCTTCACGATCCAGCCGTGATCAAGCTCCGGCGCGTAGCCTCGCAGCGAAAGGCGAAAACCGTTCTGCCCGGCTCCCTTGCCGTGACAAGCTCCCTGATTGCAACCGTATCGCGTGAGAATCGGCTCGATGTCGTTGACGAACGACGGCCGAGCAGGTTCGTCAGAGAAGGCCATCGTCGACAGAGTCATGACGAACGAACTGCAAAGCACAAACCAGAGCAGACGAGGCATGGCGGGCGACTCAATGGCGGGACGTTCAGGCGGGAGCAGAAGCACAAACTCTATCGGCAAGTGGGATAGCTCACAATTCGGATTGGTTGGCTGCGCTGAAAGGGCGCGGCTCAGTTCAGCTTGAAGTTGCACAGAATATCGGATGGGACCAGCGACGCTTCGCCGCGACCGCCCACCATCAATTTTCGACGTTTGGTCATGGTGGGTCGGCGGTCGAAACGAACTGGTCCCACCCGACTTTGAAATTGGGCAGCGCCTGATGGGTGCAGTCGTTCATGGGTGTTCATTGGAGATATGAAGCCGCCTCTTTCAGACTCCCTCCCCTCGGCGGGGAGGGCTGGGGAGGGAGGCGGATTGGCAGAAAGGCCGTCCCTCGCTCATCAACCCCCTCCCTAACCCTCCCCACCGAGGGGGAGGGAACTCAAGACGTTCGATTCCGGGGCTGCAATTGCATGACCACCAATGAACGACTGCACCCGCGCCGTAGAGCGGTAGTTTGGGCGAGTCCACATCTCGACGCACTGCCGCTACAATCCTGCCGCGTTCGATCATTCTTGGCGAGGGGTTTTGGCTGATGGCCGTGTTGATGCAGATTCGGAATGCTCACAAACATTATGGTGAGCAGGTGTTGTTGGACGGGGCGGATGCGACGATTTCGGACGACACGAAGGTCGGCTTCATCGGTCGCAACGGAGCTGGCAAAAGCACGCTGCTGAGAATCCTGCTGGGCGAGGAGGAACTCGACAGCGGCGAGGTCATGCGACATCCCAACTTGCAGGTCGGCTATCTGCGACAGCACGATCCCTTCCTTCCCGGTGAGTCGGCGCACGACTTCCTCATTCGCGACAGCGGACAGCCCGAATGGAAGTGCGGCGAAGTGGCGGGCGAGTTCGAGTTGAAAGGGGATTATCTCAATGGTCCCGTTTCACGACTGTCCGGCGGTTGGCAGACGCGCGTCAAACTGGCGGCCCTACTGCTGCACGAACCCAACCTGCTGCTGCTCGATGAGCCGACCAACTTCCTCGACCTGCGCACTCAGATTCTGCTCGAACATTTTCTGCGGCACTTCAAGCAGGCGTGCCTGATCGTCTCACACGACCGGGCGTTTCTCGGTGCGACGTGCAGCCACACGCTCGATCTAACGCGCGGCAAGCTGACGATGTTCCCCGGCAAGATCGACGCGTACCTCACCTATCAGCGTGAGCAACAAGAGCATCTCGTCCGCTCGAACGCCGCGATCATGGCCAAGCGAAAAGACCTCGAAGTCTTCATCGCGAAGAACAAGGCGCGCGCCAGTACTGCGACACAAGCCCGCTCGAAGACAAAGCAACTTGAACGGCTGGAGCTGTCGGACATCGCCGTCGATGAACCGACCGCCTGCATCCGAGCACCACTCGTCGAACCGCGCGGAGGAGCGGCATTTCGGTGTCGCGAACTCGCCATTGGGTACGGTGAACGTCAGGTCGCCACCGGCATCACGTTGGAGATCGACCACGGTGATCGCGCGGCCATCGTGGGAGACAACGGCCAAGGGAAGACGACGTTCCTGCGAACGGTGGTGGATTCGCTGAAGCCACTCGCCGGAGAAACACGCTGGGGACACGGCTGCCAGATCGGCACGTACGCGCAACACGTCTACACCAGTCTGCCCGACAAGCAGACGGTGCTGGAATACCTCGAACTGAATGCCGCCAAATTTACGAAGCCGCAGACGATTCTCGATATCGCCGGTGCGATGCTGTTCCGCGGCGCGGCCGTTCAGAAACCGATCTCGGTTCTGTCGGGGGGCGAGCGGGCGCGAGTCTGTCTCGCGGGCTTGTTGCTCAGCAATTACAACGTGCTGGTCCTCGATGAACCGGGTAACCATCTCGATGTCGATACGGTCGAGGCATTGGCTCAAGCCCTGACCGACTACAAGGGGACGGTGATCTTCACGACGCACGACCGCCACTTCATGAAGCGGGTCGCGACCTGTGTGATCGAGGTTCGCGACGGCCACGTCACCAACTACGGCGGTGGCTACGACGCCTATCTGTACTCGGTCAACAAGGAGATCGACGACGGCGAACGGGAACAGCAGGCCGCCAAAATGAGCAAAGCTCCACCCGAGATGGCCAAGGCGACCGCAGCCAAGTCCGCTGGAGTGGTCGCGCGCGCCGCCCGCCGTGACGAACGTGCCGTCCGCAAAGAACTCTCCACGACCGAAAAAACGATCGCCCGACTCGACGACCAGAAGAAGCAATCGAACACCCTGCTGATGAACTGCTCCGACGCGAAAGAAGCGCTGCGCCTGCACGACGAGGTCACCGCGCTGACCACACAACTCGACGCAGCCGAACAACGCTGGTGCGAGTTGCAGGCGGAAATGGAAGAGGCGGAGTGAGTTCCAGTCCCGGAGTCCGCAACGCTGAAGTCCGGCTCAGCTTTATTAGCCGGACTTCTATTCAGTAGCAGCCTCCCAAATAGGAAGTCCGGCTTTCAGAAAAGCCGGACTTCTGTTGCACGTCCATCGCTCGGACCTCGATCATTCTACGCAACTCCACAACGAGCTTGTTCCCGACCCGTCTCCTTTGCATGATGCCTCGCCGAACGAAAGCCTGTTGGAAAGGAACCGATCATGCCGTCACCGTTTCCGGGGATGAACCCGTACCTCGAACAGCCCGATGCGTGGCACGACTTTCATGAACGGTTCCTGCCGACTCTTTGTGACCTGATCGAGGAAGAGGTTGGCGAGCAGTACATCGTCAAGTTGGATGACACCGCCTACATCCACGAGATTCCCGAGAACCGGCGTCGCTTTTTCGCGAGGCCCGATGTGTATGTCGCGCGGACAGCGACGTGGATCGGCTCGGGATACGTCTCCGTTGAGACGCAAGAGGACTCCGGCGGCGTGGCCGTGCTGGAGGAACCGATCCTCGCGCCGATCCGCGTTCAACTGCCAACCACCGATGAAGAGCGACTGACGTTCATCGAAATTTGGGACCGCCGCGAACGAGCCATTGTCACCGTCATCGAACTCCTCAGCCCCATCAACAAGCGGCCCGGTCCTGATCGCGAACAGTACCTCGCCAAACGGAACAACTACTTCAAGGCGTGGACTCACTTCGTTGAGATCGACTTGCTGCGAGCCGGGCCGCGCATGCCGTTCCTCATGCCCGACGAACAGCCGCTCGATTGCGATTACTGCGTTCTCGTCAGCCGCTACAAGGAGCGACCTCAAGCCGGACTGTGGCCGATTCGGTTGCGCGAGCCGCTGCCAATCATCCCCATCCCGCTGAAGGCCCCCGACCCCGACGTGCGGCTCGATCTGAAGAAAGCCCTCGACCGCGTCTACGACGCCGCCGGCTACCGCAAGTACATCTACGACTCCCCGCCCGAGCAGCCGCTCAACGAAACAGATGCCGCGTGGGCGGAAACGTTCCTCGTTCCCAACACGGCTCACCGCGCGACTTGAGCTCGTTCGACCACATCAAAGGGTTGACACCCACGGCGATTTGCTGGCGTCGCTTCGCGACGAGGACCACCAATGAACGACGGCACCCGACACTCTCCCAGGTGACGACCAACGGTTTTCGGTCGGGGAGGCCGACGATACGATCTCGCCCGCGTCACCGCTTTAGGCGGATCGCGCCTTGCATCGTCCTTGCCATCGATCACGAGAACTCGCCGCTTATGTCTTCGTCACCGCTTCCCGCCGACAACGTGCTGGCCCGCATCATCGAACACAAGCGGGGTGAGATCGCCACGGCGAAGCGGCTCCGTCCGGTCGAAGCGATTCAAGAGCAGATGGCGTTCGCGCCGCCCGTGCGCGATTTCGTCGCGGCACTCCGGGCGCAGGCTGACGTGGCGTTGATCGCCGAAGTCAAAAAAGCGTCGCCGTCCGCCGGGATCATTCGAGCCGACTTCGATCCCGTGCAGATCGCGCTGACCTACGAACGACACGGCGCGGCGTGCCTGAGTGTGCTGACGGACGAACACTTCTTCCAGGGACATCTCGATTTTCTGCGCGCCGTGCGACAGGCGGTAGCGATCCCCGTCTTGCGGAAGGACTTCATCATTGACCGGTATCAGGTCGTCGAGGCCCGTGCTGCCGGGGCCGACTGCATCCTGTTGATCGCCGAATGCCTCAATGATTGCCACTTGCGCGACCTCTATTTCTACGCGAGTGAACTCGGCCTGGAGACGCTCATCGAAATCTACGACCCCGAGAATCTGGACCGCGTACTCAAGCTGGAACCGGCGATGGTGGGAGTCAACAACCGCGACCTGCGGACGTTTGTCATCGACCTCGACCACACGCTGAGCCTCGCGCCGCGACTCGCAGCCTCCACGCTCTTGGTCAGTGAGAGCGGCATCCAGACTCGCGGCGATGTCGATCGGCTGAAGACGGGCGGCGCGCACGCGATGCTGGTGGGTGAGACGCTGATGCGTGCTCCCGATATTGGCCAGGCTGTGGACTTGTTGCTCAAGGGTGCCGTTGAAAATGTGAGTCTGGATCACGTCGTGTAGGAGAATCAAAGAAGACCCCTCACCCTAGTGCCGCGTCACGGCTAAAACTTCGGGTTGGCGTTGATTGAGAATTCGACGACTCTGCGTGGACCACAAGGAGGTGGTCGATGCACAAGAAGTCTGTGGTTCGATTGACGGACGAG
>JAYTGQ010000735.1:0-25477 GCA_043733345.1 Schlesneria sp.
CTCCCGCCGAGCCATGTGCGTGAGGAAAGTCGCTTGTTTCTCGCGGCTCGGCAGGAGCCTCGCCCTCCCGACAGCCGTTTTTCAACAGGCTGTTAGGCCATGTGAGCATAACCGCCGGTTGGAAAAGCGTAGCACGGACGCCTTCGTCCGTGATTTCGACTTGGTTTCGGACGGACGAAGGCGTCCGTCCTACCTTTTTCAACAGGCGACTCATTCCCCTCATTGAACTTCCCACCCACGCGAGGGCCATCTTGACCGAACGGACATCGGCGCGAATGATCCCGCACTATGGGGTGGTCCGGTGCTGATGTTCGTGTGGGTCGAGGAGGATGAATGTGAATCAGAATCAGCCGCGTTCTCATCGGTATCTCAAGGCGAAGGTTCTTGCCGCCTTGTTGACGTGGCTGTTCACGTTGATGCCAATCGAGCGGCTCGTCGATGCGGCACCTCGCAAACGAGTGCAATCGGCCAAGAGCAACGCTGGCAGCAGGCCCATTGCGAAGCCACCGCGACCGATCGAGCCTGTTCCTCGACCGGCAAAGCCCGATCAAGATGCGACGACGGCAGCGGCCTCAAACGATTTTGATGAACCGGAGTTGAACGGAGCGTCCTCGTGGACCGATGTCATTCGATCGGTGTTACTCACTGCGATCCCCGACAAGCACGAGGACCGCAAGCACTGGGGGAAACAACGCGAGGTGTTCGATGGCGTGCGCGTTCAACAGCGCGGGGTTCACTTGCAAGTGTCTGAACGCCGCAAGCTCGTCAACGACGGGGCCTGGTACAAGTACCGCATCGAGCTGCCGGATCCCGAAGAGCGTCTCCAACTGACGCTCAGCCAGATTCAATCCGAAGGACTTGGCACGTTCTCGTGTGCGGTCCATGTGGTGGTCAAGCCGCGCTGCACCGCGTGGTTTGAACAATGGGTTCTCGGCGTGAAGGGCCTGAATCTTAAAGTGGTCTCCGACGCGACGGTCCACGTGTACGCGACGTGTCGGCTGGCGATTCGGACGGAGTTTCGCCCCAACAGCCTGCTTCCCGACGTGGTGCTGGAACCGTCGCTGGAGAGTCTCAAGCTGCGACTGACCAATCTCGAAACGCACCGCATCGGCGTCATTGGCGGCGATGTCGCGGAAGAGATCGGCAACGGTTCACGTCGATTCATCGCCGACCTCCTGAAGGATCGGGAGGCCAAGGTTTTGAAAAAAGTGAACGCCGCGATCGCCAAGAAACGCGATGCCTTGCGATTGTCCCCCTCGTTCGGCGGAGGGAAGTCAAACGATCGCAAGCCAACAGCGGGCACAGCGAATTGAAGCCTGCGAAAAACGTTTGTCGGGAGGGTGAGGCTCCTGCCGAGCCGCGAGTAGCAAGTGACTTCCCACACGCGATCGGCTCGACAGGAGGTTGACACTAACCCGAAGCGTAAGCGAGGAACGCAACACACCACCTCGTTTACACTTCGGGTTAGTGTGCCGCAGCGACAAATGTGTCAGCCTCGACCGCGCGAGGTATACATCCGCAAACAGAGCCTGCTCGATCAGAACAACTCGCCCTGCTCGGTGGTCGCGGACGGCGGCTTCAGGCCGAGGTGATTGAGTCCGGCCACGGTGATCGTGCGGCCGCGCGGTGTGCGTTGGATGAAGCCGAGTCGCAACAGGAACGGTTCGACTTCGTCTTCGAGCGTATCGGGCGGGACGTTCATCGTGTGCCCGATGGCGGAGAGTCCCGCCGGGCCACCACTGAACACCATGATCAGCGTTGTGAGATACCGGCGGTCTTGAGACTCCAACCCGACCGCATCGACTTCGAGCATTTCGAGCGCCCGCTCGGTGATGGGCTTCGTGATGGTGCCGCTTGGTTCACGAA
The DNA here is from genome assembly GCA_043733345.1 of Schlesneria sp. Classification (GTDB taxonomy): domain Bacteria; phylum Planctomycetota; class Planctomycetia; order Planctomycetales; family Planctomycetaceae; genus Schlesneria. The sequence goes on from JAYTGQ010000735.1 coordinate 1,867, forward strand.
CGGTCGCGAAGTCGCGTGTCCAGCGCAGCAGGTTGTTTGCCTTGCGGGGAGTTCCGCGGCTGCGATTGGCAATGAGTAGAGCGGCATCCTCGTCAATCTCGGTTCGCAGCTTGCGCGCGTTGCGACGAATGATCTCGGTCAACTCGGACTCGTCGTAGAAGTCGAGATGTTCGCGATGCACGAAGCGGTCGCGAAGCGGTGCGGTCAACATGCCACTGCGTGTCGTGGCCCCGATCACCGTGAAGGGCTTCAGTTTCATATTGATCGTGCGAGCGTTCATACCCTCGCCCAGCACGATATCGACGCGAAAGTCTTCCATCACCGGATAGATAAATTCCTCGACGGCAGGGGGCAGCCGGTGGATCTCATCAATAAACAAGACCGACCCGTAACTGGCATTCGTCAGGTACGAAAGCAGGTCTTTCGGAGCTTGGAGCGCGGGGCCGGACGTGATCTGGCACTCGGTCCCCATTTCCTTGGCGAGCGTCATCGCCAGCGTGGTCTTTCCCAGACCGGGCGGCCCGTCGAACAGAATGTGCGAGAGCGGCTCCTTCCGTTTGAGCGTCGCGTCGAGCACGATCTTCAGTCGATCCAGGACCTTCTTCTGCCCAACCACCTCGCTCAGTTTTTGCGGCCGCAATTCGTCATCGAAGCGTTCGTCATCGGGATTGAAATGCCCCGCAGGTCGATCGGACGGAGGCTGCTTACCACCACTAGCCGCTGCTCCCTCAATCACTTTTTGACGTGCCATTGGAGATGTCCAAACTTGAAACGCGAACTCCACAGCACGAAACACGACTCAAGGAAGTCGCACGCTCGGATCAGCCCGGTATCGAGACTGTTTTCAGATCATTCGGCGAGCGACAAAAGAGAGTAGACCGGTCACTCCGTGACCGGAATCTTCGAGTCACGGAGTGACTCGTCTACTTTGGGTGAGAAACTGGTTGCCGGTCGCCTTACTGCTCGGCCGCGATCACAGCCATGACATCGTCAGGGATGTTGAAGTTGGCGTAGCAGTTTTGGATGTCGTCGTGATCTTGAAGCAGGTCCATCAACTTTAGCACCGAGCGGGCGGCATCTGCGTCCAGATCGACCATGTTCGCGGCGATGCGACTCAATTCTGACGACTCGGTCGGAATCTTCGCCGACTCCAGCGCGGCGATCACCGACTGAAAGGCATCGACATCGCAGACGACTTCAAAGTGGTCACCAACTTGTTTGACATCCCCCGCTCCGGCTTCGAGCGCAACTTCAAACAGGCGGTCTTCGGAGACGTGCTTCGACGAGATCACGAAGACACCCTTGCGTTCAAACATCCACGCGACGCACCCGGTGCTGCCGAGGTTCCCGCCGTTGACCTCGAACATCTTGCGAATCTCGCCCGCCGTGCGGTTTCGATTCTCGGTGAGAATCTCACACAGAATCGCGACGCCGTGCGAACCATAACCTTCGTAGAGCACCTCGTCGTAGGTTTCCGTTTCGAGTTCGCCCGTTCCTTTTTTGACGGCCCGTTCAATGGTGTCGCTCGGCATCGACGCCTTCTTCGCGCGGTCGATCGCGTAACGCAGAGCGAGGTTCGCGGCCGGATCGCCTCCACCATGCCTCGCGGCCACGATGATGTAGCGGGCCAGCTTGCCGAACAGCTTGCCCCGCTTCTTATCGACGATCCCCTTCTTGAAGGAGATGTTGGCCCAGTGGGAGTGACCTGCCATGGCGAGAACTCAAAACCTCAAACGCGAAATGGGGGACTGGAGAAAACCACGCGAACTGCACGAGCGGAAGGGACCACTCTCAACGCATCAGGGCGATCCCGGCGTCGCTGGCTTGAGTTGCTTCGGTTGAGAAGCGTGTTGCTTGAGCTTGTCCTTCAACCGCTCGATTAACTGCGGGTCCGGATACTTGTCAGCCTCGGCCGACAGCAGCGCCTTCTGCCAGGCTTCGACCGCCTTTTCCAATTGCATCCGTTTCAACTGAACGTCTGCGAGATGATCCCACAGCGTGGCATCGCCGCCGGTATTTTTCTTGACCGCCTGCTCCAGCGGGCCGATCGCGTCCTCGTACTTGCCGAGTTTGAACAGCACCCAGCCAAGACTATCGAGGTACGCGCCGTTGTCCGGTTCCGCCGCGATGGCCTTCCGAATCATCTGCTCAGCCTTGTCGAGGTTCTTCCCCTGATCGGCCCAGAGATATCCCAAGTCATTGTTGAGTTGCGTGTCGTCCGGGTCGGACTCGAAGACCTTCTCCAGAATCTCCTCGCCCTTCCGAATCTCGCCCTTTTGGACATAGATGTTCGAGAGACTGAACTGGAACAACCGCTGGGCACGCTTATTGTCGGCGTTGTCGGTGAGCAGCTTCTCAAAGCGCGGGATGGCTTGATCCCACTGGCGCGAGTGACTGTAAATCCACGCTTCATCGAATAGGTGCCCGAGATCACCCGGCTCCAACTTGAGCGCTTCAAGCACGGATTCGATGGCACCGGCGGGGTCGCCATCGAGAACTTGTGTGCGGGAAAGCATCGAGTAGATGTCCGCCGTGCTGTCGGCCAATTTGCGATCGGCTAGTGCCTCCCGATACAAAACGACGGCATCCGAGTACCGCTTCCCTTGGATGAGAGTGTTGCCGAACTCACGATATAGCGCGAGGACACGATCATTGCCACGGTCTTTCACGAGCTTGATCGCGTGACGATAGAACTCCGCCGCGTCGTCCGTCCGTTCACAAACTTTCGCGATCCCAGCCAGCAGATAACTCTTCTCGAATGAAAGCTGAGATGGCTCCAACTTTGCCTGTGCCCGTCCCACAGCCATCAGCGAATCGACGAGCTTCGGATCCTCGTTGAGTGTCTTGAGCACCTTCTCTTCGAGTTGAACCAGTCCTTCGGGACCGAGCCGCTGCAGCGAACGCCCCAGGAGATCGAGCAACTCGTCCGACTTTTGGAGCTTGCGATAAATCTGCGCCAGCCCGATATAGCCGTTCGCGTCGCCGCCGTTTTGTAGGGCCGTCTCGTAGATACTCTTGGCTTTGTCCAATTCGTTGACTGCGACAAGCCGCTCCGCCAGGAAGTACTGCAACGGAATGTTGTGCGCATCTTTCGCGGCGAGACCTTCCAGCTTCGCGATCAACTCGTCACTACGATTCAGCTTGGTCAGGATGTCGGCCAAAAGCTGATAGGCATCGCGTCCCTTGGAGGTGCGTTCCTTATCAAAATACTTCTGAAGTTCCGCCAGTGCCTCATCGGGCTTCTCCGACAGCAGAAGTAGTCGCGCGCGGTTGTAGCTGAGATTGCCCGCACCGGCACGCCCCGACTTCGCGGCCAACTCGAACGCTGCCGAAGCCAGCTCGATCCGCTTGGCGTCGAGAAAGACTTGCCCGATTTTCTCGTAGCTTGTCTGTTGGTCGGCCAACAATTTCGCTTTGGCCCGCAAGTCGAGCTTGTACTTTTCCGGCTTGGCCAGCGCGTCGAAAATGACTTCGTAACTGTCGGCCGCTTTGTCCACTTGGCCCGTCGCGGAGTAAAGAATGCCGAGGCTCTTGCTGAGCATCACATACTCGGCCGACTCGCGAACAATCCTCGGGGAGTTGATCGCCTGTTCGAGATACTTGATCGCGTCTGGCAACTTGCCCGCGATCGCGGCTTGGGCGGCGAGCATCTGCAACAGTTCGTACTCGTTGGGATCGAGTTCCACAGCCTTCGTTGCGGAGCGAACGGCCGCTCCCACCTCATCGAGCCGAAACTCCAACGGGACGAGATGCCGATAGACTTCGATGGCAGTGGGGTCAATCGCGACGGCCTTGCGATAGGCCGCTAACGCCTTCGCCGGTTCGTTGCGAGTCTCCAGCAACCGCCCGGCCATGAACCACGAGAGTGCGTCGTTGCGAGTCTGCTTCGCTGCCGACAGCGCCTCCGTTGGCTTCAAATGGAATGCAGGATCGTCATTCTCCTGAAGCGAATACCCTCGCTCTAGTGGCGATACCGCAGTGGCTTTCGTGTCCGACTGCTCATTCAGCGCGGCAGCAAATGCAGATGGCGTTAACCATGTGACAGAGCCAACCAACAACACCCAAACAGCGAGACTCTGGTTTCCTTGCAGAACAACGTTGTTCACGATCCGATCTCCCTTCGGAACCACCGTTCAATCAGGACCACTCAGGTGCCAAGCGGTTGCACATCGACTCGATAGGCTCCAACTCCAGCCGTTGAAAACTTCACTTCATTCGACTCACTTGGATTTCTTGACAGCCTTCTTCGCGGCGGGGTTGGCTGGAGCAGCCTTGTCCGGTACGGCACTCTTCTTTACCGCCTTCACCGCAGCTGTGGCCTTCGCAGCCTTGGCCTCTTCCTTGGCAACCCGAGCCTCCTCTTTCTTTGCCAACTCGAGCCGGTCTGCAGTATTCTTGGCCCGCGTGCGCGACGCTCCCGATTTGTAGAGGGTCGCTAACCGATCCGTTACCAGCGAACCATCGTGCCCCTCTTCCGGGACTGGGAACTTCGCTAGGTCGAACTCATCGAGCACGGCCTTGTCCGTGGCGAGGCAACGGATCGAGAAACAGAACAGTGGAACGTCGGACTTTCGCACCACGGCCTTGAGTGTCTCGCCCATCTGTTCAATATCTTGATTAGGCGGAACCAGTCCAAGCCACACCAGCGATCGTCCCATAGCCGGATCAATTGGGATCAGGTGTGCCCCGATCACAGCTTGCAACGTGTAGTTGCGAACGAACGTTGAGAGGTGCTTGATCTTGGCCAACTGCTTCGTCGCCAACTCAAGCGTTTTCTTGCGGAGGCTCTCGAATTCAAAGGCGAACGATTTTTCAAAGACATATTGCAGTACGCTTCGAACCCGGAACGCCCGCCATTCCGCATCCGTCTGCCCAATGAACGCTCGTTCGATCTCTTTTACCGAGCTGACACGAATCTCGTTCAGGTCGGGAAATTCAGCGAAGAGCCGTGTGTAAGAATGCTCTGCGTCAGCGACGGTCGCGTCTTCAAGACAGATCGCAAACAAGATCGTCTCAAGCACTGGGCGATCGTGTTTGGGTACGGCAACCTTGTACTGCTTCTTGATCGCAGGGAGTAACTTCTTGAGGATCGCCGCGCGATCCGATGTCTTGGCACGCGATGCAGCAACCATGTTTGTCTTTCTATCCTCTCCACGGGCGGAGGCGATTCCTCATCGACAGCAGTTTGTGGGGCTAATGCCAGACTGATTGAAAAGTCACCGACTACTCCACATCCGTACCGGGCGGCAAGTCACCGCCTGCATGCAACTCGTCTTCGTCCGATTCCAAATCGTTCTGTTGCTCTGTGAATTCACCTGTTGCGGTGGCAGAGTCGGCGGACTCATTGAGAAGTCCGTGTAAAGCCCTCGAAATTTCGATGCTTTTCTTCACCGAAGGATCCAGCACAAAGCTGATCACCGGAGTGTGTTTGGTCTGCAATCGGTCGGCCACCTTGGATTGAATGAAGCCTCGGGCCGAGTTCAATCCGTGCATGGCCAGTGACTGGGCTTTGGCATCACCCATGATGGTGACGAAAATTTTGGCAGCCCGGAGATCTTGAGCAACTTCAGCCCCGAGTACGGTGACATTCTTGACCCGAGGGTCTCGCAAACCGAACAACACGGTCGTGCTGACAATTTCACGAATGGCCTCCGAGGCCCGTTCCATCCGGCGTGAACTCATTGGAAAACTTGACCTCGACCAAAACGAAGTTGGCCCAACGCAGCCTCGCAGGACTGGCTGAACAGACCGATCAGGCTGTTCAGCCGACTTCAAACACCCCGTCACGCTCGCCGCGCCGACCACCGGATCGGCAATCTCAGCCAGCGAAACACTTTGTCACTCAAGCGTCCGCCTGACTTCCTCAATCTTAAAGGCTTCCAAGAGATCCCCTTCTTTGATGTCGTTGAAGTTCTCAAGTCGGATTCCGCATTCCATACCTTCTCGAACTTCCTTGGCGTCATCCTTCTCACGCTTCAGCGATGCGATTCCATAAGCGTTCAAAATCTTTTGATCTCGAATCAGATTCATGCGGTGCGAGCGTTCGATCGAACCATTCAACACACGACAACCTGCAATCGTTCCGAACCGAGTGATGCTGAATGTCCGGAGCACGATGGCACGTCCAGTGACGACCTCCCGCTTCTCCGGTCGCAACATCCCCTCGAGAATCCGCTTCACCTCGTCCATGACCTCATAGATGATGTTGTAACGACGGATCTCAACACCTTCTTGCTGAGCTAGCAACTGTGCCCGATCTTCGGCGATCACATGGAATGCAACAATAACCGCGTTCGATGCCGCTGCGAGATAGACATCGCTTTCATTGACACCGCCGACACCGTCGTGCAGCAACCGAATGCGAACTTCTGGGTGCTCAAATTTATTGAGCTCTCCTCGCAGTGCTTCCAGCGAACCGGGTGTGTCAGCCTTGAGAATCAGGTTCAGTTCCTGAACTTCACCCTCCCGCGCCGCATTGAGAATATCTTCCAGCGTGCGTCGCCCACCCATGTTGGCGAGTACCGCAGCGCGGCCTTTCTGGCGTCGCTGTTCGGCAGCCTCACGAGCGGCGTCGAGATCCCCCAGCACTTGGAATTGATCGCCAGCACTGGGAACAACGTCCAAACCCGCCACTTTGATTGGTGTCGATGGGCCAGCTTCTAAAACCTCTTCATCCCGTTCGTTGTACATCGCACGAATACGACCGAACGCACCGCCGCACAGAATGGCATCCCCCACCCGCAAAGTTCCGGTTCTGACAATCAGCCACGCGACAGGGCCACGGCCTTCGTCTCGGAATGCCTCCAAGCAGTTGCCGGACGCCGCACGGTTCGGATTCGCCTTGAAATCATGCAAGTCTGCGGTGAGTAGAATTGTATCGAGCAACTCAGGCAGCCCCTGCCCTGTCAGGCCCGATGTCCGCACAAGCTCGATATCACCACCCCACTCAGAGACCAGCACATCGTGATTTGATAGGTCAGTGAAAACACGCTGCTCATTGCGATCGGGCAGGTCAATCTTGTTCATCGCGACCACGATCGGCACCCCAGCCGCCTTCGCGTGCGCAATACACTCGATAGTCTGCGGCATCACCCCATCGTTGGCTGCAACGACGAGCACGATGATGTCCGTGACGTTTGCACCACGGGCACGCATCTCACCGAAGGCCGCATGTCCTGGCGTATCCACGAAAGTCAACTTATGACCGTTATGCTCAACTTGATATGCAGCAATGTGCTGAGTAATTCCACCGAATTCCGACGCGGCAACATTGGCTGACCGCAGCTTATCGACGAGTGTCGTCTTACCGTGATCAACGTGCCCCAGAATCGTGATGATCGGCGGTCGACGCATCATTTCCTCGGGTCGATCCCCACTGGTAGCCTCCTCGGCAACGCGCTCTTCAATATCTTTGTCGCGGCGAATCGACAGATCGACGCCCAACTCTAAACAAACTTCAATTGCCATATCTTCGCTGAGCGACGAATTGATCGTGGCCATTTCGCCGCGTGCAAACAAAATCTGAATGATCGATTTCGCCGGACGACCAATTGCTTCCGACAACGACCTCACCGTGATCGGCAACTCAACTTCGCATTCATTCTTCAACTCCGAGCGAACATGTTTGCGTTGCTTTGGACGAACATGGCCGAACCGACGGCGACCCTCTTCTTCCTCCTCGCTCCGAGACAGCGGCCGCTTGGTCCGCCGCTGCAACCGACTTTCTTCCAAGTTTCGGCCAAGATCCGCTTGGCGAGATTTAGGCAGCGAACTTTCTTCTGGATCACCGCCCACACGCTTCTTGTTGTCGGTCGCCTTTTTTGGAAGGTGCTTGCTCAGCGGACTCGCACTCTTCTGCTGTCCATCCGGGTTCAGCCGAATCACCGGCTTCTGCGCAGCAGCTTCTTCTGGCTTGGAAACCTTCACGACTGGGCGCTTATAGTCCGGAATCGCGGCGAGGTTGGGCGATGACGTACGTGGCTTCTTGGCGGCCCCCGGCTTGCCACCTGCAAAATCAGATGAAGAACGAGCGGTCATCGACATCGAACGCATCGCTCGCGGCACCAATCCGGAAGCGGGAGTAAAATCAGGCCGCGAGGAAACAGGAGGCACATCCTCCACAGACACGGGAACGGGCAATTCTTGATTTTGGGCTGGCTCAACTGGCGGAACATCGGCAACAACGACTTCGTCAACACTCGAGGACGACTCAATATCGATTGGCGAGAGGTGATTTGTATCTATCAAGTCGATGACAGCCGAGGCAACAACAGCAACCGAATCGACTTGAATTTCACCAGCCGGTTCCCCAAGAACATCCTCCACTGGAGAAAGGGCCTCCTGCTCCTGAGACGGTGGTTTACCAAGCTGTGATCGCGCCATCATCATGTTGCGGATGGTTCTGGTCTTACCGGAAATATCTGCGGAAATATCCCGGGACACAGGTGCTGAGACGGCACTCACTGCGATGGCCGCAGGTTTCGACTGGTGACTCGCACGAATGACATCCATCACTCGATCTCGCTCTTCTGGCGAAATACTGGCCAGCGCCGAATTCTTGATCGTAATGCCGGCTTTTGCGCAATGGTCGATCAATAACTTACTGTCGATGTCGAGCTCTTTGGCCAGAGCGAAAATTCGAATTTTCAAACGCGGTTCCTCGTTCGGGGTTAATGCCCTGACCAGCTCGATTTCGCTAGTGCTCAGGATCGTTGAGCGATGATTGCCAGTGGGTGCGACCAGACGAGTCACACGCCCAGCCGTCAAATCACACGTCGGGAAGCTAACCCGTCGAGAGCATTATCCCCTAAGAGAACACCGATCTCAAAGCGAAGCGATCGCAAAGACCAAAGCGATCCGCGCCGCCAGCTGCGTACAGTCCCTGATGAACTCCCGCAGCCTCACTCACACACCACGTAACGCACACAACCCATCTCAATCCAAGACCATTTAATGACTCGCTGAAACTTCGACAGGCTCAACTGCCGTCGCCAGTTCCTCGCCTTCAACTACCACCGTTTCATCGACCATAGCGGGACTGCTTGCAACCGGCTCAACCACGGCCTGCACCACCGGTGCTGGCGGTGGAGATACCGACCGCGAACCTCCTCCCATCATCGACTGCGTTCGCTCTGTCGCCCGTCGCTGACGCTGCTCAGCCTCAAGCCGCACGCTCTCGCGTTCGGCAAAATTGACGATCGAGTCACACTGCTCTTGGGTTAGCCCGCCCATCTCAGACAACTGATCCGGCTCGATAATCGAAAGATCGTCGAAACTGAGGAATCCCTGAGCAACGAGGTTTTCAGCCAACTCAGCATTGCAGCCAGGGACATCCGAAAACGCCTGCACTGCCCGCGAGAGCTGCTCATCCAGCTCTTCCTGCGTCATCACTTCGATATCCCAACCCACCAACTTAGAAGCGAGCCGGACGTTCTGACCGCGTTTCCCGATCGCCAATGACAACTGATCGTCCCGAACCAAAACGATCACTCGCCCCAGCATCGGACACAGAATCACATCCTCAACCTCGGCAGGCTGCAAAGCATTTGGAACCAGCACCTGCAATGAATCATTCCAGCGCACGATGTCGATCTTTTCATCACCCAGTTCACCAGTGATGTTCTTGATTCTGGCACCGCGCACCCCAACGCAAGCCCCAACCGCGTCGATGTTGTTGTCAATGCAAGAGACCGCAACCTTGGAGCGATACCCCGCCTCACGCGCCAACGACCGAACCTCGATCACGCGCTCAGAGACCTCGGGAATCTCCAACTCAAACAACCGCCGCACGAACTCAACATGCGTGCGCGACAGAATAATCTTCACACGACTGCCAGACTTACGAACTTCCAGCACCGTCGCTCGAACACGATCACCAATCCGGTAGCTCTCGCCGGGAATCTGCTCTCCGCGAGGAAGCAAGCCTTCCGACTTGCCAAGACTGATAATTGCAGCCCCGCCCTCAATTTTCGTCACTGTCCCGGAAACGATCTGGTTCCGGATCTCCGTGTATTCATCAAACAACGAGTCGCGTTCAGCTTCGCGAATCTTTTGGATCATCACCTGCTTGGCGGTCTGAGCCGAAATCCGCCCCAGCAAGTCGCCCAGCGTGTCCGCCGCGATCTCCTGACCGTTCGTCTTGACGGTCGGATTGCCGTGATCGCGATCGACATGAACTTCGATCTCGTGATCTTCACCAAAGTGTTTGCGAGCGGCCGACAATATCGCCTGCTCGATCCCTTCAAACACGATTTCCTTGTCGATGCTCTTGTCGCGATGGATCGCGTCAACGATGCGAAGCAACTCGGGACCGTTCATTTCACTCTTTCTGGGTGTCTAAAAGTTCGATGAGCGGCAGTGGAAGCCGATGAGACAAACAATCGACACACGATTTCGGAATCGACGGCAAACCAATCACAACAAGGCACGCCCGCGTTGCCGTGAACTTGCCTCAGTCAACAAAAAAAGTGGGCACGAGTCCCACTTGATTTTCCGACGATCCCAAACGGGGAAGGACGGACAACACTCACCACAATTGGGATCACCAACAGCGGCTCCGAATGATCGGAATGGAACCAACAAGCTCAATTCACATTGCCAAAGCCCCTGTACGAGAAGCCGAGAATCACGATCACTGTCTTGGTTTCAACAGTCTTGGCATCTGATATCAATTCTTGCCCGGCAGGTGCTTACAAAACCGAGCGGACGATACTGGCCGTATTGCAGGCTGTCAAGCAGTTTGACGATATGTCAGCGTGAATGACGCGGCACTGAGCCGCATGAGGCTCGTTCTCACCGACCGCTCCTCAACTCAGCAGGGCCAACCGCAACTCCCCTGTCAGTCGGTCTCAAACCGATCATCAAGACTTCGATCACGCTCCCAGAGCCGAGCGACTACGGTGAAACGGTTCGTTCGGCTCGCAACACCTGCTACACATCACGCGGTACACGCTGACACTAACCCGAAGCGTAAGCGAGGATGCAGCACACGTCCTCGCTTACGCTTCGGGTTAGTGTGAAATGTGCCATCCTCATCCGTGCGCGGTATAACCAGCCGTCGGACCAGTCGCGACAACGAACACAGAGCATCCCTCCTACACTTCCGTCAGCCGTTCGTTCGAGTCGCCGAACTCTTTCAGAGAAATGCCGCACTTGTCGAGCATCGACAGGTAGAGGCTGCACATCTTGCGGTTCGGCTTGCCGAGGTAATCGAGGACTCGCCCACCCTTGATCTGACCGCCCGCACCACCGAGTACAACGACCGGCAAGTTGGTCGCGTCGTGGCCGCCGGTGAGCATACTCGAACAGTAGAGCAGCATCGAGTTGTCGAGCGCCGTCCGTTCGCCTTCTTGGATCGCGTCCAATTTCCGCGCGATATAGCCGAGCTGCTCGATGAAGAACTGATTCACCTTCAGCCAATCCGCCGTATCCGAGTGCGACAGCAAATGGTGGATCATATAATCGACGCTGAGATGCGGGAACCGCAGCGAGCTGTGGTCGTTGTTGAGCTTCAGCGTGCAGACCCGCGTCGCGTCGGTCTGAAAACCGAGGACCATGATGTCGCACATCAGCCGCATGTGGTCGGCGATGTTCTGCGGAATTCCTTCGGGCGGACGGGGCACGTTCGGCTTGTCGAGCGTCGGCCGCCAACCCTGAAGCTCGCCCTGCTTGCCGGCGCTTTCGATCCGCTGCTCGATCTCGCGCACCGAATCGAGGTACTCGTCGAGCTTCCGTTGATCGGTCGTGCTGATGTTCAATCGAAAACTCTTCGCATCGGCGATGACGGCGTCGAGCACGCTCTTGTCGCCGCGCTGCACTTCATCTTTGAAGAGCCGGTCGAAGGCGAGCGAAGGATACAACTCGAGCGGCGTCGGCGTGGTCGGCGACGACCACGAGATGTGCGAGCTGTAAATCATCGAGTAGTTCTTGTGGACCGACGGGTTCGACTTCTCACAGCCCAGCACGAGGCTCGGTACCTTCGTCGATCGTCCGTGCCGCTGAGCCACCAACTGGTCGATGCTCGTCCCCGACTTGATCTCGCCCCCGGCCGACAGCGGTGCCCCCGACAACAGGTTGCCGGTCTGCGAGCTGTGAATGTTTCCCTTCTGTGCCTCCGCGTTGTTCAGCCCGCGGATGAACAGCATCTTCTCTCGAAAGTCGGTCAGAGGCGCAAGCACCTGCCCCAGCTCCATCCCCTTCCCTTCCCCTTTCGCCCACCACTCCTTGCTGTGAAAGCCGTTCCCCGAAAACAACACCGCCAGCCGCACCGGAGCCTGACTCCCCGGCTGCGATGCCTTCACCGCCTCATCGCCCCAAACATTGAGCGACTCCATCCACGGCAACGCCATCGTGACGCCAACGCCATGCAGAAAAGTTCGACGAGAGAAAAGATGGCTCATGTGTGGACTCCTGAATGATGTGGAAAGGCGAAAACGTAGCTCAAACTCTGTCGGCTAATTCGAAAACAGTTCCTTGTGACATTTGTGAGCCACCTCAATTGGAAACGCAGCAGCGAGAAAGTGTGGCGAAGGAGATCACCCTAATATCCTGCCTGTGCAATGGTCGTTGGCGAGCAACCGACACTCAAGAGGAACTGACGGAACTCGCTGGTGATGTGTTCGTCGCTCTGGCTGACCAGGAACTCCACATCCTGAATGACCTTCAGAACGGTACCTGGCTTGTCCAGCGGCTGCGGCGACATCCGTGGTCGGTCGCAGTTGTGAATGCAGTCGTGTCGTCTCTGAAAGATCGCCCGAAACCGGTCCTCAAGTTGGTCGCTCGCGTTCTCTCTCGCCTGATGTTTATCCGCGTCGCTCATCGCCAAGTAGTCCACCAGCGAGACGCCAAAGAGCCGAATCTTCGAGTTAGGCCGAGAGATCCACGAGTCGAACAGATCGCGGAAGAACTTGTGCCCCTTTCGGAAGAACTTGTTGAACAGCGTTTGGGTGGCCGAAAGACTGATGACATTTTCACGCTCCATCATCTTGCGGGCTGCCATCCGCCAGCGCCAGTTCGTGTTGTCGTACTCCTCAAGAACTGCTCGGAGCGGGAACTTGATGTCATACACCCACTCGGGAAGGGTGATCTCCGGTTGTCGGCTCTTTGAACCGGCGGTGGCCGCGACAATATCCGTGTAAGCGTCGGAGTAGTAAGCGTCCAAGGCACCGACAGCGAACATCCACGCGCTACGCAAAAGGTCAGAGCGGAGTCGCTGCTCCGCATCATTTGCGATTGGAAGCAGACCGGCGTGAGTGACAATTGCCTTGGTCCGGGCGATGTCTTCCTGGAAGTGTTGCAGGGCAGTCGCGGGCACTGTGAACTCCGGAGGGATTGATCGAGGGGTGTCCGCCGTCAGTCAGTCTGCTGATGCAACCAATTCTTCGTTGTAGTGAATCACCTTTGCCTCTTCCTCGTACCAGACGTTTCGATCCGCCGGAAAGAGGACGTTCCAGAGATCGACCACCTCCTCCGCCTCAAGCCCGTCTCGAATATGCCGCGCGATGTCTCTCGCAGCCAAGAAAGAGGACGCTGGCTTTTCCGGGAACAGTTCTGAATAGATTTCTGGGAGGTCGCACGCCTTCGCCTGTTCGACGACCTTAGCGAGCTTCTCCGTGGCTTCGTTCTTAGAAAGCACTGGCATGTTTCGATCTCCGCGCCGCAGGTATTCCAGTAACGGTCATTGGCTGAACTCTATCTCTATCTCACGCCGTCGGACTCTCCAATCCGAACGTAATACGGTGGGCCTTGCAACTTGCACAAGACATGACTGGGCTAACAGCCCGTTGAAAAACGTAGGGTAAGCCTCTGGCTTGCACCTTTTTCAACTGCGTTCACGGGCAAGCGAGACGCTTACCCTACGTTTTTCAACCGGCTCCTAAGGCGGTTTATTCACCTTGAGCAAGCTCCTCGGCCTTCGACGTATTCGCCGAACGGCTTCAGCCCAACGGTCAGTCGCTTGAGGGCACGTCCTTGCCGCGAATCTCCCGGAACTGCCGGCTGGCGAGGATTGTCTCCACCGCGACCGAGAAGCGGTATTCGTGTTTGGCGAGCCGTTGCTGCATCTCGCTCAGCAGCGGTTCGTCGGAGAGCTGCACTCCGCGACCGAGCGAATAGCCGAGCAGCTTGCGGCAGAACTGGCGCAGGAAGGCGTCGCGGCGCGTGGTCACGAGGTAGTCGCGCAGGTTGGATAGTCCCTCGATTTGCGTTCCATCGGGCAGCTTCGTGCGAGTGTCAATCGCGAGGCCCGCCGCGTCCTGCTTCCGATACCTGCCGATGGCGTCGAAGTTTTCGAGGGCGAAGCCGAACGGGTCGATTCGCGCGTGGCATTTGATGCACGCCTCGTCGCTGCTGTGCCGTTCGATGAGTTGACGCTCGGTCAGACCAGCGGGCACGGTGTCGGGAAGCTGAGGCACGTTCTTCGGGGGCTTCGGCAGTTTCTCACCGAGCACCACTTCGCTGAGCCAGTTCCCGCGCAGAATGGGACTCGTGCGCGACGCGCCCGATTGCTTCGAGAGCGTCGTTCCAAACGACAAGATACCGCCGCGCGAGGCTTGCTTCACCCCCTCTACGCGCCGCCACTCCGGCCCCGTCACACCCGCGATGCCGTAATGCTTCGCCAGCTTCTCGTTGAGGAACGTGTGATTGGCGTCGAGCACACTGAGTACTGAACCGTCCTGCTGGAAGAGATCCGTGAAGAACAGAATCGACTCCTCGTACATGTCGCCGCGCAACTCAGCGAACTCGGGGAAGTGCGTTTCGCTCTTCTCGTCGTGCGCATCGAAGTCGTAGATGTGCAGCCACTGGCAGGCGAACTCGGTCGCCAGTCGCCGTGTGCGAACATCCGCCAGCATCCGCTTCGCCTGAGATGCCAGCACGCCCGGCTCATGCAAGCGACCGGCTGCGGCCAGCGCGCGCAGTTCGCCATCGGGCTGAGACGACCAAATGAAAAAACTCAACCGGCTGGCGAGTTCCAAGTCAGAGACCGCTGCCGCCGCAGTTCCAACGGGTGCCTGTTCGAGCCGGTATAAGAATGCGGGAGCAATGAAGACTCGCGCGAGCGTGAATCGGAACGCCTCGTCGTGAGGCAACTCTTGTTCGCGGAGCCTGCGATACAGCCCGCGCAGTTCGCTCGCTTCGTCGGCGGTCAGCGGGCGGCGATAGGCTTGCCCCGCGAAGTCGATCAGAGCATCCAGATGCTTCGGCTCCGCTTCGAGTAACTCCTTCCGAAACGCGGCCGCGCTGTCGTTGATCGGCTTCCGCATCGGCTCGAAGACTTTGGGGTCGGCATCCTGCGTCGCGAACTCCATCAACTGGATGAACGCATCGACCAGCGTCAGGGCGTCGTGGCTGACGAAGTGCAATTCGTCCCACAGCCGGTCGAGCTTTGCCTTCTGCACATCATCCAACATCAGCCGCTGGAGGTGATCGTCTTCGCGATAGAACAACGTCAGCGTGACGACCTCATCGACTGGCACAATCTTCGTGTAGCACAACGCCGCCGGGAACCAGTTGCGAAACTCCTCGAACGACGCCTCGATCCGCTTCCGCGATTCGCTCCCCTCCCTGACCACAATCGGCGTCGAATGCAAGACCCCGCGATTGTTCGAGGTCCACGGGCCGTTCGCGTTCGTCTCGACGGTCGCCGTCGGTCGCAGGCCCGACGCTGACTCGGGCTTCGTGGTCAGCACCTGCAATTGCACGCTTCCCTCTTGGCCAGTCTCGGCGTGAAGGACGCCACTGACGACAAACTCCGTCCCCGCAACAAGGTCCGCCGGGAAGCGAAGCTCAATCACCGACGGAGCCTGCGCGCAGAGGCTCGCCGCTTCCACATCGCTCCCATTGGGATGCTTCCCGAACAACGCGGGATCAAGCCCGATCGCGCGGCTCTCATTCGTAGCTGAAGTCGCATTCGTAGCTGAAGTCGTGAGACTTCTGCGGTCTTGACTCGCAGGCTCCGAACTCTCACGAGTTCGGCTACCTGATGACTCAGGCTTCGCTGCCAAACTCCCGACCGAGAACAACGGCCCCCCCAGCGAGGTCAGTTGCTGATGCAGCAGCGCATCCGGCGCGTCCTTCGGCAGAGCCGCGACTCCCCCGACGAGCAACTTCTGCACGTCGTCCGCCAGCTTTGCCTTTTCCTCCGCCGTTGCCGCCGCTTGCCACCGCGCGAGCAGCGTCCCCGCCGGGATCACATGCCCGGTCGAACCGCTCGCTGGCTCCGAATAAAAGTGCCAAACATCGGGATTGCCGTGCGAGTCTGAATGTGGATTCCCGGCAAGGATGTCGGGCGACAGATCGCGAGCCATGTCCCATTCGCGCGTCCCGTCGTTCAGCTTCAGATCAATCGCCGTCAGATCGCACGAGTGATTGCCGTCGCGCGGATTGATCACGAGCGACACCACGTCTCCCGCCTGCACCGCGATCTTTTCCAGCGGCCCGACTTTGACCACCGCCGCGCCGTGAGCGATCCCCGTTGCCAGCCGCTGCCGCGTGTTGCCTCGACGCAGTTCGACCGACCACGCGACGCCGTTGCCGCATTCCGGATGAGCATGCTGCACGCTGCCGCTGATCGTGAGCGTCGCCGCCGCCAAACTTCGCCAGCCGACCGCGACCGACAGCGTCGGGGTCGGATGGACCGCGATGCCGTGCGGCTTCATGTTGCCTGGAATCCGCACGTGCTGGTCGGACGAGTTGGCGACCACGCTGAGGGCATCGTCGCCGACCCAGCCCTTGATGAAGTCATAGTTCGCGCCGCTCTCCTGCTTGCGCGTCATCGCCGTTCCCAATTTGACCGGCCCACCCGCCCCAATGCCGAGATAGTCGAGCCACGCGACGAGTGCCTCCGCCTCGACACCATGCTTCTGCGCGAGCAGCGCCGCATCGACCGGCCCTGTTGTCGCACTCGCTTCCGCAGCCGCTGCGAGACACTTCGCGGTGCTCGCGAAAATCCGTTCGCGTCGTGCCGCCAACTCCTGAGTCACCGCGCGCACATCGCGCAGCAGCAAGTCGGGCCGACCGGCCGCCACCAAACGCGGACGCTCCCAGACGACAAAGTCCTGGTCGCGACCGTCCCCCGCATCGCCTGCGGTGAGGTACAGCACGACCTCTTTCCCATCGGTCGAAATTGGCATCTTCAGTTTGAGTTCCTGCCGCGCGGTGAGCGGACTGACCGGCTCGACCCACGCCTTCGGCCCATTGAGCTTGCCGATGTGCCCGACACTCGTGAACCGCCACAGCGCCGTCTGCCACTGCGCGATCTCCTTCGCCAACGCCGCCGCATCGTTCGGCTTGGCCACGCGCCACCGCGCCCGCAACCCGTCCATCAACAGCCACGGCTGACGTGAGTCACTCTGAGCGGGGGACGTAAGTCCCCCGGTTCCGCGCGGTTCAACCGACAACACCTTCCACAGCCCACCCAGATACTTCGCATTCAACCCCTGCTCTTTCGCAACGGCCTCAATCGCTTTCACCGTAGCGGCGTCACTCCGTGACGCCGTCGAGTCACGGAGTGACTCGGCTACGATCAATGTCGCCGCGAGATACTTCTCAACCGGCAGTCGCCCCCCCTGATTGGTGTCGAAGACGATCCCCTGCAAGTTCACCTTGTCGCCGCCGCGCGGGTCGGTGAACTGCCGATAGAAGTCGCGGATGTCGGCCAGCGTCTGGTTCGTCCAATCGCTCGGCGTCGCGTCCTTGGAAAATCGAAAGCCATCCGGCAGCAGGACCGCATGCCCGGCGATCTCCTTCGCCGCGCCCAGATACTTCGTGACCATCGACGGCGACATGACGAGCGCACTGCCCGTGTTAGTGAACCCCTCGCCCGCCGCTCCGTCCACCGGAAACTCGCGCGCCGGACTGAGCGACTCCACGCCGGTCAGATCACGAACCGTATAGGTGTATTCCGCATTGCCCAGCCGCCGTAGCACAACCGGCCCCGGATCACCCGCACTGGCCAGAGCCTCGGCGTTGAGAGTCCGCTCGACCCAACTTCGCAGTTGCTTCCGCTGCTCGATCGACGGCTGCTGCGACTCCTTCGGCGGCATCTCGCCATTGTCGAGCATCTCGACGACCTTCAGCCACGCCTTCGTCCCGCGCCGCACGTCGTCGAGTTTCGCAAACCGTTCGAGATCCAACTCGCCCTCCTGCTTGGTGGTCGAATGACACTCCAAACAGAACTGCTTCATCAGGGGGCGAGTCTTCCCGGCATACTCCTCCGCCAACCCCGCGAAGTAATCGATCTTGGGCTCTGCGGCAAGCAGCGAAGAAGGTGATCCCGACAGGAACAGGAGCATCGCGGTGACATTGCGAAGTCTGAGTGGTAAGGCGTTCTGCCACATGGTTTGTTCTCACAGTGTTGGCTGGGAAAAGACTGTCTTTGTCGGAAAACGATCAGACGCCGGACGCTTGCCCCCTGACGCTGACTTTGGTCTGTAGCTGAACTCGCAAGAGTTCAGTGGATCGCCGAAACCGACTGAATTCTTGCGAATTCAGCGACATCAAACAGCACCGTGAATTTGAACATCGCTCAAAGTGTGTGCTAGGAGGCGGGGTCTGGCCAGCGTCACTCCAACGGGCGGCTAGAAGCCGTCGTGTGTTGGGTTGACGACGAGGCCGCGATCATCGAACTCGATGGTGATCGTGCGATTGCCGCTGCCACGCCACGTCTTGATCGATTGATACGAATTACCGGGACCACCGAAGATCGTTTCGACCTCTTTCAGCGACATGCCCGGTTTGATGAGCGCGAAGTTTTCGAGAGTCACTTTGTTGGTGCAGCCCGCCAGCGCGAGGCACAGGAATCCGGCGATTAGCAGGCGTGTGAGTCTCATCGTGGGCCTTGTGATGACGGGGCTTCGGTGCGGAGAAGGACGTGAACGAATTTGTAGGATGGGCACTCCTGCCCGTCCGCTCTTTAGGCGAACGGCAGGAGTTGGTTTACCTGTGCCACACCAACCCGAAGTGTGAACGAAGGCGAAGTCAATCGACGCCCTCGTTCACACTTCGGGTTGGTGTGGGTAAGACAACTCTTTCCGATCGCCTTAGTACCCAAAGCCGGACGGGCAGGAGTGCCCATCCTACAAATCACACGAGGGCGGCGATCGTCCTCACTTCAGTTGTTCGATCACGGCGGGAATGAGCTTCGCGAGCTTGGCTCCTCCCACCGCAGCGTTCGCCAGAATTTTGGGGACTTCTGCCGGTTCGAGATGATCGGGGAGGCACATGTCGGTGACGACTGAGAACCCAAGCACCTGCATGCTGCTGTGAACGGCGACGAGGACTTCGGGAACGGTGGACATGCCGACGACATCCGCACCAAGAGCTTTGAGCATGCGGTACTCGGCCCGCGTTTCGAGGTTCGGGCCAGGGACGGCAACGAAGATTCCCTTGTGAAGGTGAATCCCCAGTGACAGCGCCGACGAACGGGCCAGCGCGATGAGGCTGCTCGTGTACGGGGCACTCAAGTCGGGCCAGCGCGGGCCGAGACTGTCATCGTTCACGCCACGAAGGGGGTTGTCGGGGAGCAGGTTGATGTGGTCTTCGATCACGACGATATCGGCCAGATCGAGCTGAGGATTGATCCCCCCCGCCGCGTTCGTCACGAGCAACGTGTCGGCTCCGAGAGCCTTCATGACGCGGACGGGGAACGTCACCTGTTGCAGCGAGTAGCCCTCGTAGTAATGGAAGCGGCCTTCCATCGCGACGATGGGGACGCCCTTCAGCAGACCGCAGACCAAGCGACCGGCATGCCCCGGCGCGGTCGAGACGGGGAAGTGCGGGATGTCGCCGTAAGGGATCGTGGCCTGATGCTCGATCTGTTCGGCGAGTCCGCCGAGACCCGTCCCCAAGATCATCCCGACGCGAGCCTGTCCGGCCCACGATTTCCGGATGAACTCGACCGCTTCACGAATCTGTTCGGACAAACCCTGCACGACGCGACTCCCCGAGTTGGAACAACGACTGATGTTTGTGGGCGAAAGCCCCCGCAGTCGCAGGATGTTGACCTACCGCTGAAAAGACAAGCGGCGGAAGAGACAAGTGGCGGGGAAAAAAGAGGGCCGACGGTCCCTTGGGAGGGCCGTCGGCCGGTATGTGTCAACAGGCGTGCGAGGACGTGATTCCAGAGAGCCTTGATGCGGCTGCGAACAGCGGCGCTTGTTCAAGGGACGCTTGAGATCACCGAACTAACTCAATAGTCCTCGTCATCATCCTCCTCGTCATCATCCTCCTCGTCGTCATCGTCATCATCGAAGTCGTCGTCGTCGTCCTCGAAGTCATCGAACTCATCTTCGAGTTCTTCGTCTTCAAGTTCTTCGGCCTCGTCGTCTTCGAACTCTTCGTCTTCATCGTCCTCGAAATCATCATCACCGGGTGGGCCATCGTCATCGCCCGCCATCTGTGGTCCACCTTGGGGGAACGCAGGCAACCAGGTTGGCAACGCAGCCACTTCTTCAAACAGGACTTTGCTCATCTGTGAAACCTCAATAACTCGAACTGTGGACGGGATATTCCTGACTGAGTTCGATGCCGAAAGAACTCTCGGCAGACGAACTCAAATCCTTCGGTAGGGATGCTGAACACGATTCATCACGCGGTGCTGAGCGGCTCGTCATTTCGAGGGCTGGACCGTGTGCGGGAACTGGATAGTCGAGACGCAAAACGTTGTCAAGCGGCACATCACGGCGGAAATTCAAATCCGAGGGGATGATCGGCCGAACTCATTCGAGAGATGGCGGAATCATTGGAATGTTGACGAAAAAAGTTTCTTCTGACCGGCTACACGCCGCACAGCCCGCACGGTTTGACAGACCGGAAGCGTGATCGCGATTTGCTCGCCCGGACTGTCTGCGGATCGGGATGAATGACTGCGCGCCGGGAGTGCTGAACGGTCGTGAGCGCGGGATCAATCTCATCTTGTGACAACGCGCGCGATGGCTATGATCCCGCCCCTTCCGGAGGGCGGTTGTCGAGATCTGTGAATTCTAATTCACGATGTTGGCACCGGTGCGAACATCTGAGGCAACACCCGGTCAATGACTGACCCCTCGAAGCCTGACGCGCAAGTTTTGAAGTTGCGCACTCGCGTTTTGTAGCTGAGTTCGCAAGAACTCAGGGACTTCGCAGGTGCCGAAAAGGCTGAATTCTTGCGAATTCAGCTACTTTGAATCGCAACTGCGCAACTTCAAAACGCGCCAGCGAAGTTCTTCTTCGCTGGCGCGTCAGGCTTCGATGGGCGGGTACGATCTTTCGCCGGTGTTGCCTGAGTTGTTCGTGGAGGTTGTGACTCTCACGGCTGTCGGTGCCGGGGCACACGCTCTCACCGAATGGACTCGCGCAGCATTCGCCTTCAATCCTTCCCGCGATATTGGCAAGCGACGAACGACCGTGTTAGCAACGCATGGAATTCAACTGGAGGGAAGCCGCTTCTGGGTGACGCATCGCCGGAAGACATACGGGCCGTTCGACTACGAATGGAGTTCCGATTTCTGCGGTGTTGTGATGCTCTACGATGGCCAGCCGTTCGGCGAATATTGCAGCCTCGACGAACTGTATGCGGACCTCAAACCGTACTCGTTGCCGATGTCGGTGGTGCGTGTGACCAGCATTGTTATGGGCTGTGTGTTGTTCGGCATCTTGAACGGGCTGTGCGAGACAGAACGGTCTCGGCTGGTGGAAGCGCGGTTGCATCAGTACGGGTTCGAGCGGTTCTTGGTCGTTCGGTGACCGAGTGTTTGGACTGCGCTGGCTTCGGTTAGCCGCGTTCCGTCGCAGGGAGTCGTCTGCTACTCTCCGCCGCATCGCCGTCAAGAGACGCGCAACGCAGGAGGCAATGGCGATCGTGGAAGGAAACGCTGTGACGGAGGGCGACGCGCCGCAGGATCGAGATGCTGTCGGGACGGGAGTGTCTCAGGGATTCGCTGTCGATGCGGATCGCTCGAAGTTCGCCGACTCAGATGACCACGCCACCGATCCCCGTCGTTTTGAGACCCCTCCGCCCCCTCCGCCCGAAGTCGTTTTGAAACGCGATCTTCGCCTGAGCATCGGCGATGGCACGCTGTACGGCGTGATGGTCGGTGGTGGCGAATCCTACCTTCAAGCGTTTGTCCTCGCGGTGGGATTGGGCGAAGTGTTCGCCGGTCTGGTCGCGACGGTTCCCGTGTTGATTGGCAGTCTGCTGCAATTGATCTCGCCGCGCGCGGTGCGAGTCCTCGGGTCTCACAAACGCTGGGTCGTAGTCTGTTCACTGTTGCAGGCGGCGTGCTTTCTGCCGCTGATCTCCGCCGCCTGGGTTGGCCAGATTTCGGCCGTGTCCGCGATACTCATTTCGTCGGTCTATTGGGGCGCGAGTCTCGGGACCGGCCCGGCATGGAACACCTGGCAGGGCACGATCATTCCTCGTGCGCTGCGCGCAAAGTTCTTCGCGAAACGCTCGCGGCTTTGTCAGGCGACCACGCTGGCGGGATTCCTCGCGGCCGGGTTCGCTCTGGAAGCAGGCAAGGCCGCCGGTGATCGCGTTGGGATTTTCGCCGTCTTGTTCGGCGTGTCGTGTCTGTGCCGCATTCTGTCGTCCGTGTGTCTGGCCTTTCAAAGCGAACCGACTCCCATCCCCGCAGCCATGCGGTTTCTGACTCTACGCGAGCAGTGGCAGAAGTTCTCGCGAGGCCCCTCCGGCAGATTGTTGCTGTTCGCGGTCTCGATGCAGGTCGGTGTCTACGTCGCCGGGCCGTTTTTCGTGCCGTACATGCTGAAGGAACTCCACTTCGCCTACACCGACTTCGCGATCCTGATCGGCATCTCTTTTGTGGCGAAGTTCGTTTGCCTGCCGTGGTGGGGGCGACTCGCGCATCGCACCGGCGCTCAACGCCTGCTTTGGATCGGTGCCATTGGGATCATCCCGCTGGCGGGCGGCTGGGTCGTGAGTGCCAACTATTGGTGGCTGCTCGCACTGCAACTGTTGGCGGGAGCCGCGTGGGGCGCGTATGAGCTGGCTCTCGTGCTGCTCTTCTTCGAGACGATCCCCGAGACCGAACGAACCAGCTTGCTGACGCTCTACAACGTCGCCAACTCAGCCGCACTGGCCGTCGGTTCACTGATCGGAGCCGCCTTGCTTCAAACGGTGGGCATCAGCGTCGCGGGCTATCTCACGGTCTTCGGCTGCTCCACATTGTTGAGGCTGCTGACGATGGTCTTACTCCGACGCATCCCGCCCACCAACGTGATGTCCGCCGCCGTCCCCGTCCGACCGCTCAGCGTGAGATCATCCGGCGAGTCGCTCGACGCCCCGATTCTGCCAAGCCTCCCCGATCAAACGAGTGCTACGTGAACGAGGCACAACGGCAGGGCTTGTCGTATCGAAAATCGGAGCCTGACGCGCAAGCGAAGAACCTGTTGACGAGTGTTCTTCGTTTGCGCGTCAGGCTTTGATGTCGTCCGCTTTTTCTTGCCGCCAAGCGAAAAAAAACTCCCGCAGGAGGGTGATCCTTACGGGAGCGGCCATGCGCTAGGGATGGAATAATAACAGTGCCGGAAACAACGAACCCCGTTGAAGCGCATGGGATGGATGACGCGAACACTCCCGAGAACTCGGGAAAGAAGACTGAACCTTGATGCCCTA
>JAYTGQ010000736.1:0-1323 GCA_043733345.1 Schlesneria sp.
ACGCGCAAGCGAGGGCTTCACTTTCGACAACGGTTTGCCCTCGCTTGCGCGTCGGGCTAGTTGTGGAACAACCCCGCAATCTCAAGTTGTCCGACCACTTGGCGGGCCACGCGGGAAACGATGAGGTGGCGGGAGTGACTCACCTCAATGAAGCAGGTTGAAAAACTGCTCGATGTCTTCGATCAAACATTCAGGCCCTTCCCGTGCCTTGAAACGTCGTATCACACTTGACGACGTGAACGAAGAGACCGCTCGCCTGACATCCTCGTGGCGACGGAGTGCGATCGCGCCACCGGACGTACTCAGCGAACTCCTCACCGCCGAACAGCTCGCCAACCTCGATCTGTTCGATCGCGTGCAACTGACCGAAGTCGTGCGCATCTGCCGCGCGTCGGAATCGCTCTCCGCTGCGGGTAGCACTTTGTTCGCCGCCTCCCGCGCCGCCAAAAGCCAACCCAACGACGCCGACCGCCTGAGAAAATATCTCGCCCGCTTCGGTCTCACCTGGGCGGAAGTTCACCGCGAATGACTACTTTTGACTGACACCTGGTCCGCTACTTCCTGACGAAGACGGGGGGACGCGTCACTTGGGCCACGGGGCTGACCCGTGAACGTGACAAAGGGCTGTGTTTTTAGGGGTTGGGCGTAGCTGTGGCCATTGGGCCAGGAGTCGGCGTCAGAATCACTGTCGTGATTGTTGCGCGAGTGACGCGCGGTGCCGAGGGATCTTCTGTGGTGCATTCGCTCCGCGAATGCCCGTGAGTGCCGGCCGGATCCCTGGGAATTCCGCCTTCTCCACGGGCATTCGCGGAGCGAATGCACCACAGAAGAACGACGGTTCAATCTGCTCCCATCCTGACGCAACACCCCCTCCACGAGAAACACGGCGTTGTGTCACGTTCACAGGGCTGGGCCACGGGGCTGACCACAACTACGTTGATGGCGATGCTGATGGTGCCGCTCGCGGCGGGGACGTTCATCGCCGCGGTGCAGTTGCGGGACGTGGCCGGGGCCGGACTGAGTCATTGCGAAGGAAGCCCCGGGGTTTCGCTTCGATGCCCCGGCCATCCCAAACCCGAGAGCTGACAAGGCGCTGGTGGTCGAACAACTCTGTGATGGGTGGGACCAACGGTTTTCGGTCACGGAGGCCGACGATACGATCTCGACCGCCGTGCCGCTCCTAGCGGTCGAACAACTTTGTCTTGAGGGGTTCATCACTAGCCCGACGCGCAAGCGAGGGCTTCACTTTCGACAACGGTTTGCCCTCGCTTGCGCGTCGGGCTAGTTGTGGAACAACCCCGCAATCTCAAGTTGTCCGACCAC
>JAYTGQ010000737.1:0-1319 GCA_043733345.1 Schlesneria sp.
CCACGGCTCAAAACCACCAAATCCTACCCCCATGTTCCTCCCCCACGAGAGTCCCCGAACGGGTACGGACAAACTACGTTGAAACAGGCGATGGCCCTGGGGAGGGTCTCAGTTCTTTTACACCGCAGGGGGCTTGTCTACCGCAGGCGGCTTTGAGGCCGCCGGGTGTTTTGAAGCCGCCGCGTTCTTTAAGACCGCCGGGGCGCAGTCCGGATCGGTCGTTTGAGCTTGTCCGGCAGTCGCTGTGGCAGAGCGACGATTTGCCGTTCCAAGACGCGCTGACGGCCGAGCAGATGCGGCAGTCGTTTGAGGCCGAGGGCGTCTCGTTTGGCGAGGACGAGGGCTCGGCAAACGCGGGGTCGCAGCCGGTCTTTACTCGGGCCGTCGCGTTGACCTCGCTCGCCACCGGGATGGTCGTCGCGCTGGCGACGGGACCGTACGCGAGCTAGGAGACCGGCGAGACCGCACTGTTTCGCACGCTGTTTCGCACGCCCTTCCGCACGCTGTTCGAGCAGCTCCGTCGCGGCGACGCACTCCCGCGCGGCGATCTGATCCTGGCCGACCGCGACTACGGCGGCTGGTTCCTGCTCGCGCTGTTGCGGGAGTTGGGCATCGAGTTCACCACGCGGCTGCATCAGTATCGCGCAGCCGACTTCCGCCGGGGAAAGCGGCTCGGCAAAGGTGACCACATCGCCCAACAGTTCATCGAACGCGCAGACCAGCATCGGACTGCGAGTGACCGTGGGCCTGCTGAACAAGGTCTACGCCATCGGCCGCAAATACGCCGACGACTTCCAGCAGAACCTGAAAATCCTCTTCGAGGACCACCTGCCAAAATGGAACTACCGCGCCGTACATCAACCCGATTGAAGTCGGGAAGTCATTGATGACCACTTTCTGAGGGCGGAAATCCGACAGGTGCAACTTCAAAACTGGCGCATCGGGCGAGTTCTTCGAGGCAAAAACAGGTTTTGAAAGGCGTACGAGCGATCGGACAACTGGAGTTTGAGGAGTGATACCTCGCGCGGCCTGAACTGAGTCGTTTCACCGCGTGGGCCACGGCACGCGCGTCGATGTCAAGACAGGCTCAAACGTAGCTCGGGGCGTGGGGCGTGGCCCACGCGGTGAAACGAAGCGACGGCCTCATTCCTGGCCGCGCGGGGTATCTCTTCGTGGCCCGCGCGGTGAAACGACCGGCCGCAGCCACATTTCCTTTTCCTCAATGTCAGTCGTTGTACGCCGCCTCACCGTGTTCGGCGAGGTCGAGGCCCGCCAACTCGACGTTCTGGGTGACGCGCAGTCCGACGAGAGCGTCGGTC
>JAYTGQ010000738.1:0-10834 GCA_043733345.1 Schlesneria sp.
ACCAGAATGTGTAGGCGTTTTACATGGTGGGCCGGCGCTCGAAGCGAGCTTGTCCCACCCTACGCCGACTTCTGTTGGTCACGTCATTCAAGGAATTACCATGAGTCAGACACAGCTTTCGCAGGGAGCCGGATTGAAGTACGAAGTCGAGGTGACACCACTCGGGCGGGTTGAGTTTCAAGTCCCGTTCGCGGCTGGAGAACGCTTGACGGTGATTGTCCTGTCCGAACCCGCCGACTCGTTTTCCGATTTGGTCGGTGCGTCTCAATCCAGCTTGGACTTCTGGGATAACCCGCTCGACGACGAGGACTGGAACAATGCCTAAACAGGGCGACTTGGTGCTGATTCCGATTCCCTTTACGGACTTGTCGTCACAGAAGCGGCGGCAACCGGAGTCAGCCGCGCGACAGTCGAACGTATTCGCGATGTGTTGACGGACCTGACAAAGCCTCAGTAGTTCCGCTGCTGATTCATTTTGCTTCTGCCGCCAGCCTGATCCGAGTCGTGCCAACTCGGGTCAGATTCACAGCGACGAATTCGATAAGGCGAGCCTGCAAAGTGTCCCTGTGACGCCGAGCAGTCCTATTCCGTGATTCAGGCGAGCCGGGTGCCGTAAGGCCGCGGACCCGTTGTCGAAGAATCCGGGGCCTTATGGCCAATGGCACTCACTTTGGGCGAATTTCAAATTGACGTTCTGTGCGACGTAGCTGAATTCGTAAGAATTCAGCCGGCTTTGACGATCGTCTGAAGTCTGACGACTTCAGCTACATCCCAAAGTGAGTGCCATTGGCCTTATGGCACCCGGCTCGCCAAGAGAAAACAGAAGAACCCCTCACCCTAGCCCTCTCCCCGCCAAGCCGGGGCGAGGGGACAAAGCGGAGTCCAGACGATGGTTGCCGATCCGACCAAGACTCATGTTGAGAAGACGCTCGCTCACACGGCCCCCTTAGTGGGCTGCCGCTACGACCCGACCGGCCGTTTCGTGTTTGGTGGGTGCGAGGACAACAAGGTCGTCCGGTTCGATGTCGCCTCGGGAGCGAAGGTCGAACTCGTCGGGCACGACAGTTGGATTCGAGCTCTCGCGTTCAACAAGGCGGGCGATGTCCTCGTGTCGGGCGGCTACGACGGGCGACTCATCTGGTGGTCGGCCGCAGCGGACGCACCGGCCATCATTCGCAAGGTCGAGGCGCACGCTGGTTGGATTCGCGCACTGGCCGTCAGTCCCGATGGCAATCTGCTCGCCTCATGCAGCGATGACAAGAAGGTCAAGCTGTGGAACCTCGCCGACGGCACGCTCATTCGCGAGCTGCCCATCGCTGGGGAAGAGGGTCACGCGCGACACGTCTACAACCTCGCGTTCCATCCGGACGGCAAGCAACTCGCCACGGGAGACCTCACGGCGAAGTTCATTCACTGGGAAGTCGATACAGGCAAAAAAGTCCGTGAGTTCCCCATCGCCAGCCTCAGCAAGTTCGACCCCGGCTTCATGGCCGACTACGGCGGCCCGTACTCGATGACGTTCACCCCCGACGGCAAGCGGCTGATCGCGGGCGGCATCACCAACGTCTCGAACGCCTTCGCTGGCGTGGGCAATTCGATCGTGGTCGAGATCGACTGGGAAGCGGGCAAGGACGCCATGACGCATCTCACCAAAGCCAACATCCAGGGCAAGACCTTCGGCGTCGCGTGGCATCCCGACGGCTACGTGATCGCCTCAACAGGCGGGCAGGGGGGCGGCCACCTCTACTTCTGGAAGCCCGACCAAAAGGACGAGTTCCACACGCTGAACCTCGGCAACACCACCCGCGACCTGTCCCTCCACCCCGATGGCCTGCACCTCGCGACCTGTCACTACGACAAGAACATCCGCATCAGCCTGATGGCAGCGAAGGCGGGGTAACAACCTGTTGAAGAACCGTAGGATGGACGCCCCCGTCCGTCCGCTTCCAATTGGTTTTCGCTCGGACGAGGCGTCCAAGTTACGTTTTTCAACAGGCTGGTAAACTTGGACACATGTCCTCGCCCGAGCGTTCCGGCCGGGTGTACATTTGTCAACGCCGACGGCCAGAGCCAGCAAAGTGCTTGAGTGTCGAGGAGATGAATCATGCAAGTCCACGATTGGAAAAAGGTTCCGGGTGGCCTGTTTCATCACTTTCATCAGCAATGGTCCGTGGCGATGTGTGACGTGCTGAACTCCGGGATCTTGCCGAAGGGCTATTACACGCTCATCGAATCACATGCGAGTGAAGTGGTACCGGACAGGTTGACGCAGCAACGGCATGAGAAATCGGATCGGCCCCGGCGACCGCGCGGTGGTGTGGCATTGGCGGATGCTCCCCCCAAGACCAGGTTCGTCAACCACGGTTCGGAACTGGAGGTCTATGCGGCCAAAGCCAACAAGCTCGCCATCCGGGACTCGTTGGGCGAATTGGTCGCGGTGATCGAAGTCGTTTCACCCGGCAAAAAACACAGCAAGCTGGCCATCCGCAAGATCGTCGAGAAGTCCGTGGAGCTGATTCGCTTCGGAATCCACCTGCTGATCATCGATCTGATTTCCCCCGGCCCGCGCGATCCGCAGGGTCTGCATCAACTCATCTGGGGCGAACTGGAATCCGAAGACTTCCGTCTCCCACGTGGCAAGCCCCTGACACTCGCCTCGTACTGTTGCCGGGATCCGCTGACCGCCTTCATCGACCCGGTCGCGATCGGCGGCAAACTCCCCGACATGCCGGTCTTCATCGACTCCGAGACCTACGTCCCCGTCCCCCTCGCCGAGACCTACGCCGCCTCATGGAACGTCTGCCCCATCGAATTCCGCGAGGATGTGCTGGCGTCACAAAAGTGAGCGGAGGAGTATGTGCGACGTGAATATTCCGCATGGATCAAGTTGCACTGACGCAACAACCTCCCCACCCACGACCTGCATATCGCCGAGTGCCGCAATGACAAAAGGCATCCGCATCAGCCTGATGGGACCCAAGGCGGGGTGAGTGAATCAAATCACTGCAACCCAGAGAAGTGCGGCTGGATGATCTTTGCCGATGCCCACTAACGGCTGTCGTCAATCCCCTCGCTCAATCGGCTGGCCAGTACAGTCGAGTTAGTGGAATGAGAACCTTGCCTTCCATGTCAAAGCTCTCGTAGTGCGTCACGACCAGCCGGGCCAAGTCGTCCAAGTTCAGCAGCGTGAGCGGAATGTTTGAACGATCCGCTTCGTATCCCGCGTCCTTCGAGAAACCTCCGGTACTCACATACAGCGCACGATCACCCTGTCGCAGTCCCCCGAGGAAACTGCGAATTTCCTGGGAGCCCATTTGAGTCTTCGGTCGCTGTTTGACTTCGGCTTTGATACGTGGTTCTTCCAAGCCCAATCCATCCGGAGAAGCAATAACATCAACCCCACGATCCGGCCCCTTCGGGGTGACGCGAGCTTTGTATCCCATCGCTCGCAGTACCGCCGCCACGAGTCGTTCCAGATCTTCCGGATCAAGTTTCAGAATCTTGTCTTTGATCAACTCATGGGCGCGGATGATCGTGTCTTCATTGAGTTGTTCAAGCTCTTCCTTTTCTTCCGAGACATCAATCTCGTCCGGCTTCTTGACTCCTAGGGCATTCAACAGGTCGTCTGCCGTTTCATCATTGAGTTGGGTGAGCGTCAGTGCGGTACCGAGTGAGTTTCTCGACGAGGGTTTCAATGAATCACGCCCCACAGTGCCAGACCACTCCACTGAACGGACGTGATGGTACTTGCGATTGGGAGCATATTCGTACTCGCCCTTGATTGTTCCGACCAAGTATTCGCGAGATTCCGGGCTGTACGTTGCGACCTTGTCCCCTGGTTTGAGCACGGCTCGAAACTTGAAGATCATCGCAACGGCATTGTTCACTTTGCCCGGCTTCTCGCCTATGTACATGGTCAAGTACAACTTGCGGATTCCTTCAGCAGTATCAAGTTCAGTCAGTTCGCCGAGTTCATTCCAGCCAATCGCAACGAGGCTGTCCTTTTGAAAATCATCGAACAGATATCCACCTTCACCAGCTTTAATCAGCCACATCACCTTCGTCATGAATTAACCTCTTGCTGTTGGTGAAGCCGAACAAATGATTGATCCGCCATCGGAGATTGAGTTGACCGACCCGGACACGAACGAAGTGGTTCCGATGTTTCATCCGCAGCGCGACTCGTGGCCCGATCACTTTCGATGGGATGGCTTGCAGGCCGTCGTATTGACTCCGGTTGGCCGCGCACTCATCGTGGCATTCGACCTGAACCATGCTCACCGACAACGTATTCGCCAAGCGAGACGACTCTTCGACCTGTCTCCGCCGACGGATGCCTGATTCAAGGCGAACTCAGCCTTCTTTCAGCGGAACGCCAGCGATTTGGACGTACTCCCGAAGCGCGTCTTCTCTGTGTGGGAGCGCGACCCGTCGGGACGACTCCGGAATGTCTTCGCTTCCCTTTGCTTCCCCTGCCATCACGCGACACACCAAACCGCCCACGGAAATGAAGCCGTTCGCTTCCTCGTTCGCCTTGGTGAGCAGCCAGTCTCGATTCATATTTGTCTGCATGGCTATTCCCCCAAAAACTCCTTCGCCCCTGACCCAGTGAACTCAAACCAACGCAACCCTTCGTACTTCATGTCGATCTCACCGCGAGTCATTCGACATGTGCGACCGTAGAAATCCTCCGACTGGGGCAGTGCGTGCAGGCCAACCCGCCCCGCAAACCCCTCTTCAATGCTGTATCTGACGGCAGCCTCGATCAGTCGAGCTCCAACTCCGCCAAACCGGGGCGATTCGGTCAACGCCTTGGCGTTCCAAGGAGCGACCTCGACGTAGTCCACGTACACCAATGGTTTCCCCCGATGCCCTGTCGCTCGTGACACGGCATTCGTCGTATTCACCAGCATCAGCCCCTGTATCTCGCTGTCGCACTCGACCCCAAAACAATGGTATGCCAACAAATCGACATACCCAGCCTTCCGTTGCCAACTCCAATGCCAGTGCTCTGGAATACGTCCGCCCGCTGCTTTGATTCGCTTCGCTCCTTCAATTCTGAGTGAAGCCCAAGCCAATTCAACTTCGTCAATCAGGCTGCGCGTCACTCCAGACAGTAGTACCGCAGCCACGGTTCTCCGGTGGCTTTCGAGACGAGAGTTGTGGGAATCCGTTTCACAGGACCATCATCTCCGACTTCTTTTGTTTGGCCTCGTCCTCAAAAATCAGCTTTTCTCCCGCAGACAGCCGAGCATCCACGACTTGATACAGTCGCAAAGCCTGTCGGATGACAGCCGTCTTCGTCAGGTCTTTCTTGATGGCAAGATCGTCGAGGACCGCCATTTCTTCGTCGCTCAAATTGAGAGTCATGGTTCGTTTGGTGGGCAAGATTCCATCCTCGGGTCATTGGGTGGCGGAAGGATACTTCTTTATCGGCTGTTTCGCAATCAAAAAATAGCCATTTTGTGGCCACTGATGAGGCCCCCGCGTCGCCTGGCTCCTCTCCGTGATTTGCTTTATGGTCGCCTCAACGTCTCTCACTCTTCAACCAAGATCGTTACGATTTCTTGGCCACGGTATGAGCAGCAGCCGAACAAAAAGGATCGCCGAATGAGACGTGATTGGAGCGCTATCTGGTCAGTTTCTGTCTGTTTACTAATGGTGGGGCAGAACTCATCCTCTGCTTTCGAGCAGCCACTGAACGGCCACACGTTCACGCTGCCCGACGGGTTTGAGATTGAGGTGGCGGCGAAGTCGCCTCTCGTGGATCGGCCGGTCACGGCGGACTTTGATGAGTTGGGGCGGCTCTACGTCACCGATTCGTCCGGGTCGAATGAGCCGGTGGTGAAGCAGTTGGCAAACCCGACGCATCGCATTGTGCGGCTGGAGGACACTGGCGGCGACGGGCGATTCGACAAGAGTGTGGTCTTCGCTGACAAGATGATGTTTCCCGCGGGGACGCTGTGGCACGACGGTTCGCTGTACGTGGCCGCTCCGCCGAGCATCTGGAAGTTGACGGACACCGACGGCGACGGCGTGGCCGATCAGCGGGTCGAGTGGTTTGCAGGGAAGACGCTGACCGGCTGTGCCAACGATCTGCACGGGCCGTATCTCGGGCCGGACGGGTTCATTTACTGGTGCAAGGGAGCGTTTGCCGAGCAGACGTATGAGCAGCCGGGGAAGAAGCCGCTCGTCACGAAGGCGTCTCACATTTTCCGACGCCGCGCGGACGGAACCGGTCCAATCGAGAACGTGATGACGGGCGGGATGGACAACCCGGTCGATGTCGCCTTCACGTCCGGCGGCGAGCGGATCTTCACGACGACGTTTCTTCAGAACCCCGGCGGCGGGTTGCGAGACGGACTGATTCACGCCGTGTATGGCGGCGTCTACGGCAAGGTCCACAACGTGACCGACTTTCATCCACGCACGGGCGACCTGCTGCCGCCGCTCGCTCACATGGGAGCCGCCGCGCCGTGCGGGCTGACGCGATACGAGTCCGATGTCTTCGGCACCAAGTTCCGCGACAACCTCTTCGCGTGTCAGTTCAACATGTACAAGGTGTCGCGTCACGAACTGAAGCCGAGCGGTGCGACGTTCACTTCGACCGACTCGGACTTCGTCGTCTCAAACAACCTCGACTTCCATCCGACCGACGTGCTGGAGGACGCCGACGGCAGCCTCGTCATCTGCGACACGGGAGGCTGGTACAAGCTCTGTTGCCCCACGTCGCAGCTCGACAAACCGGATGTGCTCGGCGCGATCTATCGCGTTCGTAGGATGGGCACTCCTGCCCGTCCGGCTTTGTCGCAATCGGGTGCAAATGTAGATGTGAAGAATGCGAGTCATAGGAATGATTTGCCCACGGGGGGCGACCCACGTGGGCTGAAGCTCGATTGGGCGAAGCTCACGCCGAAAGAGCTGGCTCGATTGCTCGACGATCCGCGTCCTGCCGTTCAGCGGCGAGCGATCCGCGACCTGGCGAAGCATGACGGCGCGAAGGTGGCCGCCGTTCTCAAGCCAGTGCTGCGTGCATTGGAGGCTGGTGGCGAATTGAGCGACGGCCAAGCCATCGATCCGAACGAGCCGTTTCACCGGCGCAGCACTTCCGAAACCGCGAGAATGAACGCCGTCTGGACGCTCACGCGCATCGACGCTCCCGAAGCGCGGCAACTCGTGCGCGGAGCACTCCTCGATTCGCATCGTGATGTTCGACAAGTCGCGCTCCAATCCGTCAGTCTGTGGCGGGACCGCGTGGCGCTGCCGCAGGTGCTCAAGCTGCTGCGACTCTGCACGAAGCAGAACATGCGACTCAGTGCGGAGATTCTGGGGCGCTTGGGAGACAAGTCCGTCGTGCCCCAACTGCTCGAAGCGGCTCGGAACAACACGATGATCGACAAATCGGTTGATCGCATGTTTGAGCATGCCATCACGTTCGCCCTGATCGAGATCGCCGATCCGCAGGGGACGGCGGTCGGATTGAAGAGCGCCGATCCGCGCGAGCAGCGAGTCGCGATGATCGCCCTCGACCAGATGCCGGGCGGCGGACTGGTGGCCTCGCAGGTCGTGCCGTTGCTGTCATCGTCCGACAAGACATTGCAAGAGACCGCATTGTGGCTGGTCGCACGCCACAGTGAATGGGGTGACGAGGTCGCTCGGTATTTGGAGTCGCAACTCGGCAAAAAGGCTTGGACGGAGGAAGAGTTGTCCAACCTGAGCGAACTGTTGGCGAAATTCGCCGCCACTCCGAGTGTCCAGACTCTGCTGGCGAATCACGTCGGCAGCCCCATCGAACACGATGTCCACGAGAGACGCGTCACACTTTGCCTGAGCGCGATGCAGCAGTCGGGACTGAAGGAGATGCCAGCCGCGTGGCTGGCGGCGATCACGAAGATTCTCTCTCCGGGAAGCCTCAGTCTGACTCGTGTGAAACAGCGGACGATTCCGGTCGTTCGCGCGCTCCCTCTTCCGAAATCGGGGACCGAGGAACTTGCCAAAGGCTTGAAAGATTTCGCGGTGCGGTGTCACGCGGACGATGACAAACGGATCGAGGCCATTGCGGCCCTGCCTGCGGGGACCGAGTTGACCGACCCGAATCCCCTGAACGATCTGTTTGGCATCGCAATCGATCGACTCGGTGAACAGGCCTCGGTGGCCGAACGTTCTGCGGCGGTGGAGGCATTGCTCAAGGCAAAACTCAGTGCGACGCAACTGGCCACGTTGGCCGATTCGATCCCGCGCGTCGGGCCGCTTGAACTGAACCGATTGCTCGCGGTCTTTGAAGCGGTCACGGATGAGGTCGTCGGTACGAAGCTGGTCGCGGGACTGAAGCAATCGCCCGTGCTGACGAGCCTGCGCGTGGACTCGGTGAAGCTGAGGCTCGCCAAATTTCCAGCGTCCGTTCAACAGCAGGCCGAAGCGCTCTACGCGGCCATCAACTTGGAAGCGGCCAAGCAGAAGGAACGGCTCGACGAAATGGTCGGCCTCGTGGGGCAGGGGGATGTCCGGCGCGGACAGCTTGTCTTCGCGAACACGAAGGCCGCGTGCATCGCCTGCCACGCGATCGGCTACAAGGGCGGCAACATCGGCCCGGACCTGTCGCGCATCGGCAAGATTCGGACCGAGCGCGATCTGCTCGAATCACTCCTCTTCCCCAGCGTCAGTTTCGTGAGAAGCTACGAGCCGATCCTGATCGTCATGCAGTCGGGCAAGCAGCACAACGGCCTCATCCGCCGAGAGGCTCCCGATGAGATCGTGCTCGCCACCGGAGCGAAGGAAGAAGTCCGAGTCCCCCGCGCCGACATCGAGGAGATTCGCCCCGGCACCGTCTCGATCATGCCCGCCGGCCTGGAGACGCAATTCACGCGCGAGCAGCTTCTCGACCTGATCGCGTTCCTCAAGTCGCGGCAATGAGTGTCGTAGGGTAAGCGTCTCGCTTGCCCATTCTTGAGCGCGACCGGTCGTCTCGGCTGGATGTGAGAACGGGCCGGTGAGACGCTTGCCCTACGGGGCCAAGCTGGTCTCGGGCTTGCGACTTCGGGTCAGCTCGAAGTGGCTACGAGTGGTCGCGTAAGAAGAGAGGGGCACCTCAGAGGTCTCCGAATTCGGAACACTGATCGCCACTGATCTTCGCTGATGGGAATCAGTGGCGATCAGCGAAGATCAGTGTTCTCCCTCTTTTACCTTTCACTTCATGGGACCGAACTGGGCTTCGGCTGCTTTGCGGAAGGCTCCTTGGCTTTCGTTGCCGTTCTTGGGGAAGCCCGCGTGCTGGACGAGGAAGACCGTGATGAGGCCGCGCTTCGTGTCGATGTTGTGATTGGTGGCCAAGGCTCCGCCGTGTCCGAAGGATTCTCCCTGAGTGGACCAGCCGACGCCGT
Source organism: Schlesneria sp. (assembly GCA_043733345.1). Classification (GTDB taxonomy): domain Bacteria; phylum Planctomycetota; class Planctomycetia; order Planctomycetales; family Planctomycetaceae; genus Schlesneria. The sequence goes on from JAYTGQ010000738.1 coordinate 9,381, forward strand.
AGCCGTCCTTCACTGAGTCGGCGGTTTGTTTGCTCGTCATCGTCGCGACGGCCGCTTCGGACAGGATGCGTTTGCCGTCGAGCGTCCCTTTGTTCAGAACCATCTGGCAAAAGCGGCCCATGTCGCTCGCCGTGGAAAAGAGACCGCCGCCTGGCATCGGCTGGCGCGTCCGGTCGCTGAGCGGATAGCGGAGCTGCGAAATCGTCGTCTCTTCGAGGCCCGACTTGTCGGCGTTCGGCTTGTACGGCTTGGCGAGTCGCGTCAGTTGCTCTTCGCTGGGCCAGAACGTCGTGTCCTTCATGCCGAGCGGAGTAAAGAGCCGCTGGTCGAGGAAGTCTTCGTATTTCATGCCGCTGACGACCTCGATGATCCGTCCGCCCGTGTTGATGCCCGCGTTCGAGTAGGCGTACTTCGTTCCCGGTTCCGTGACGAGCGGCGTCATGGCGTAACTGCGGACCCCGTCACGCAGCGTGAGAAGATCGAGCGTCGGCTGTTCGAGGTCCGACTTGAAGGGCAGGCCGCTGGTGTGGTTCATACAGTCTCGCACCGTGATCGGCCGGGCAGGGCGTTTCAACAGGACGGTGTCGTTGTCACGATAGGCCGCCAACCAGACGTTGTTGAACTCGGGCAGATACCTCGACACGGGAGCGTTCAAATCAACCTGGCCCTCATCAACGAGGATCATCAGCGCCGCACCGGTGACCGGCTTCGACTGCGACGCGATCCAGAAGAGGGCATCAGCGGGCATCGCCTTCTTCGCCCCGACATCCGCAAACCCGACCGCGTCGAGGCTGAGAATCATGTCCTTGTCGGCGACCAACGTCACGGCACCCGCCAGAGCTTGGCGATCGACGTAGGGCTGAAGTGCCTCGGCAATCTTCTGTGACGTGGCGTGATCCGCCTGCTGAGCCACGGCATCTCGCGCCGCAAGCGTAGCGGTGAGAGCAATCGTCAGCAGTGTGAACATGCGCAGAGCGAACGGACGATGCAACCAGTTGTTTCGCACGGTGAGCAACCTTGAAGGAAGATGCGGATCGCGACACAGTCAACGCGGCGAATCGTAGCCAGCCCGGAACCGTGTTTCATCTGCGACGGGAAGCGGCTGCATTCCAACAGCCAATTTCCAGGGGCGACCGTCCGACAATCGAACTTCCTGCGGCTGCGTTCGATGTCACGCTAGTTGTTCGATCACAGCGGGGATCAGCTTGGCGAGCTTCTCGCCTCCCTCGGCCGCGTTCGCGAGAATTTTCGGGACTTCGGCCGGCTCCAGATGATCGGGCAGGCACAGGTCGGCCGGGTGGCCGGGGTTGGAGCGCTTCGCGAAACCCCGGGGCTTCGTCCAAAGCGACTCCAGCCCTTGAACTTACCCACATTTTTACAATGTTTGCCAGGGTTAGATCGGAGTGTCGGTTAGGTCTGACTTGTTTGGTGGCTTCGGGTTGCGTGTGTGGAAT
>JAYTGQ010000739.1:0-10831 GCA_043733345.1 Schlesneria sp.
GAGGATGTGCCGAACGCCGGTCGGCGGCGGCGGCCAGACGCACCAATTCCTTTTCGGAAAACGTCGGATCGCGCGACTCGACGCGCACGACTTCCGGCTTGTTGGCGGTCAAGGTGCCGGTCTTATCGAAGACCATCACGTCCACTTTGGCCAATGATTCCAGATAGAGACCGCCTTTGACCAGGATGCCACTGCGCGCCGCACGGGCGATGGCGGCGATCATGACGAGGGGCGTGGCCAGCCCCAGTTCGGCGGGCGAGGTAAAAATCATGAGGGTGACGATGGTTCGCACGTCGCGCGTGACGAAATAGACCACGGTGAGAAAGATGAAGACGACCGGAATGAGCCACGCCGCCACTTTGTCGGCGAGCTTTTGCACCGGGGCTTGCTCGGCTTCGGCACCTTCGACGAGTGCGATGATCCGCGCAAATGTGGTATCCCCGCCGACTTTCTCGGTGGTAATGTCCAGAGCGCCCGCTTCGACAACAGTGCCCGCGAAGACGAGATCGCCCGCGTTTTTTTCTTTGGGCAGACTCTCGCCGGTGATGGGCGCTTCATTGACTGAGGCCGTGCCGCCAAAGATTTTTCCATCGACGGGAATCTTTTCTCCGGCGCGGACCAGCACGATGTCGCCCGCCCGCAACTCGGCGATGGGGATGCTTCGCTCGCCTTCAGTGCCGCGCACGAGGGCGACCTGCGGAACCGAACCAATCAGTGACTTGATCGAAGCGCGGGCACGATCGGTGTTCAACTCGGCGATGAACTCCGCGATGAGGATAATCACCATCAGCACCGCGCCAGCGACGGTTTCACCACCGAGCACCGCGACGAGGGTCGCCACGGTCACGAAAATCTCCGTACCGATTTTGCGCTCGTGGATGAGGTCGAGCAGTCCGGTTTTGACGAGCGGATATAACCCGATGGCGACGGCCACCCAAAGCACTTGGATCGGCACCAACTGCTGCCAGTAGAGTAACGCAATCATCCCCGTGAGCAGGATGCGTCCGACTTCAATCCAACGCTCGCGCGTCATCAGAGAAGACAGTTTCGGGGCTGCTGTGTCCGGCGGATTCGCCACCCCCCTTGTGCCAACGACGGCATGATTCATCTTTGTGTCCTCTGAGACGCCGCATCATTCTCACGGCCTGTGGAAATGCGAACTTACGGCCTTTGAAATGCGGAATCTCAGCCAGATGAAAAACGGATCATCAAATGGCGGAGATCGACCGCGCTTTGCGAGAGTGTCCTGCGGATCGGGCTACTTGGCTGCGGGGGTATCGTGCGGTTCTTCCTTGAAGTCACCGACGTAGGGTGTGCCATCGACCTCGCCGCTGATACTGCCCACGAACTCTTGGACCTTGCCGAGATTTTCGTGTTTGCCGACGAAGCGTGAGGCGGCCCCTTCGGCTTCACCTTCCAGCGGCGCGGCGGCGAGTTCGACTTGGAACTTTGGGTCGTTGATGCTCAGCAGAATTGTGCTGGCCTTGATGGGAGTCGCGGTCTTCTCGTCGTCACCCAAGACGTAGACGGTTGCCTCTTGCTTGTCGTGGTCCACAGTGAACTCGACGTGGAATTTGCCGCCGCCCCAATCGGCGACTGCGCCTTCATGCGGACCGGCTCCGTGAGCGGCGTGTTTGGGGGCGTCCTTGGCCGGCGTGGTCGCTGCGGCGGGAGCCGGAGTTGAGTTGGGCTTGGCGGGGGCGGGCGGCACTGGTGCGCACCCCACCGCGAGCGTGGCGACCGCGAGGAGGGCCAGCGAGGCCAGGGGAGCGAGATTCTTCTTCATGCGATGTCCTTCACAAAAGAGCGGGAAGTGTTCATTCCACAGTGGATGAACGGTTCGATTTGGGGTGGCCGACAATGTGTCGGTGTTCCCGCGAGTTGCCAAGTGTCGCTTCAGCGCAATACATGCTCCGGGTTCTCTTCCGATTCGTCGAGGCGGACCAGCTTCATTGCGTCCTTGCCGCTGAACTTCCAGAAAAGGCCGGGGTGGATCAGGAACTCGCAGAACGTTGATGTCACGAGCCCTCCGAGAATCACGGTGGCGACCGGGTACAGAATCTCGCGCCCCGGTTCTTGACCGCCGAGAACAAGCGGCACGAGGCCGATGCCTGCGGTCAGCGCGGTCATCAGCACGGGGGCCAGTCGTTCGAGGCTGCCTCGCACGACCATTTCGGGCGTGAAGGCTTCGCCTTCTTCCTTCATCAGGTGAAAGTAGTGGGTCACGAGCAAGATGCCGTTGCGAACCGCGATGCCTCCCAGTGAGATGAAGCCGACGAGGCTGGCGACCGTCAGCGATTGTTGCGTGATGACCAGCGCCAGCACGCCGCCGATGAAGGCGGTCGGCAAGGCGTTGAGGATTTGCAGGACGATCCGCACCGACGGGTACAGCAGCATCAGCACGACAAACATGCCGACGACGGAGACCGCCGCGAGCATGAGAATGAGGGTCGTCGCGCGCTGCTGGTTCTCGAACTGGCCGCCGTATTCGACGAAGTAGCCTTCGGGGAGCGTGACCTGACTGGAGACTCGCTGCTGGATTTCCGCGACGGCACTGGCGAGGTCGCGGTCCTGCGTGTTGCAGCGGATGACGATGCGGCGGCGGGCATTCTCGCGATTGATCGAGTTGGGACCGGCCCCTTCGCCGACATCCGCGAGTTCGCGGAGTTCGATCTGGCCGCGATTATTTGGTAGGTCGATTCGCAACCGGCCAAGGTTCGCGTAGTCGGTGCGGTAACTCTCTTCCAGCCGCACTAGCAGATCGAATCGCCGCTGGCCCTCCAAGACTTGCGAGATGACTTCGCCCTGTAATGCGGTCTGAAGGATCTGAGCGACGTAGGCTCGCGTCAGTCCGTGAAACGCCAAGTCATCCGATCGCAGTCGAATGTGCAACTCCTCCGTCTGACGAATCGCCTCGACGACGGGGGGCGTGACGCCGGGAACGCTTTGAATCGTGGATTTCACTCGCTCGGAGAGTTGCTGCAACGTGTCGATGTCATCACCGACGATCTTGATCGCGATTTGAGCGTACACGCCCGAGACCATGTGACTGATGAGGTGGGCGAGCGGCTGCTCGACCTCGATGTCCACTCCGGGCGCTTCCTCGCGCAGTTCCGCCAAGAGTTGCTTGAGAATCTCTTCACGGTGGCGACCGCTCTCGGAATTCATGCTCAGGATGTACTCGCTGGCGCTGACCGGCATCGCGTGCTCGTCCATCTCGGCCCGGCCCGTGCGGCGGACGAAATGAATGATCTCCCCCTTGGTGTTCTTCTCGGACTTCTGCATTTGTCGGAACTTGGTGTCGATGGACTTGGCCGTTTGATTGGACGCTTGCAGCGACGAACCCGGCGGCAACGTGATGTTGACCTGCACACTTCCTTCGTCAAATTGCGGCAGAAAGTTTCGCCCGAGATGAGCCATCTCCCATGCGGCGTATCCGACCAGTAACCATGTCATCAGCAGCAGCCAACCCGGCCGGGCCATGCTGAGACGGATCAAGTAGCTGGCTGCCCACTTCAAGGTTCTCAGCAACAACCCGTCGTGTTCCGCGTGAGTCGCCTTCGACTGCGGCAACAAGTAGTACGACAGCACGGGCGTCACCGTCAGCGACACCACCAGCGACGCCAGAATCGACACGATGTAGGCCACGCCGAGCGGTGCGAACAAGCGGCCCTCGACACCCGACAGGGCGAACAGCGGCAGGAACACCAGGATCACGACCGCCGTACCGAACACGATCGCGCTGCGGATTTCCTTGCTGGCCTCATAGACCACCTGCAACGGGGGCTTGGGTGTGGCCAGCGAGTTGTTCTCCTTGAGTCGCCGAAAAATGTTCTCGACATCGACGATGGCGTCGTCCACGAGTTCGCCCATTGCGACGGCGATGCCACCCAGCGTCATGACGTTGATTGAGAGATGCGTTCCCGTCAAATAGCCGATCAGACGAAAGACCAGCGTGGTGATGACCAGCGACAGCGGAATGGCCGTCAGCGTGATGAATGTCGTGCGGAAGTTGAGCAGGAACAGGAACAGGATGATGAGCACCAGCACTGCCCCGATCACAAGAGCCTCACCGACGTTGAAGATGCCGCGGTCGATGAAGTTCTTCAGCCGGAACAACTCCGAGTTGATGACGATGTCGGCCGTCAACGAGGCTTCGGATTCCTTCAAGGCTTGTTCCAGCCGATCCGTCAGCGAGCGGGTATCAACGTGTGGTTGCTTGACGATCGTGAAGACGACGCCGGGACGCCCGTTGATGCTGCCGTCGCCGCGCTTGAATTGCGGCCCTTCGACGACCTGGGCCACCTGACTCAACAGAACAGAACGGTCGGGATGAACTTTGACGGGCACTCGACGCAAGTCCTCTTGAACCATGCGCGAGTCTGGACCCAATCGGCCCAGTACGCGAATGGGGCGCTCGGTTTCGCCCGTCACGGCGAAGCCTCCGCTCGTGTTGATGTTGCTGTCCCTCAATGCCTGCTCGACATCCTGCAAGGTCACGTCGTATTCCAAGAGCGCCGCCGGATCGAGGAGAACCTGATACTGCTTGCGGTCACCCCCTTGCAGGAAGACCTCCGCGACTCCGGTGACTTTCAGCAATCGCGGTCGAATGACCCAATCGCCCATCGTCCGCAGCGACATTTGTTGTTCAGCGGCTGACGGAAATCGCACGTCGTGTGATTGACCGGCAATGGTCAGCGTCGCGCGATGATCGTGTTCGTCACAGTGGGCCATGTCTCCCGATGCCGCACACGGTGGCGCGACTCCCCACTCAAACTTTTCGATCTTCACCGCTTCCCAGGAGTCCGGTCGGTGACGATCCACCGGTCGCCAGCACAGAACTTGTGGCGACTCCTTTTCGCCCAGCACCAATTCCGCCAGCAATCCCGTCCGACCAACCGGCACCAATTCGCCGCCGCTCGGTCCGCTCTGGCGATAGATGCCCGCGATGACAATCTGTCCCATGATCGATGCGGGCGGAGTCATCTGCGGACGAATCCCCTCTGGCAGCACCCCGGCCAGTGTCCCCAACCGCTCCTGCACCGTTTGCCGAGCGGCACGAATCTCGGTGTCCCAGTTGAACTCGATGTAAATCACGTTCAGTCCGGCGGTGGACTGACTCCGCACCGCCTGCACGCCGCTGGCTCCCAGCAGAGCGACCTCGATGGGTTGAGTGATCATCGTCTCGACCTCTTCGGTCGCGAGTCCCGGACACTCGGTGATGATGATGACGCGCGGCCGGTCCAGATCAGGGAACACGTCGATCGGCAGCGTCGTTGCCAAGTACGAGCCATAGACCAGCAGGGCCAGACTCATCACGACCACGAGCATGCGGTAGCGAAGAGCAAATCGAATGACAGCATTCAGCATGTTGAACTTTCTCAGTGAGCAGCGTGAACCGTACCGTCCGCATGAACATGAACATCGGCGCGAACGCCGCTGGCGGCCTGGGCCTTGAGGACACGATTGAGTGACGCTGCCGAACTCTGAGCGAGATACACGCCGGGCGTGAGGCTTTTGTCATTGGCCAGCACGACGTTCAAGCGGTCCTCGTACAAGACATGCACGGCGATGCGATTGAAGAGATCGCCGTTCTGACGAAAGACGTAGGCTTCCGGGCCTTCCCGCACGACGGCGGCAGACGGCAGCACGATCACGTCCTTGAGTTCTTCCACCGGAACGTGCAGTCGCACACGCTGACCCGGTCGAAACCGCCAGACCACGAACGTCTTGCCATCCTTCTCGTAACCGCGCGATTGGTTAGTCAATGAGATAAAGAAATCGAACGTGCGACTGGAGACATCGATGGCATTTGCGAGATGCCGAATCTGGAACGTCTGATCCAGCGGCGGCCAGTGCCGACCGTCGTCCTCGGCGAATTCGACCTGGATGGGCCAACCCTTCTGAGCCGCCTTCTCCAGAAACGGGGCTTCCTGCTTGAAGGCGTGGCCTTCGAGATACAGCGAATGATGGTTGGACAGCACGGAGAGCAACTGGCCGGCTTGCACCTGTTGACCAAGATCGACCTTGAGTTCCTGCACCTCGTAGGCCACCCCTGCGACACGATTGTCGATCAGTTGTAACTCCGTCTGTTCGACATCCGGATTACGCTTCACTTCATCGACGGGCGGTGGCGCGGCGACTTCGATGGTCGAGACAAACGTCCCATCCGCGATGCCGTCGATCTGTTCCGGATTGAGTCCTCGCGTCAACAGGTCTTGGCGGTACGCCTGCATCGCCGCAGCCTGCCGACGTAGTTGGTTGTCGAGTTCGATGATCCTGGATTCGGGGATAGCTCCACTCTTGGCGGCTTCCGCCAGCCGAGTGCGTTGTTCCGTCACCAGTTGAGTTTCGCGTGTCGCCTTGAACAGTTCCGACTGCGTGTTCTGAAGGTACTCGCTGAACAGCCGCAGCGTGAAGAGCCGGTCGCCGGGCTTCACCGTGTCACCGGGGAAGGCGTGGACTTGTACGACGGCCGCGACAGCGGGGGATGTCACGCCTCGGTCGGAGCGGCCGGGACGATCCACAATCGCACCGGGAACTTGAATGGTCCGCCAATACGTTTGAGGCTTCCCTGCTTTCGCGACCAACCCCAAGTTCTGGCGAGCCTGCGGACTGAGCTTCAGCACTGTCGCTTCCTGAATCGGCGCGGGAGGCAGCTCTGCCGCCTTCGCCGATGTCGGGCGTGAAGCGATCAAAGTCATCCAGCGGTCGCGCGTGACAAACGCACCAACTCCAAGACCAGTCACAACGGCCACACCGACGAGTATTCGTGGAATTCGCATCATGTCACCTCTGTCGAAAGCACTCTTCGAGATTCATTCAAACCCCGCCGCGAGGCGGAGGCCGCAAGGCAGTCACATCTGGACGGACGCCGACCACTCCCGCGTACACCCCCGCCCCGCGAACGAGGCGTTTCTTTCAACCCCATGACACCAGGTCATGGTTTCGACTTCGTATCTTTGGCCGGAGTTGCATCCTTGATCCTCTGTTCGGCCAACCGTCGCTCGCGGGTGGCCAATCGTTCGGCGTCGATCTTCTCGTTGCGAGCCAGGCGGGCCTTACGGTGCATCTCGGCCTTGCGGGCCGCTTCGGCGGCTTGCGCTTTCGCGTACTCGGCCGCTGCCGCCTGTTGGGCCTCGTACTGCTTGGCCTGTTGCTCGCGAAGCTGCTGCATCATTTTTTGTTGGTTGCGATTGCTGCGTGAGGCGGCTGGAGCATCGACCGTCAGGAACAACACGGCCGCGGTGAACAGCCCCGCCGTCATCCAGAATTGATAAGTCATCATCGGAAACCTCGATCCTGCGTGGTAGGAGTGAAAGAAACAGGAAACCCACCCGGCGGCAACGTCTGGACGGACTTCCTCCGCCGAGTGGGCCTGCTCCGGTTTGCACCGGAAACAGTGCGGTCATTTTTTGGGTTTGGCTTCGTCCTTGTGATCGTGGTCCTTGTGGTCGAGTTCGATCTTGGCCGAGAACGGCTTGCCGTCGATCTTGAGCATCAGCCGGGGATCGCTCCCCTTGTGGTGCAGGTCATCGACGAACTCTTCGTCCTTGAGCGTGAACAACGACGACATGCCCGCCGGATCGGTCTTCTGTGGCTTGGCCTTCAGCTTGAACGACTCGGGCTTGCCGTCATGCTTCAGCGTGACCGTGATCTCTTTCGCGGGGATCGCGACGTAGTTCTTGACGGCTCCATCCATCAGGTAGATCGATACCGTGTGCGTCTTCTCGTCCAGCACGAACTCGGCGTGATATTCCTCCTCACCCAACTCGATCAGCGCTCCCTTGTGCGGTCCCACTTCGGCGTGTCCGTGGGCGTCAGCCTTCGCGGCGGGCTTGTCTCCGGGCTTGGTCGCCGGTGGCGCACCGAACGCTTGAACAGCCATCGACGCGGCGCAGAGCGCGGCAAACAACACGGCATCCAATTTTTGAACGGCTTGAACAAACATGGCTCTTCCTTGTGTCAGCAGAACGGACCAACGCGACGTGACGCGGGTCTTCATCACAAGACGAAGACGGTGTAAGCGCAGTCACAGACAGTCGCCGCAGCCCCAATGGTCAAGTGCCTCCTCACCGTCGTTGCGGGAGGTCACGTCAGAGAAAATCACAGCGCAGGCCGACATCGTGGTCGGTCAACAAGGCGCGTGAGGGAAGGACCGCTTAGAGGCGATAGACGCAGAGCGTCGATCGCTGCGGACACGAAGAGAGGGGCGGACTAGAGTCCACGCCGAGGCGGCTCGCTACCGCCAATGAGGTCATCGCGACCCGAACCGAGAAGTCCAACGATCCGAAGCCGAAATCGTGGTTCATCACCGACTGAGGCATCTCGGCTCGCGGAGCCGACACGAAGAAGACATGCGTCCCGATGCAGTAGTGATGCTGGTGCGAGTGGTCGCAGGGGCAGTCTTCGTGGCTGATTGGCTCAGAGTTGGACGGAGCCGAATGCTCGTGATGCTCGTGGCCGCACTCGTCCGAATCGTGATCGTCATGGTTGTGTTCGACCGCACAGACGGGTTCGGCGAGTGACTGGTCGTGGTCGCACGAGTGCGCTGCCGTTCCGGTGCAACAGCACATGAAGTGCTGAGCAGCGAACGCGACGAGCATCACCAATGAGACCAGACGATTCACGATTCATTCCTTGCAAGCGGGCGGCGGGATTATGGGTGCTGGCCGAGTCCTGTCAACAGCGGACTTCAATTCTCTCGACGAAGCACGCAGTATCCATACCAATCGGACGCTGCGGGCCGTCGCCTTGAATGCCCTTCGGTAATCATCCCGCATCAGTGATGTCTGCCTGTCACACCGACTCCGCGGCGTTGTCGTTCAGACAATACGCTGGCAGCGGCAACTGATACTTCGCGCGGTCAGAACGGACTCGTTTAACCGCGTGGGCAACGCCCCGCGCGTCGTGCGGCGAAACACGATTCCACGTCGCCTGACGCGCGGGGCGTTGCCCACGCGGTTAAACGACGCGGCATCAATCTCGGCCGCGTGAGGTATCACACTCACGGAAAGGCTTCGATCTGCGCGAGGCCCGCAAGTTGCGCGGCGGCGGACCAGCGTGTTTCCAGCGCGTCGATGTACCCGAGGTTCGCCTCGACCAAGGCCCGTTGCGTTTGGAGCAGCCTCAAGAAATCGAACTGTCCCTGCGCGAAGCCCTCCTGCATGATCTTTACTCCCTCACGCGCCCTCGGGACGATCCGGTCGGCGTAACGTTTCGCCTGCTGGTCCGCGATGCGATAGCGTCCCGCCGCGTCGGCCATTTGTCTCGCGATCTCGTTCTGAATCTGCTCGACGGTGGCCTCGGCACGATTCACTTCGGCTTGGGCGGCGGCGATGTTTCCTTCGTTGCGGTTCCAGAGCGGCAAGGGGACCGAGGCCTGCAGGATGGCCATGTTGTGCAGCCTCGGTTCGATCTGATATTGGTAACCCGAATAGACCGTGATGTTCGGGAACGGCTGCACGAGGGCGCGTTGCAGCAGGAAGCGGTTGCGTTCAACACCGTGTTCCGCAGACTGGACCGCCGCGTTGTAAGGGACATAGCCATCGAGCAGCACCTGCTGCGCGACCCCGTCCATCGATTCGGTCAGGTTGCCGACGAGACGTTCAATCGTCAGGTTCCGCAAGCCCATGTTGGCGACGAGTTGGCGTCGCGATGCCTGCCAGCGGGCCTCGTTATTTTCGAGACCCAGCTCGGCCTTTTCCAACTCGATCTCAAACAACAGTGAATCGCTGCGAGTTCCTTCGCCGGCCTGCTGCAAGCGTTGTGCGGCCTGCTGTGACTTGCCGACGATCTCGACCAGTCTCGTCAACACTTCCGTCCGTCGTTGAGCGGCGAGTGCCGTGACGAAACTCTGTCGCACGGTCGTGAGCAATTCAAAGCGTGCCTTCACAAACATCTGCTCGGCTTGATAGACCTCGCGACACGCGGCCGCACGATCGAGCCGCAGCTTGTGCTTCGTGACGATCTCCTGACTCATGGCGCCGAAGTACTGGCTCTGGTTGCCGACGATCTGGTTGCCGCCGCCGGACAGCGTCGGGTTGGGGTAGAGGCCCGCCTGATACGCCTTACCCCGCGCCGCCTCAACATCGGCCGCCGCCTGACGCAGGTTGGGACTGCTCGACTCGGCCAACGCAATCAACTCGTCGAGCGTGATCCCCGGCGTGGCTTCGACGACCGCAGAACCCGCCGGTTGTGGCGAGACCGAAGGCGATTCGTCCGCGCACACCTTCGTCAAGCCTGCCACCATCGCGCACAACAACCCCGCGATCGCTCCCCATCCGTGGACGAACGTCCGTCTTCTCATCGTCTCCTGCCTTCCTTGGCGGGTATTGCCGCTTCGGCGTTGATGGCCGAAGCGGCGGAGCAGTCCGTCCGACTGATCTTTTCGACCAACTCGACACAACGCACACAACAGGACGTACGCCGCGTGCCGTGTGCGGCAAGACCGTCACAGGTTGCCAGAGTGACCGCGTCGCCATCATCACTCCGCGTGATGAGCCTGATCCGAGCGATCTTCGCGCGTTGTAGACCGGCCCGGCCTTGTAAAGTCTTCCATCGCCAATCGAGGACGAGTCCTCGTCCTCGATTCCGATTCCGATTCCGATTCCGATTCCGATTCCGATTCCGATTCCGATTCCGATTCCGATTCCGATTCCGAGTTCGAGTTCGAGTTGCACGCGAGTTCGGAGTCTGTTTCAGAAGGCTCGTCACGCGGAGCGATGATGGCGACTTTAGAAATGCCTATACCTCACGCGGCACAAAGTGAGAGGTTTCCGAGCGGGGCGGCGTAAGCCCCCCGGTTCTTCCCCAGAGGGCTTACGCCCAA
>JAYTGQ010000740.1:0-4091 GCA_043733345.1 Schlesneria sp.
CTTTGCCATCCGTGCTATCCGGTCGAAGAAGACGTAGCACGGATGGCAAAGCCGGGGCACGGATGAAGCCCGGAAGAATCCCGCAGAAGTGTCAGCGGGAATGGGTCAAATGTGTGCGAAAAGCGCAACTTCAAAAAGCGTGAGCAAGGATGAGGGCTGAGAGATCTCGTCCTTGCTCACGCTGCGGGTTGGTGTGGCCGTCACACCTGCGGCTGCAGTTCCACCTGTTCATCGCGCGACAGGCTGATGACGATCCCCAGCGCGAGCAGGCTCATCACGAGATTGCTGCCGCCGGCGCTAATCAACGGGTGTGAGATCCCTTTGGGCGGGACCATTGCCGTGACGACAGCGACGTTCAGCATGGCTTGTCCGAACACTTGAGTAAGCAGCGTGAACCCCGCGACGAACGAGAAGCTGCTCGGTTCGAGACGACTCAACATCCGCAGCCCTGTCAGGTACAGGCCGCACCACAGCGCGAGCAGGCTCATCGTTCCCAGCAGCCCGAGTTCTTCGCCGATCACCGCAAACACGAAGTCGGTGTTGGCTTCGGGGAGGAAGCTCAACTTCTGCCAACCACGTCCCAATCCGACGCCTAGCAACCCGCCTGATCCCAGTGACACGAGCGACTGCTTGAGTTGATACGGAGCCGCGTCGAAGTCGGCCCACGTTTCGAGAAAGCCCGCAATGCGACGCTGTTGGTACGGCTTCATCACCAGCAAGAACAGCGACGCCGGGATCGCCGCCAACGTCCCGATTACAAAGTTGCGCATCGGCCAGCCCCCCGCGAACAGGACCAGACCCGCTCCCGCGATCAGGAACAGAGCCGTTCCCAAATCGGGTTCGATCAGAACCAAGGGGACGACCAGCGCGACGGGAATGAAGAACGGAAGCGTCCCCGACAGCAGTCGATTCAGTTGCGAACGATTTCGTTCCAAGACCCAGCACAGCATCAGCGGCAGCGCCACTTTCACCAGCTCGGAGGGTTGAGCCGACACGCCCGGAAATCGAATCCACCGCTGTGCCCCTTTCACGCGCACGCCAATACCGGGGACCAGCACGAGTACGAGCAGCACGAGACTGACCGCGAACAACCACGGTGCGATCCGCTTCCAGAACTCGGGCGGTCGCGACGCGGCAACAACGGCGGCCAGCAACCCCATCACGAGAAACGTCAGATGCCGTGCGAGATGGACCTGTTCAAACTCCGTCGGCCACGACGTGACGCTGGCGCTGTGAACCATGAGTAAGCCAAAGCCCACCAACAGCAGCGTCAGCGACACGAACAATTGCCGGTGAACATCCATCTCAACTCCGTCCCATCCGAACGTAAGCCAACACCCGTGAACCAGACCTTACGCGGCACTAATCTGACGCTCCAGCGCCCCATCGGCCTCGCCGCGCCGACACTTTGAACGAACTCGCACGTTCGACGGACTCGACACCAGACCGGATTGACCAAACGGATCGTGCCGGTTGTGACGAACGACCAACGCCAGGCCACAGCGGCTCAGGGCCATCTCCGTTTAATCGTAGGGTGGGACAAGCTTGCTTCGAGCGCCGGCCCACCATCGGGAAACGTCGAGAATTCATGGTGGGCCGGCGCGGCGAAGCGCCACTGGTCCCACCCTACAAGTTTCGCAGACCGAACAAGGCGATTGCCCTGACAGCGGCTCGGGGTCGATACCGTTCAAAACAGCCCGCCGGTACACTCTCGCCCCGCCAGCCAGTTCCCGTTTTGGGGGAGGCTTGGGGTTGGGAAGTCGCGACAGATCAGTAGGAGAGGGAGCGGATGCGCAAGGCCGAGATTCGTCGAGAAGACCTGAAGCCAGGTGAAGTCCTTTGCAGTTACTGCACGGCGCGCTGCTGTCGGTACTTCGCACTCCCCATCGACAAGCCGAAAACGTGGGAAGATTTCGACCACATGCGTTGGTACATCATGCACGGCACAACCTCAATCTTCGTCGATGACGACGTGTGGTTTTTGTGCGTCCACGGTGACTGCCGCCACTTGCAGCCGGACAACATGTGCGGCATCTACCACACGCGCCCCCAAATCTGCCGCGACTACTCGACCGACAATTGCGAGTACGGCAATACCGGCTGCTACGACAAGTTCTTCGAGGCTCCCGAGCAACTGTGGGAGTATGCCGAAGCGGTCCTGCCACCGAAGCCGCAGCCCAGAAAGAAGCGCGGCGAAGTGAACCTGCCGAGCCTGCCGATCCTCGGTTGAGGGTGGATGGTTGAAGGTTGAGAGGCAGAGAAGAACAGTCGGCCGTTGTCGCGCTCGTTAGCCTCGATCAACGTCGTGATTTGGTGAGCCGGGCGGCGTCAGCCCAATGGCACTCACTTTAGAAAGTAGTAGGCACATTCCATGTGCCGTAACCGGCGACTTGCGGACGGCACACGGAGTGTGCCTGCTACTTTGCGGGCAACGTGAGTGCCATTGGGCGTCAGCCCTCGGACTTCTCGACTTAGGAGTCCGAGGGCTGACGCCGCCCGGCTCACCTCGAAGAATTAGTTCCCGTCAACTCTCAACTCTCAACAATAGACTCTCAACCTCCCGTGACATCACCACTCATCACCCCGCGCACGCTCAAAGGCTTCCGCGATTATCTGCCCGAAACCATGCTCGTGCGCGAGCGGCTGATGGAGACCGCGCGGCGCGTCTTCCGCAGCTATGGCTTCAGCCCGATCGACACTCCCGCCTTGGAGTACGCCGAAATTCTGACCGGCAAAGGGGGCGAGGAATCCGACAAACAGCTCTTCCAATTCAAGGACAGCGGCGACCGCGACGTGGCGATGCGGTTCGACCTGACGGTGCCGCTCGCCCGCTTCACGGCACAGCACTTGGCTGAGATCGGGACGCCCTTCAAACGCTATCACATCGCGCCGGTTTGGCGCGGTGAGAACACCCAGCGCGGTCGGTATCGCGAGTTCGTGCAGTGCGACTTCGACACCATCGGCACCGACGCCAATGCCTCCGACATCGAAACGCTGCTGGTCATTCACGACTTACTCGTGGCGCTTGGTTTCGAGCGGTTCACGATCCGCGTCAACAACCGCCTGATCTTGAACGGCGTGCTGAGTCAACTCGGCCTGCAAGACAAGACCGTCGGCGTGCTGCGGTCGCTCGACAAGCTGGCCAAGATCGGGGCCGACGCCGTGGTGGCCGAGATGGTCGAGCGAGTCGGCGCGACGGAGGCTCAAGCCCGGCAAGTTCTCGAACTCGCCAATCCACAGATCACGCTGGACCAACTGACGACGATGCTCGCGGGAAATGAAACCGGGATGCTCGGCGTGAGCCGTTTGCGCGAGCTGTTCTCTGCCGCGACGACCGCTGGCCTGCCGATGGACCGCGTGGAATTGGATGTCTCCATCGCGCGGGGCCTCGACTACTACACCGGCACGATCTTCGAGACGTTTCTGGGCGACTTGCCCACGATCGGCAGCGTCTGCTCGGGTGGGCGGTACGACAATCTCGCGGGTCTCTTCACCAAGGAGCGACTTCCGGGCGTGGGAGCCAGCCTCGGTTTGGACCGCCTGCTCGCGGCAATGGAAGAGTTGAAGCTGATCGGCACGCAAGCCACCCCCGCGCCGGTCCTCGTCACGCAGTTCGATGCCGCGCGCTTGGGAGACTATCTCCGCATCGGTCGGATGCTGCGGGCGGACGGGATCAACGTCGAGGTCTATCCCGAGGCGACGAAGCTCGGCAAGCAACTCAAGTACGCCGATCGCAAAGGATTCGCCCTCGCCCTGATCGCCGGTTCGGATGAGTTCGCTCAAGGTCTCTGGCAGGTCAAGAACTTGAAGTCCGGCGCGGCAGAGAAGGTCGCAGAAAATCACCTGTCACAGACGATTCGCGACGCGCTCAACGCGGGCTGAGCCGTGTCGATCGCGAGGGAAAACGTTTCACACAACAGTCGAAATCAGGTGAGCCGGGCGGCGTCAGCCCCCGGATTCTGAGCTGTAGTCAGAAGAGTCCGAGGGCTGACGCCCAATGGCACTCACTTTGTCATTCGCCGACTGAGCGGCAAGGCGCTAGCCGCCGGTTCTTTGCTTGGAAACTCAACTCCATCACACCGGCGGCTAGC
>JAYTGQ010000741.1:0-1314 GCA_043733345.1 Schlesneria sp.
GCGAGCGCGTATGAGGGCGATTCACCGCGTTCTCGCGCTCGCCTTTGGCTTGCGGTTAAACGAGGCGAACCCCGCAATTTCAAGTTGTCGGACCACTAGCGCCGTGCCGCTCACAGTGTCAGCCCCAAAAACCTAGTTTGACAACGCACTCGTCCCAATCGAAGTCCGGCTAACAAAGCTAAGCCGGACTTCAAAACGGACCCGATCACTTACCTGTCCCGGCGATCGTGGCTCGCATCTGAGTATCGGCTTGAACGTTTTTAAGCTCGTAGTAATCCATCAGTCCCAGTGACCGGTTGCGGAACGCTTCAGCGATGGCCATCGGCACCGAGGCTTCCGCCAACACGACTTCCGCTCGGTTCTTCTGAACGAGCGCAACCATTTCCTGCTCGCGCGCGGTGAAGTCGGCTCGTCGCTGCTCGGCCTTGGCTTGAGCCACTCGCATGTCGGCCTCCGCCTGATCGGCCGAGAGTCGGGCACCAATGTTCTCACCCACGTCCACATCGGCGATGTCGATCGACACGATCTCGAACGCCGTCTGCGCCTCCAATCCCTGATTGAGCACGGTCTGCGAGATCATCTCGGGATTCTCCAGCACCATCTTGTACGAGGCTGTCGAACCGATGGCCTGCACGATTCCTTGGCCGACACGGGCGATGATCGTCTCTTCGGTGGCACCGCCGATCAGTTGATGCAGGTTGGTGCGAACCGTCACACGGGCACTGGCCTTCAAGAGGATGCCATCGGCGGCGACGGCGTCGAGCGTCCCCGAACCCTTCTTTGGATCGGGGCAGTTGATGACCTTCGGATAGACGCTGGTTCGCACGGCTTCCAAGATGTCGCGTCCGGCAAGGTCGATGGCTTGAGCGGTCTGCCAGTCGAGATCGATGTTAGCCCGATGAGCTGCCACTAGGGCACGAATCACATTCGGAACGTTGCCTCCCGCGAGATAGTGCGATTCCAGATCGCGCGTGCTGATGGGATAGACCTCGGTCAGCCCGGCCTGCACCGCGGTGATCTTGGCTCGCACGATCACCGACGGGTTGACCTTGCGGATCGACATCATGAAGAGGTGCGTAAATGGGATTCCCGCGCCAGTCATCTTGCACTGAATCCACAAGCTGATGTACCGCGCGAAGATCGCGAAGAAGATCAGCGCAAGCACGAACAACACGGCAACAATGCCGAAAAACACGGGCGGGCTGAAGGCCGCTTGAGCGAGGACGAAGTGGACAGGCATGGAAGTCTCGCGGTTGAGAGAAAGGAATTGAGGTTCATACCAACCCGCAGCGTGAGCGAGGAGGAGAGTCGATC
>JAYTGQ010000742.1:0-10812 GCA_043733345.1 Schlesneria sp.
GGCGGCTCATGCGTTTGGGCGGGCGAAGAGCGTGATCTTCCTGATGATGAACGGCGCGCCGAGTCAGGTCGATACGTTTGACTACAAGCCCGAGTTGCAACGGCTCGCGGGGCAGCCGCTACCGGAAGGGAAGAAGTTCACCAACTCGGGAGGCCGCAAGGTCGGGTTTCTGACTCCTTCTTTTCGACCGTTCCGACCGGGTGGCAACAGCGGACTGATGATCTCCGACTTCTTCGAGAACGTGCGCGGGCATGCCGACAAGCTGGCGGTGATTCGGTCGTGTCACACGGACAGTCACGCTCACGGTTCGGCGCTGGTGGCGATGAACACGGGGAAGACGATCATCGGCCGACCGTCGCTCGGCAGTTGGGCGGTGTACGGATTGGGGACCGAAAACCAGAACCTGCCCGGCTATGTCGTCATCCTCGACAAGCGCGGCGGGCCGATCAGCGGTCAGCCGAACTGGTCGAACGGGTTCATGCCGTCGTCTTTTCAGGGGACGCTCTTCCGCCCCGTCGGCGACCCGATCCTCGATCTGCGCGGCCCCGAGTACATCGACCGCGCGGCACAACGCTCGCAACTCGATCTGCTCGCCAAGCTGAACGATGAGCATCTGGCCGCCCGGCCCGGCGGCAGCGATCTCGCCGGACGAATCAACTCCTACGAGCTGGCCTTCCGGATGCAGGCCGAAGCTCCCGAGGCGGTCGATCTGTCGCAGGAGACGAAGGCCACGCAGGACATGTACGGCGTGGGCCGTCAGCCGACGGATGAGTTCGGCCGCAACTGCCTCGTCGCGCGGCGGCTGGTCGAGCGGGGCGTGCGGTTCGTGCAGCTTTACTCGGGCGGCGGGCATCTCGAAGAGACGTGGGACGCTCACAAGAGCATCGAGACCAACCACGGCCAGCACGCGGGCGAGGTCGATCTGCCGATCGCGGGTCTGCTCACGGACCTCGACCAGCGCGGCCTCCTAGACGAAACGCTGGTCGTGTGGGGCGGCGAGTTCGGCCGCATGCCATTCAGCGAGGGCCAGGGCGAACCGGGCCGCAACCACAATCCCTACGGCTTCAGCATGTGGCTGGCCGGAGGGGGTGCAAAGGGCGGCACGTCCTACGGCGAAACCGACGACTTCGGCTTCGAGGCGGTGAAGGACAAAGTCCACCTCCACGACCTCCACGCCACCATCCTCCACCTGCTGGGCCTCGACCACGAACGCCTGACGTACTTCCATCAAGGCCGCAACGAACGCCTGACGGATGTGTTTGGAAACGTGGTGGAAGGCGTGCTTTCGTAGGGTGGGACCAGCGGCGCTTCGCCGCGCCGGCCCACCATCTTGTTTGGAGAGTTAGATTGCGTCGTGTGATTGATCTGGTGGGCCGGCGCGGTCAAAGCACCGCTGGTCCCACCCTACATTGAGGAACGATCATGTCCGACTATCGACGTTACTACGTGCCGGGAGGAACTTACTTCTTCACCTGCGTGACGCACGAGCGGGCACCGATTCTGACCGGCGATCTTGCTCGGCGTTGTTTGCGAGAAGCGATCCACAAAGTCCAAAACGATCATCCGTTTGAGATCGTGGCCGTCGTCTTGTTGCCCGACCATTGGCATACGGTGTGGACGCTGCCTCGTGGCGATGATCGTTATCCACTCCGCTGGATGCGGATCAAGGAAGAGTTCACCGAAGCCTGGCTCGCCGAGGGTGGAGCCGAGCGGCCTCAATCGGAGTCTCGGGCAAAGCACCGCCAGCGCGGGGTCTGGCAGCGACGGTATTGGGAACACACGGTGCAGGACGAGGACGACTTGAAACGCTGCGTCGATTACGTCCATTGGAACCCGCGCAAGCACAACGTCGCCGCCCGAGTCCGCGATTGGGAATGGTCGTCATTTCACCGGTTCGTCCGTGAAGGAGAGTACGATCTCGATTGGGGCGGCACCGATCCCACCCCCGGTTGGAACGAACCCGAATGGGGCGAGTAACAAAAGTAGGGTGGGACCAGCGGCGCATCGCCGCGCCGGCCCACCACAACCAGAACAACACCCCAAACCACACAAGCAAAGATGGTGGGCCGGCGCTCGAAGCGAGCTTGTCCCACCCCACCCCACTTCACTTCACTTCGTGAGACGTGAGGTAACACAAAAGGTTTTTGTAAATGGATAAATCTCTGTACGCAATCGACGGGCCTTGGTGGACGAGAGATGGCGAAGTCTACTTCCGCGAAGGCAAACTTCAACGTGTGGACCTCGACAGCTTCCAACCTCTCAGTGAAACGTGGGCTCGCGACGCCAAACGAGTCTACTGCGGAATCGAGGTGATGCGTGGTGCCGATCCGGCTTCCTTCATCGCTCTCAATTCGATCTTTGGAAAAGATGACAAATACGTTTACACGCTGACCGGGGCAAAAAAAGAAATCGATGCCTCTAGGTTCGTAGCATTGGGTTCTACGAGTCACTGGTTCAACACTTACAACAGCTACGGTAAAGATGAGAAGCATGTTTATCACCTTACGATCGGCGGAAAGGCATGTGTTCTCAAGAACGCAGACGCGGCCAGTTTCAACGCGCTGGGCAACGGATTCGGCTGTGACAAGTCAGCAGTGTATTTTGAGCGGAAGCCATTGCCCGGCGCAAACCCAGATGATTGGGAACATCTACGAGGCCCACACAGTCGATCAGGAAAACGTGGCTATTGCTTGAACAAGCGAATCCGTGGCGTTGATGGGAGTCGCATGGAATCATTGCCGATTCTCGATAATCCCGACTACTGGTCCCGCGACGCGAGCGGTTACTACCGTTGGGACGAACCTCGCAACGCCCGTGAATATCTCGATGCCTTCCGCGACTGCTTCATCTTCGTTGGCAAGGTTTCAAATGTTGAACTGACGTATCGTCGCAAACATCAGGTTCCTGCGGATCGTAATGAATCGTGGGCAATTGCCGAGCATGCTTGGGTATCGGTTGTCTGCAACGAATGGTTACAGAAGCCCAACATTGCCGTTACAGAAACTCCCCAAATGGGTGAGACATTTCGGTTTGGCCAGGGTCGGCATTTGAACCTTCTTTCACCACCAACATGGATGAATGAAGATCGCGTCTGGATCTTTCGGCCGACTCAGGATTACTCGCGTGCTGATCGAAGCCTGCGTCTCACATGCGTGGAGTTGTGGTCAGAGTACCTGTCGATGAGGCAATTCGATTTCATCAAGCGATTGATTCATGAGGCGAATTCCGTTTGAAAGTGAAGTAGTGGTGGGACCAGCGGCGCTTCGCCGCGCCGGCCCACCACAGCCAAGACGACATCCCCAACCAAACACGAGACGATGGTGGGCCGGCGCTCGAAGCGAGCTGGTCCCACCCTACAGGACTTGCAAGAGGCTGACTCATGCCCGCGATCTTGGAATGGACTCACACCGTGGTCGAGCACGATCTCGACGGGCTGGGGCATGCAAACAACATTTCGTACCTGAAGTGGATGCAGTCGGCGGCGCTGGCTCATTCGGCGGCTCAGGGGTGGCCGGCCGAGGCGTATGCCGCGCTGGGCTGCGGCTGGGTCGTGCGGTCGCATTTCATCGAGTACCTCGTCCCCGCCCTGCTCGGCGACACGATCAGCATCGTGCGACCGTGTGCGTCACCGAAACGCCGGAATATCGACCGGCAATCCGACTCGCATGAAGAACCGGGCGAAGGATTGCGACAAGTGCTCGCGGTACGGTGGCAGCAAGCGGAGTCGTTTGCGTTTTGTCAGAATCTGGTCGCGAAGATGAGCGATCGGGAGGGTGCAGATGCGGCGAAAATCGACGATGCGAACTTCGGTTTCCATGCCCATCAACTCGCACGCGGCGAGCATGTGAACTCCGGGCAGATTCCCGCGTCGGGCGTCTTCCATCCCCTTGGATGACGCCAGATAGCCTTCCGTCAGTTCCGACCGTTTCCAGACGGAAGCCAACAAAACGTCCGTGACTTTTTCGCGTCCTTCCACCAGATCGCACGATTGGGACAGGACAATCACATCCCGCTCTTCCCAACGAAACTTGAGTCGTCCGGTCCCGGCATCCGACTCGGCGGGGAGGTAGATCGGGCACGATTCCAGAATGTCGCCCTGTTCCAAGTCGCGTCCATCGACGATGTCGTACCACGCAAATCGGTCGTTCATTGCGATGGCCCATCCTCGGGTTGGTCGATGACGGTCGGTCGTCCGCGTCCCGTGAATTGAACCTCCGCGTCAATGAGCCCGCCCGGACGCGTTGGCGTTTTCTCAATGAACACGTCCCAATCGAGAACCTCGTCGTCAGTCGTCTGGACAACGGGTTTGGGTGGGGATGAAATGGGGGCGACTGCTCTTTTTGTTGAGGACATTTTGCCTCTCGTTTTCGAGTGGGATGAGATTCGATCCTGCGGCAACCTATAGCACGAAGCAACAGCCTCCAGAAGATCAGTTGGTCAGTGAAATCGGGTTGTCTCGTCACGTACCCGCAGCTCTCCAATAACTTCATTGGAACTTTTCTCATGCCCGCGATCTTGGAAT
Source organism: Schlesneria sp. (assembly GCA_043733345.1). Classification (GTDB taxonomy): domain Bacteria; phylum Planctomycetota; class Planctomycetia; order Planctomycetales; family Planctomycetaceae; genus Schlesneria. The sequence continues at coordinate 4,523 of JAYTGQ010000742.1, forward strand.
GGACTCACACCGTGGTCGAGGACGATCTCGACGGGCTGGGGCATGCGAACAACATTTCGTACCTGAAGTGGATGCAGGCGACGGCGCTGGCTCATTCGGCGGCTCAGGGGTGGCCGGTCGAGGCGTATGCCGCGCTGGGCTGCGGCTGGGTCGTGCGGTCGCATTTCATCGAGTACCTCGCCCCCGCCCTGCTCGGCGACACGATCCTGATCCGCACCTGGGTGGCCGACATGGGCAAGGTCACGTCGCGCCGGCGGTTTCTTATTCTGCGCGGCGGCGATGATTCGCGACGCGGAGCGTCTGAGCGGCATTCCCACGCGGAGCGTGGGAACGAGGTGGATGCGGAGCGAGGGACAAGATGGAAACAGTCCTCGCCAAGGCGGAGACGAACTGGGCGTTCGTCGATTACCGCACCGGCTCACCCAAACGCATCCCGCCCGAGGTCTCGCGGGCGTTCGAGGTCACTGGTGACGAACCATTCCGGGCACGTCACTGATTGAGGCGGGACTCGACACGGATAGCGTTGATTGCGGGCGTGTATACCTCGCGCGGTCGGTTATGAGACATCTGAGCGGGGCGGCGTCAGCCCCCCGATTCTTGGGCGTCAGCCCTCCGCTGGAAGAACCGGGGGGTTGACGCCGCCCCGCTCAGAAATGTCTCATTTTGTCCCGCGCGAAGTATCGTCTACGGCTCCTTTACGGAACTGGACTTCAGAGTTGTTTTGATGCCCGGCCGGTGAGGATCAGCCATTCACTTCGCCCCAATTGCCTACATCCAACCCTTCGGGAGGATCGTCACGAGAATTCTTGTCCCTACGACCGTCACACGCGTTGACACCGACGGACCTCATCGGCAGACTCCGTGCCGCCTGTTACGGTTGTGACGGGTTGACGGAATTGAATGCCGTCACAACTCGGAGAATTCGTTCGGAGGGCATGACATGACAAATCGCGTTCGTGAGAAAAATCGGTTCGGAGTGTGGTTGGTTGTTTTGGTCGTGATTGGCGGTCTGCTCTGCCCGGCTCAGCAAGTTGATGCCGCGAAGAACTACCGTGCGTATGGACCAGATAAGAATGTTGAAGGCATGCTCTGGGAGTGGACTCTGGTCACCGGCCCGGATGGATACATGACCCTGCAGCGAAGACAGATTAGCGGGATACCGATGATACCAATCATCATTTCGTTCAGCTTTCCGCCCTACTTCTCATATTCAATATACATGCGGCATGAGCATACGTTTACTCTGGCTCCTCAGTCGTTCGGGGTCGAAGGGTTTGCTCGCGACAGTGACTTTTGGGCTGGCCTTGGGTGGTGGGATAACAGCTACATTGAATATTGAATACCAATGAATGAACGGCTCGACATCGGCCTGCGAGCTGCTTGCTTAGTCGAGTACAAGAATCTACGGTCGGAAATAACGATGGAATGAAAACAGTGCGGCATCTATCTTCGAGATTTCGATTCGAGACTTTTGGTCGCCATAATCGCCAAGGGTTCACAGTCGTCGAGTTGCTCGCGTCTGTCGCGATCGCCGCACTTTTGATGTCGTTGCTCGGGGCGGCCATCATGGCCGCCCGCGAGTCCGCCCGCCGGATGCAATGCCTTTCTCATCTCAAGCAAATCGGCATCGCAACCCACAGTTACGAAGGCTTACATGGCAAGTTGCCCTGTTCCGGAACACTTGCCTTTCGGTACTTGGTGGACGGGCTTGAGGGACACCCCGGTAACTGGTCTGCTCCGTGTTCAATCGACCCCTGTATGAACGGCCCTTGCCCCGAAATCGGCGACTGGAAGAGGCCACAGGTCTATCTGTGTCCCACGGATCCGTTGACATCGCAAACACGCAGAGCCGTTTCCTATCGGTTCAGCTCTGGTTTGGAGAATATGGGCGGAGAGCGCGGCGTGAGTGATGGATTTGGCCGGGCCGATTTTTCTGTGGTGCGAATGATCGGTTTTCGCGATGTGCTGGATGGTCTCTCTACGACAGCCATGACCAGTGAACAATTGCTTGCTGCCGATGTTGCTGCTCGAACGCCCGGTGATGCCTTTATGTCGTTGGAGCCGGATGTGGCGGCGAGAGATCCCCTACGATATCACTGGGAAATTCCGACCGCGTTCACGATGCCAACGGGCTTGGATGCGTTGATCGCGGCCTGCGATACTCAATTTACGGTGCCGAAACCGCACTTTGGCGGAGGTTGGTTCAACGAGGGTGTCCGGAGCTTCGACCATGTCCGCACCCCCAATACGAGGTCATGCTATAACCCGACTCAGTCCGGAAATACTCTGCGTGTCGGCGCGCTCTCTCCACCGACAAGCCTTCATAAAGGGGGCGTTAACCTGCTCATGTGTGACGGCTCGGCTCGTTTTGTCAGCAACGGAATTGATTCTCGCGTATGGCGTGCATCCGGTACCCGTAGTGGTGGCGAATCTCAAACAATTCCGCAGTAAGGCGAGCGGCCGGAATTAACTTATCCCTCGAAGCCTGACGCGCAAGCGAAGATATTCGGTAACCGAGTTTTCGCCTGTGCTTCATCAGGCTTCGAGCTGCGGTAAGGCAACTCATGCCGCTCGCCCAAAGAGGACGTTTCGGTCGTTCGAGTTCGCCAGTGGGTCGTTCTGACAACGAGGTATGTACGGTGTGGGATTCCTTCGTGGATTGGTTCGTGGAATGGCAGGCCACATGGCGAGGCACAATTGTTGTGTGTCTCTTGTTGCTGGGAGGCGGGTACTCTTTCGTGTGGTGGTGGACGGGGCCAGTTTATGCCCCGCATCTGATGACCATCACCAACCTCACACTGAACGGCGTATCCGTGGGTAAAACCCTGCCGCCCGTCGTTGCCGGTCGAGAGTTCACGATGACCTGCACGATCCGCTCGAATGGAAAGAAGCTGCTGGCGGTCGATAGCGCTGGAGTACCTTATCTGGGCTTCATTCTTAACGAGGCTGCTTGCAAGCAAGCCTTTGAACAAAACAAACTCGACCCGGTATTCACATTGGCCTTCACGTCAATCATGAGAGCCGGGCGGAATTTGCGGGGTGCCACTTCCCTCTGTTCAGTGAAGGTTGACCCGACAGGCGAGACCGCCGAACTGTCTGTGAAGTCCCAGGCTCCACTTTCATCCGGCCGATATCCCCTGAAGATTGAGCTACTCTCGTGCGAAGGCAGAGTAAAAAAAGCCGATGGCTCGTTCACCTTCAAGCCTGGAAAAATCGTCTGGCGCACACCTGTCTCGGTGAACGCCAAGTGAACAAGTCGCCGATGTTCGCTCCAGAAAACGCCTACACCACAAGTGAAATCGGAGCCGTCGCCGCGATCTAATTCGCACGGTAAAGCTCGATAAGTTGGAAATCGGAGTTATACATCAGAAGTTCCATCGTGGTTCGTTCGCAGAAGTCTCAGCACGCATTTCCCCGATGAACCACAATAAGTTATTTGACAACCTCGAAAACGGCCATCATTCGCTCTGGGAACTTTTTTTCCATTGCCCACCACCAGGCACATGGTTTCGCGTAATAGCAGGGTGTGTCCGAACCGAGCGAGATTTTGAAGGCACGGATTTCGTAAGCCTTCGCAAGAATTCGATTGAGTTCACAAATGACCGTCCGACAGTGATTTTCATCCACGAGGTACGTGTGTTCGGAGTCGTTGTATTGGATGAGCAAGTGGTCCTCGTCCACCCCCTCGGCGAACAGACTTTCGTCCGGGAGACATTTGGCGACAGAATCGACGGTTTGCGATGGATCGTCCCGCCAGTCCACAACAATCGAGTACTCTTCGTCATACGCATATTCGTGAAGCTCTTCCTCCGAGCCGCTGATCAGCACAACGTCGTATGTGATCTTGCCGACTTTCTTCGACGGGCGTCGTGGTGGAGTTGGAGCGGCTTCGACGCGGTGGCGGAACAGGTCCCGAATACGCCCCTGCATCTCGTCGCTGGTGGGCCATTCAAATGGGGGCAACGGCGGCTCTGGAGGGAGCGACTTGTTGACGGCGGTTCTGATTCTCTCCAAGAGTTCGTCGTGAACCACACGCCCCTTCGGAGGCCCCGTCATGAAGTCCGTGTCGAGCAGATGGTGCTCAGGCAGAATTGTTTCCAGTCCGAGGACATCCCGAATTTCCCGAATGGCAATGATTTCGACGGGATACGCCCCCCAAGGGCCAAAGTCAAACTCAGGAAAGCCAGAAGAACAGTACGGCGAACGCAGGCAGTGATAGTCACAAATGCCCGCCATTGCGGTCGATAACCCGTCTGGATCGTCCCATTTGTCGAACACTGACCGATATGGCCCCAGATCCAGTTCGGCAATTTCCCATGAAACACCAGCAAGACAGGCGTACAGCGTCGCCGCGAATGGAATCAGATGCTGCTCCCCAAGCCAGCGATAATGAACGGACTCTTTCTCAAACTGCCGAGTCTCAAGCAACTTCGTACCGCACCATGTAGTTCGATCGCGCGCCCCACTGGCGATCGCGTGCAGTAGACAGAAGGAAAGTGGAACCGGTCGCGGTTTCGACGTTGGCCAGCGAACTAAGATTTGCTGGTAGAGTTCGGTGTGATCGCAAGAGAGCAGGACACCCTCCCAACCAGATGCGTCGCCTTGCAAGAGACGAAGCGCACCATCCATGCCTACCCAGTTGGCAATAATCCCCGCCGATCCACCGAGTCCAATAATGTCCGACTTCAAAATATCATGATCGATTATTGGACGCTGCCGAACGATATTCCAGTCATACATTTCCTTCAGCCATTTGGGATAGTCCCTGATGGCCTTGTCTTTGGTCCACCCTTTTGGCTTGGTTTCCTTTTTCATTCCTAACTTTCGTAAACGTTCACAGGTCGGATTGAGGTATTGAAGGAATTGGTCTTCGCGCGGGTCGTAACAAGGGGAGCATTCGGCGTATGTCGTCGCAGATTGTCCCGACGATTTCCACCGAGCAGATGGCGGCGTTGCCCTCCGAGTTTTGGGGGTTGTTGCAATCGGTCATCGGCCATGACGAGCGTCGCCTCGCGGAACTCGCAGCCGAATGGAAGGCGTTGTAGAAGACGCGGCAGAACTCGTCGCTGCCTCCGAACACTCAGCATCTTCACGTCCAGTCCGCGCCGCCGAAGACCAAATCGAAGCGGAAGCGCGGCGGGCAACCGGGGCATGCCAAATGTGAGCGGCCGCTGATTCCTGTCGAGCAGTATGACCGCGTCGTGGAGCTGCAAACCTAGCGGGTGTCGGCGTTGCGGGTGGAGGTGATCGGGACGCGCTCGCGCGCCGCTGCGGCATCAGGTTTGGGAACTGCCCGAGATCAAGCCGGTCGTCGTCGAGTACCGCCGTCAGCGGTGGAAATATCTGTGCTGCCGCGAGACCACATGTGCCGAGCTTCCGGTTGGCGGGCCGTCTGGACCGCGTTCGTCGGAAGGCTGATGGCCTGCTTTCGTCAGAGCCAACGCCGCACGACGCTGTTCCTCGAAGCGATTCTAGGGCAGCCGTGCAGCGCGGGGCTGACGGTCAACTTGCTGAACCGCGTGACGGACGCGTTGCGTCCCGCCTACGACGAACTGTGCGAACAGCTTCCCGCACAGCAGGTGCTCAACACCGACGAAAGAGGGGATGAGCAAGTCGTGGCTGTGGACGTTCGTCGCCCGACACTTCACGGTCTCTCACGAGCGGCCGACGCGCGCCGTCACCGTGCTGGACGAACTGCTGGCCGACCGGTTCTTGGGAGTGGTCGGCTGCGACCGAGTCAAGATGTCCTAGTGCCTGAAGCCGTTGCAATGGTGCTGGACGCATCTCGTTCGTGCCCTGTCTTTTCAAGGGACAATACCGCAGAACCTGATCGACACCGGACCATCCGCCGCGAAACAACGAGGACGAGACCTGCCGGGACGGGACGAAGCTGCTATTCCAACAGTGGCCTCGGTCTCGCGATCAACGCCTCACCCACACCGATCTGAAACGAGTGCTGGCACCCGTTCGCGCCGCAGTGAAACGACTGCTGCTTCACCGGCTGCGAGGTCGTCACGCGAAGACCTCGGGCACCTGTCAGGAACTGCTGCAACACCGACACTGCTAGTGGACGTTCCCCGATCACGCAGGCGTCGAACCGACCCACAGCGCCGGCGAATGCGCCTTGCGGCCCGCCGTCATCTGGCGCAAGCTCAGGTTCGGCACTCAAAGCGCGAAGGGCAGCCGTTTAGCCGCAATACCGTTCGTCTAAGCGCAAGCCACAGTCTCCTGCGACCTTGTGATTGGTAAGATCCCAAGGCAAACAAGGAGACGGTGGCGATGCGTGAGCA
>JAYTGQ010000743.1:0-1312 GCA_043733345.1 Schlesneria sp.
GATCTTCGTTGCATCGCTATCGACGCAGACGACGTGATTGCCGAGTTCGGCGAAACACGTCCCGGTGACGAGGCCGACATACCCCGCCCCAACGATACTGATTTGACGCAAAGAAACCCCGGATTATAGCTCTCGGAATTCGGAAGGTTCGGTATGGGCTCGGGCGTTCCCGGTGCAACTTCAGACCGTATTTGTAAAGCCCGCTGCGCGGAGTAGTTCGCGCGCCGCCGAAACGACGACGCGCGACGAGTCCTTTGCGATAATGAGATCCGCGTCGTTTCGTCGGACCTTCGATCGTCCAAAAGCGCATCGTGCCAGGACAAGCCGCAGATCGACGTGCAAATAGCGGCCATGAACGAGACGCGTGACCTCGATCCACGGCCGCGTGCGACGACGATGCGCATCAGCCCACCCGTTCAGTACGCGATCGTTGCCATTGTCGCGATCGTCTCCGCGATACTCGTCCTTAAGCTGTGGACCGTGGACCTATCGATCCCGCTCTATTATCTCGCACGTCGCGATACGCTGACGACGGAGTCCTTTATGAAAGGGATGCTCGAGAACGGCTGGTTCTATCAGAACGATAAGCTCGGAGCGCCGCTCGGCTCGATCGCATACAACTATCCGGTTTTCAGTCTGGCACACGAGACGCTCATCCGAGCGATCCTGTTCGCGGTACCGAATCCCGGTTTCGCTCTCAACCTCTTCTTCGTGCTCGGTTTTCCGCTGACGGCAATCACCGCCTATTTCGTGCTACGTCGCCTGAACATCGCGACGATGCCGGCCGCGGTTACGTCTATCCTGTACGCTTTTCTTCCATACCGCTTCTGGCGCAACACCGCGCACCTTTTCTACTCGTCGTTCTATTTCGTTCCGCTAGCGGTTCTCGTCACTTTATGGGTCGTACGTGGTGAATCGCTCTTCGAGTTCTCTCTGGGATTACGCCGACGCCCCGTCATTCGGATCACGAAAAACGGATGGCTCGCGCTACTCTTCTGCGCGCTGATCTCTTGGGACAACCAGTATCATGCTTTCTTTACGATGTTGCTCGTGCTCTGCGCGACGAGCGTCCGGATCTCACGAAGCGGTTCGTTCGGATACATTTGGACGGCGTTCTTGCTCGTCGGCGAGATCTTCGTCGGCCTCTTCGTCAACATCGTTCCGAATGTCGTCTACCACATCAAACATGCGGTCGGATTTACGGCTTCGTTCGTACGATTTCCGAAAGAAGCGGAAGTCTACTCGCTGACCCTGGCGCAACTCATCTTACCGATCGCCCATCATCGCCTCGATTGGTTCGCACAGGTTCGCG
>JAYTGQ010000744.1:0-10792 GCA_043733345.1 Schlesneria sp.
CCGCCGGTTCTTTTCCAGCTAAGTCCGGTTTTCAAATTCATCGAGAACCGGACGCTAGCGCGTTCCGGCTGATTGGTCTGACATCTCTAAAGTGAGTGCCATTGGGCTGACGCCGCCCCGCTCGGAAACCTCTCACTTTGTGCCGCGCGAGGTACAACATCCCCGCCTGATGGAGCGGCTTCAGATTGGAAGGAGCATTTGTGGCAGAACCAGCAGCGACGAATCACTTGGGCCATGCGGCCACTATGGCATTAGCAACCCAGCCGACACGAAGCCGCGGGCAGAGTCAGTGGGAACTGATCGCGAGAGAATTTGGCAAGCGACGACTCGCGGTGGTGGCGGCGTGCGTGATCTTGAGCCTCGTGACAATCAGCATCTTCGCGCCGCTGCTTGCCAACGACCGACAGCTGTATTACGTCGGTTTCAATCGGTTCGAGTACCAAGAAGCGGCGAGAACTCTGCGCGGCGCGATCAGACAGTTGAGCGAACTTCGATCGCAGTCTGAGCCTTCTCCGTCCAAGCTCAAAGACTTGGAGCAGGCGGCACGGTTGCAGATCTCGCTCATGTCGTCCGTACTTCCAATCGAGGAGTCCGTTCAGTTGCGAGACCTCGGGACGCGGCTGATTCAAACGCTGAGCAAGCCCGACGCGGTACTCGTGGCGAGCGAACTCAAGTCCCTCCAACGCGAGTTGCGATCCGACTTCGACGGGCGCGACGTGACGCTGGTGACCGGCCCGCATTGGCCGGTGTTTGCGTCGATGATCTGGTCGGACATCGCGTTTCTCGTCGCGAACATTCTCTTGCTGACCTGCCCGATCTGGAGTCGAGTGCTGCGCCGCTGGGGTGGCTCCGCGAACGACGGCGCGAGTTCCGGCTGGTACGTCGCCGTGATGATCGGACTTCCTCTTTCCTGTGGTTTGGTGTGGGGCGGCCTCGTTCCACAGCGAGTTGATCGAACGAACTACAAGTCGGGGGTGCTGGCCAGTGATGACGGCGAGAAGAAAGCGGCCGTTGTGTTTCAGTCGGTGGTGTGGCCTCCCGTGGCCTTTGGCTTGGATGAGAACGACCTCGCCGGGAAAACACAGCCCCCCGCTTGGTATCGCCGGACGAAAGCCGGTCCCGCTGTCGTCCCACTCTCGCGCTGGAGCAGTTCGCACTGGCTCGGCACCGATGAGCTTGGCCGCGACATTCTCTGCCGCATGATCTGGGGCGGGCGAGTCAGCCTGTCGGTCGGCATCGTAGCGGTGGCGATCTACGTGACAATTGGCATCGTGGTGGGATCGCTGGCCGGGTACTTTCGCGGCCTGTGCGATTTGATTGTGTCGCGCATCATTGAGGTCGTGATCTGCTTCCCCGCGTTCTTTCTGATCCTGACCATCGTGGCGATGATCGGGCCGGGACTGTTCAACATCATGGTCGTGATCGGACTGACCGGCTGGACGGGGATCGCGCGGCTGGTTCGAGGCGAATTCCTGCGACTGGTCGATCAGGAGTTCGTGTTGGCTGGCCGGGCACTCGGGTACTCGCCGTTGCGACTCATCTTTCGTCACGTCCTGCCGAATGCTCTCGCGCCGGTCTTGGTCTCGGCGACGTTCGGAGTGGCGGGAGCGATCCTCACCGAGAGTGCCCTGTCGTTTCTGGGCCTCGGGATCACCGTGCCAACTCCCTCATGGGGCGGCATTCTCGCCGACGGACGCAGTGCGTTGAGTCGCGCACCGTGGTTGATCCACTTCCCCGGCCTCGCGATCTTCGTGACGATCACGTCTTACAACCTCGTCGGCGAAGCCTTCCGCGACGCGGCCGATCCGAGGCTGCGCGGGTCGCGGTGACGAGCATCGCGAGTCGGGTGCGTGAAGTCCGGCTCAGCTTTGTTAGCCGGACTTCACTCGTCACAAGGCACGCTCGAACGAAGTCCGGCTTTAGGAAAAGCCGGACTTCGTAGGTTCCTCGTTAACCGCGTGGGCAACGCCCCGCGCGTCGAGCGACGTGGTAGGACCGATCGACATCCCGCGCGGGGCGTTGCCCACGCGGTTAAACGAGTCCGTCTCCCGTCACCATCCCGCCGCTTTGCCTACCGTCCTGCGCCAGTCGGCCGCGCCGTGCAGGATTCCCTCGCGAATCAGGATCGTGTGGGCATCCCCCTGCCGTTGGTAGCCGTCGCCGAGTCGCTTCACGTCGTCGCTGAACAGGTGCCCCTGCTGCTGGAGTTGTTCGAGCAACTCGGCATAGTCGGGGTCGGGGCGGCGTTCAAACTGGACGCGATCGGGCAGCCATTGATGATGCCAGCGCGGGGCATCGACGGCCTCGCGCGCGGACAGGTTGAAGTCGATGACGTTGACCACCACACCGAGGACCGTGCTGGGGATCGTCCTTCCGCCCGGACTGCCAGTCACCAAAAGTAGCTTGCCATCGCGTGACACCAGCGTCGGGCATTGCGAACTGAGCATCCGTTTGCCAGGTGCCATTACATTCGGTTCGGTGCCGACTTGCCCGTGTGTCGTCGTCACGCCCGGCCGCCAGTTGAAGTCGGTCAGCTCATTGTTGAGCAGGAAGCCCGCACCACGCACGACGACGCGCGAACCGTAACTATTCTGCAGCGTGTACGTGTTGGCGACCGCCATGCCGTGGCCATCGACGATGGAGAAGTGTGTTGTCGATGGCGGCTCATCGGTGAGTGTGATGTCAGGCGCAAGGCTCTCGCTGCGCGTGGCTCGACTCAAGTCGATCTGTTCGCCGAGTTGCTTCGCGTAGTCTTTCGAGACCAGCTTGAGTGGGATTGGCATGAAGTCAGGATCGCCCATGTGACGAACGCGGTCGCAACTGGCGCGACGCATCGACTCGACCAACAAATGAGCGAACTGCGGCGACTTTGCCCCGAGCGACTTCACGTCGAACTGTTCGAGAATGTTGAGGCACTCCATCAGCTGTGTCCCTCCCGCGCTGGGCGGTGGCGGCGCGAAGATTTCGCAGCCGCGATAACTCGTGCTGACGGGCTTCCTCACTTGGGCGCGATATCCCGCGAGGTCGTCATGCGTGATGAAACCGCCTCCGGCACGCATCTCGGCGATGATCTGCTCGGCAATGCGACCGCGATAGAAACTGTCCGGCCCGTCGGCGGCGAGAGTCTGCATCGTTTGAGCAAGTTCGCGCTGAATGAGCCTGTCTCCCGCTTGCCACTCACCGCCGCCAGGCTTCGCGAACACGCGCCGGAACTCGGGGAAGTTGGCTGTCGGTGGACCGGCCATGCGATTCAACGCGGAGGCCAAAGCGGCGTCAATGAGAAAGCCTTCGTGGGCGAGACAGATCGCCGGAGCAACGACCTGCGCCCACTTGAGTTTTCCATACTTCTCATGAGCCAGCGCGAGACCGGCCACCGTGCCGGGAACGCCGATCGTGTGATGTCCCTCCTGCCGCCGCTCGTTGACGAACGAGTCGCGTTTCAACGCGGCAGGACATGTTTCGCGGTACTCGATGCAGACGGGTTCGGCCGGTTGATCGGAACCCTTCGCATGAGCAGGCCAGACCATCATGAAGCCGCCACCGCCGATGTTGCCCGCCTCGGGGAACGTCACAGCCAGCGAGAGTGCCACCGCCACCGCCGCATCGACCGCGCTGCCGCCTTGTTTCAAGATCTCCAACCCGGCGTCGCTCGCTTCGGGCGAGACACTCACCACCATCCCCTTCTCGCTCGTCACCTCCGGCGGTCGATCCACAGCCAGCAACGATGTGACGAGACCAATCCACAGCGAACAGGCAAGCGACATGTGGCGACTTTCGACAGGAATGTTGAGGGAGGACGATGACCGGGTGGCAACAGTCGCCTCACCCACACCAACCCGCAGCGTGAGCAAGGACGAAGTCGCTCGACATCCTTGCTCACGCTGCGGGTTGGTGTGCTTCGCTGCCGCTTACCTTATGCGGCGCGCGAGAGGTTGTCCGAAGCCGACTCGACGACTGTGTTGGGAACATGCTGGGCGAGTTGTTCGACCGTGCGGGCCGTCGCGCCGCGTTGTTGTCCGACGAACGCGCGCGCCGCTTCGCCCATGCGTCGTGCTTCAGTCTGGTCGAGCAGCAGGTCGCGCACGGCGGCGGTGAGTTCCGTCGGTCCCGCTACGACTCGGGCTGCTTGCAGAGACAGCAGGGCGTCGGTGATGTCTCGAAAGTTCCAAGTGTTCGGTCCAAAGAGAATCGCCGCGCCGTAGCCAGCCGGTTCGAGCATGTTTTGCCCGCCGCGATTCGTCAGGCTGCCACCGACGAAGGCGATGTCGGCCAGTCCCCAACAGGCGCTCAGTTCTCCGAGCGTGTCGAGCAGCAACACACTCGGCGGCGGAGCGGCATCAATACCAACCCGCAGCGTGAGCAAGGACGAGGGCATGAGCGAGGACAAGGACGAAGGCGTGAGCAACATCTGAGCGGGGTGGCGTAAGCCCCCTGGCTCTTTGCAAACGGGCTGACGCCCAAGAACCAGGGGGCTGACGCCACCCCGCTCAGATGTCTCATCAACGATCTCACGATGGATGCCACCGACGCCCTCGCTCACGCTGCGGGTGGGTGTGAGGGCTTCGCCCTCACGATGACCGGAACTCCGTCGCACGAGCGACAGCCCGCGCTGACGAACCAACTCGGCCACGGCCTCGAACCGTTCCTTGTGTCGCGGGACGAGGATCAGCCGCAGTGCCGGAAACTCGCGCTGCAAGGTTGTCCACGTTTCGATTGCGAACGATTCTTCCGGCTCCTGCGTGCTGCCGGCGATGAAGACTTGCTCGTGAGGCGCGAGGCCGAACGCGCGGCGCAGTTCTTCGGTTTTGGGGTTGTCGCGGTTCGACTCGACGCGATCAAACTTGATGTTGCCCGTGACGGTGACTCGCTCGGTCGGTGCCCCCAGTTGACGCAGGCGTTCGGCGTAGGTTTCGTTCTGCGCGGCAAGCAGATCGAAACACGAGAGGACTCGCCGCAGCAACGGCTTCACGCGCGAGTAGCCTCGAAAACTTTTCTCGCCGATGCGGCCGTTGATCAGTGCGAGCGGAATGCGCTGCCGGTGAGCCTCGCCGATGAAGTTGGGCCAGAGTTCGAGTTCGACCAGCACGACGAGGCTCGGCTGAATCGTACGGAGCGCCCGACGCACGGCCCAACTGAAGTCGAGCGGGAAGTAGGCGACCGTGTGCTGCGGATACTTGGACCGGGCCACGTCGTAGCCGGTGTCGGTCGTCGTGGTGATGAACAGCTCGGCATCGGGAAACCGTGTGGTCGTCTGATCGAGCACCTGTTGCAGTTGAAGAACTTCACCCACGCTGACGGCATGAAACCAGATGCAGTGACGCTCGGGATATTTCCGCGTCAGGCGGCCGGTCAGTTTCTCACGCCATCCGCCTCGGTACTTGCCGTGCGCGATGCGGCGATAGACGAGCAGCGGCGACACCGCGAGCAACAGCAGCGCGTATGCGACGTTCAAAAACCAGGCGACGAGGAAGGGCATCCGTTCCCTCACGAGACGAGTTTGATTCACAACGATCCACGTCTTGAAAACATGTAGGACGGGCACTCTTGCCCGTCTGCCGTCTCGAAGGAAGACGGGCAAGAGTGCCCGTCCTACGTGTTCACGCCCCGTGGCACTTTTTGTATTTTTTGCCACTGCCGCACGGGCACGGATCGTTGCGACCGACTCGTTCACCGTCGTTACGGATCGGTTCCGCAGCGCTGCCTTTGTTCGGCATGACACCGCCACCACCGGCCAGCGCGGGGTGATCGTCGGGGATGTCCTCCACGGGCGAGGCATGTTCCGTCGAAGTGATCTGCCAGACGGAACCGGTCGATTCGGGAAGCTGGGTCTCGACGCGGAAGATTGTGCCCGTGACTTGCGCCGCGATGCGATCCCACATCTGCTCGAAACCGAGCATTCCTTCTCGTCGGTATTCGGTCTTCGGATCTTTTTGTGCGTATCCGACCAATCCGATTCCCACTCGCAGATGGTCCATGAAGTACAGGTGGTCTTTCCACTGTGTATCGAGCATTTCGATGAGGACCGAGCGTTCGGTCTGATAAATCTCGCGCCGATATCGACGTTCGTAGGCTTGGCGGACAGCCCCCTTCAGAGTGTCATAGTTCGATTTTGAGAGAGCGTCGGCATCGAGGTCCGTCAAGAATTCGCGATTGGCCCACTGGACCAACTCGGCCACGGCGGCGGGATTCGTCACCGGCTTTGAGGCCGTGGCTTGCTTCGCGGGCTTTCCATTACGAGCGTGGTCGTTGACTTGAACTTTGCCGCAGGCGGCGTCCAGCAGGCCATCGAGTTGTTCGATGCACCGACTCCGCCCCAGGAACTGGGCACTGAGGTCCATCAACAGGTGGGCAATGTCATCTCGAGATTTGGACTCAAGCTGTTCCAATGGCAGTGACACGTCGAAGCGATCGGCGGCCCATTCCGCGAGACCGGCTCGGTTGTAGCGTTCGCCGCCCCCGTGCTGCGTTGGTGCCATGAAGTGGGACATCCCCACCGCCACGGGAAACTCGACCTCTTTGCGGTGATAGCGTTCTACGACGTGTTGACGAATGATGTTCGCCGAGTCCTCAGCGGACTGACTCACGAACGCCGTGAACGGGATCTCGATCAGGTACTGTTGCTTCACCCAGTTCGACAGCGATTGCGGTCCCCATTCGGGCTGCAAAAAAGCTTTGACGGGGGAGAAGTCGAACCGACCAATGGATTCGAGCGCCCGTTGGTACAAGTACGACTGCATGTCGTCCAAGCCGACTTTTTTCAGCTCGCGATCATTGGTGTTGAGTCCATAGCGCCGGTTGGCCCAGAGGGCCATCGCCTGCCAGTTCCGCAATCGGTCGTCTTCGACTTCGGTGGGCAGGTTTTCAGCGATCTTTTCTTTGATCTGAGCATCGGCGTCTCGGTCAGCCTGATCTTTGAGATACTCGATCAAGTCGTCCGGCTCATAGTCCTTGATGGAACGCAGTTCGAGTTCCAGTTCGCAGCGCACCCTAGCCCATTCGATCACAGTCTCCCACCGATACGTCGGCTTCAGGAAATGCTTTGTCCAGTGGGCGAGTTGGTTGTCGATCTCAGCCATGATCAACTTGCGGCAGTCGGCCCCTTCGAGAATCGCCTGTCGGTACGAATAGACTCGCTTGCGCTGCTCGTCCATGACTTCGTCGTATTCGAGCAGATTTTTGCGCTGTTCAAAGTGTCGCTCTTCGACCTTCTTTTGCGAGCCTTCGATCTGCCGCGTGACCATCTTGCTTTCGATTCGCTCACCGGGCTGCATGCCCAGCGCGGCGAGCCAGTTTTTGACCCACTCGCCGCCGAATTTTCGCATCAGGTCATCTTCGAGCGACAGGAAGAATCGGCTCGATCCGCTGTCTCCTTGGCGACCGGCGCGGCCGCGCAACTGAAGGTCAATGCGCCGCGACTCATGACGCTCGGTGCCGATGACGTGGAGGCCACCGACCTCGGCAACCTTCTTGCCTTCGTCGGCCATCCCTTCCCGAACCGCGATCTGGCGGGTGCGTTCCTCCCAGACGGCCTTCGAGACATTCAGCCGAGACGGGTACTTGAGGTTCCCGTCCTCATCGACCTCGTGCTTGAGTTCATCCCACGCGAGATACTCGGGGTTGCCACCGAGAATGATGTCCGTGCCGCGACCGGCCATGTTGGTCGCGATCGTCACCGCATTCATCCGGCCCGCCTGGGCGATGATTTCCGCTTCACGTTCGTGATACTTCGCGTTCAGGACGTTGTGCTTCACGCCGTTGCGAGTCAGCTTGCCGCTCAGCTTTTCCGAGTTCTCGATCGACACGGTGCCGAGCAACACGGGGCGGCCGGTCTCGTGAACCTCTTTGATCTCATCGACGACGGCGTCCCACTTCTCGGGTTCTGTGCGATAGATCGCGTCCGGGAAATTGATTCGCTTGAGCGGCCGGTTGGTCGGCACCGTCACCACGTCGAGCTTGTAAATCTTCAGGAACTCGGACGACTCGGTCATCGCCGTTCCGGTCATACCCGATAGCTTGTGGTACAGCTTGAAGAAGTTTTGCAGCGTGACTGTCGCCAACGTCTGCGTTTCCTCTTTGACCTTCACTCGCTCCTTGGCTTCGACGGCCTGATGCAAGCCGTCACTCCACTGGCGACCTTCCATCATGCGGCCGGTGTGGTCGTCGATGATGATGACTTCATCATCGCGCACGATGTAACTGACATCGTTTTTGTAGAGGTGATGCGCCTTCAGGGCGTTGTCGATCAGATGCGGCCACTCCATGTTGCCCGCCGTGTAGAAGCTCTCCACGCCGGCGAGTTCTTCCGCATAGCGCACGCCCAACTCGGTGAGATGGCACGAGTGTTCCTTCTCCTTCAACTCGAAGTGCAGGTCGCGTTTAAGCTGTCGCGCCAGTTTGTCTGCCACCGGGTACTTCGACACGTCATCGTGGGCACGACCGGAGATGATCAGCGGCGTGCGGGCTTCGTCGATCAGGATGTTGTCGATCTCGTCGATGATCGCGTAATTCAGCCGTCCTTGGACCTGCTCCTCCTTGAACGACTTCATGTTGTCGCGCAAGTAATCGAAGCCGAACTCGTTGTTCGTGCCATAGGTGATGTCACAGCTATAGGCGATTTGCTTTTCGTCCTGACTGGTGTTGGACTGAATCGCGCCGATGGTCAGGCCGAGTCCCATGTGCAGCGGCCCCATCCACTCCATGTCGCGCTGAGCCAAGTAGTCGTTGACCGTGATGACATGCACCGAGCCAGTCACCGCATTCAGGAACGCGGGGAGCGAAGCCACCAGCGTCTTGCCTTCCCCGGTAACCATCTCGGCGATCATCCCCTGATGCAGGATGTAGCCGCCGACCATCTGCACATCGTAGTGGCGCATCTTGAGATAGCGTTTGCTCGCTTCACGCACGGCGGCGAAGGCATCGGGAATGAGATCCTCCAGCGTCTGCCCGTCGGCCACCCGTCGTCGCAAACGCGAAGCGGTTTCACGCAGTTCGGCATCGGACAGCAGTTCCAACTGCGGCTCAAGCTGGTTGATTCGTTCCAGAATTGAACCGGGGAGGATGAGGGCCTGCCCCTGCTTGTTGCGCGTGTAACCAATGGCCCTGACACGCCGTTCGTTGGACGAACCGAACATGCCCGTGATGAGTCGCTCGGCACCTCCGAGAACCACGTTCACCGCATCACCCACCTTGTCGAGGAATTCCATGATTCATCCGTTGAAATGACGCCGGGGCGCGTCGAACCAGCTCCGTTGTTTTTCGATCGCCATGAGTACTGAAAGTGCGTCTGCCGAACCGACAGGTTTGAGGCGTCGAAACATCTCCCAAAACTGTCAGACTGTTCGGGATAAACTCGCTTTTTCGCACTGTAGAAATGACGTAACCCACTGGGGCGGCGAAGTCTATTGGCGTGCCGAAAGCCGGTCAATGGCGGGTCTCTGTTCCGTTACCACCTACTTCCAAGACATTTAGGCAACCCGCGTGCCGCTCGCGATGCACGTTCACGCAGTTACAATCTGACCACTCATTTGTTCCCGTTCACCTCGCGCCGTAGAGACCCGCCGCATGTCTGTCCTCGAAGACTCCAAGTACCAATCGGGCGATCCCGTGCGTCCCGCAGACTGCCCGCCGAATCTCATCATCAGTCCGGACACGCGCCGCGAGAATCGCATTCCGCCGGGACAGTCCCGCACGCGGAAGTGGCCCGTGCTCGATGCCTTCGGCCCGCCGCTAGTCGATCTGAATCACTGGCAACTCCGCGTGTTCGGCTTAGTGGAGCGGCCGTTCACACTGACTCGCGCCGAGTTCAATGCCCTGCCGCGGGTGAAGGTCTTTGCCGACTTTCATTGCGTGACCAAGTGGTCTCGCTTGGGCAACGTCTGGGAAGGCGTGGCGACGCGCGAGTTGCTTGACCTCGCAGGCGTGCAGCCCGAAGCCCGCTTCGTCGTCTGTCACGGATATGACAACGGTTGGACGACCAATTTGCCGCTGAGTGATTTTCTCGAATCAGACTGCCTGCTGGCCGACCGACATGACGGCGAGCCGATCTCGCTCGAACACGGCGGCCCCGTGCGCGGACTCGTGCCTCAGCTCTATGCGTGGAAGAGCGCGAAGTGGATTTCGGCCATCGAACTCGTCGCCGAAGACCGAGCGGGCTATTGGGAAGAGGGCGGTTATCACATGCACGGCGACCCGTGGACGGAAGAACGATTTCGTTCGGACCAAGTCCCACCGGGTTACTCCGACGATGGCAATCCATAGCAGAGAGTCCAGCGAGGGCTTCGCCTCAGACCGACGAGGGAAGGCGATTGCAAATTGATAATTGGCAATTTCTAAATGCAAATTGAGAAAGGAAGGCTCGCTACGAGTGTCGTTCATTTTTCAATTTGCAATCTCTTCCAAAACTGGACTCAACGAGTCCAGTTTTGAACTTGAAGGTGTCCACGCACCCTACGGCCAAACTAGGACTTAATAGACGCACCGCCCTTAAAGACCTGTTGATGAATCACTCCGCCGTTAGTCGGCTTTCGCTTCGTAAAAGACGACTTTGTTTTTGGACAGGTTCTAAAAATCAGGGTGAGCCGAATTCTTCTAGGCACTGTCCCGCAAATCAGCCGCAGGGCGCTAGCCCCGGTTGTTTTCTCGAGAACTGGGGATAGAAGCCTGTTGAAAAAGGGAATAGAAGCCTGAAGCACAAGCGAAGGATGTCGTAAATGCGGACGAATTAGGCTCAGAAATCCTTCGCTCGCGCTTCAGGCTTCTATTTTCAACAGGCTGCTAGCGCCCTGCGGCTGAT
>JAYTGQ010000745.1:0-10790 GCA_043733345.1 Schlesneria sp.
CGCCGAGTTCGGCCGGGAAGCCGTCCCCGTGGATGAGGATGAGACCGAAGCGACCGGCAAACGCCGCAAGCGGTCGAGTTGGACGAAAGCCGCGTTGACTCTGAACGGACTGCAACCGGCGGTTGAGCGGGCACGGGAGCGGCTGGCCGACAATCCCGAGTTCGTCGAGAAGCTGGAACGGCTCGGGCGAGAGCGGGCGTTGATTTACAAGACGCTCGTTCTGACCGGGCTTCGCAAAGGGGAACTCGCATCGTTGACGGTGGGGCAACTGGAACTCGACGGGTCGATGCCGTTCGCCGTTCTGAATGCGGCCGATGAGAAGAACCGACAAGGTTCGACGATTCCGCTACGTCACGACTTGGCGAACGATCTGAGGCTCTGGCTGTCCGACACGCCGAACGCGGCAACGCTTCGCCTACGCAACCGCAACGCGACGCCAGACAGCAAGCGACCGCTGTTCACGATTCCCGCCGGGCTGGTGAGGATTCTCGACCGCGACTTGCTCGCCGCCGGGATCGACAAGCGAGACGAACGGGGCAGAACCATCGACGTTCACGCTCTGCGGCATTCGTTCGGGACGCTGCTCAGCAAAGGGGGCGTTGCTCTGCGAACGGCTCAAGCCGCGATGCGTCACTCATCCATCGACCTGACGATGAACGTCTACACCGATCCGAAGTTGCTCGACGTGTACGGAGCGTTGGATTCGCTGCCGTCACTCGACCTTGATTCCTCGCTATCGACCGAACGCCAGACGATGAGGGCAACGGGAACCGACGACACGATTGGATTTTCTGGTGCAACGGCGAAAAGTTTCGTTGCACCACCTGTTGCACCACCTGTTGGTGAACGGGGGCAAACTGTGTCGTTTGCTGTCATCTCATCAGGCGATGCGGATGAAAGAATGGCGAGAACAGCAACACTCGAAAACCCCTACGAATCAAGCGAAAAAGCCTTGCCCGCAGTGTTTGCGGGCAAGGCTTCCGATGTCGGGGCGACAGGATTCGAACCTGCGACTTCCTGGTCCCAAACCAGGCGCTCTAGCCAAGCTGAGCTACGCCCCGAACGGGCGGCAGTGTAGGGGGGACACTGCCGAACTGCAACCGGTTCAGTGAAACTTGTTGCGACGTGCCATTCATGCGGCGCGATGCAGCTTACTGACAAGGCGTTCAAAATCGTCGTTCGATTGGAAGTCGATGATGATCTTGCCGCGATCCTTGGCCGACAGTTTGATCTCGACGGCAGCGCCGAGCCAGTCACGCAGTTGGTCTCGCAGCGTGAGGACGTGCGGCGTGAGTTCGATGACGGCCGTCTCGGACTTCGGCTTCTTCCCCTTCATCGGGACGACGCCTTCTTCGAGGCTCGCGTTCAACTCGCGGACAGCTTCTTCGACCTTGCGAACCGACAGACCTTCCTTTTGAATTCGCTCGCACAGCGTCAGTTGATCGGCCTCGCTCTTGAGCGATAAGAGCGAGCGAGCGTGTCCCGCCGAAATCTTGTCCGAACGCAGATCGGCCTTCACACTTTCGGGCAGTTCGAGCAGTCGCAGCATGTTGCTGACCGTGGACCGGTCGAGGCTGAGGCGGCGCGAGAGTTCTTCGATCGAGCAACCATAACGATCAAGATAGCCCTGAAACGCGACCGCCTTTTCCAGCACATTCAGGTCTTGCCGCTTGAGGTTTTCCTCCAAGGCGACTTCACTGACTTGCTGATCGGTCAGCGCGAGAACTCGACAGGGGATCTGTTGCAGTCCGGCCTTCTTTGCCGCGATCAGACGCCTCTCACCGGCGATCAATTGATAGCCGCCGCCTGCCGAACGGACGAGTATTGGCTGCAACACGCCGTGCTGACGAATGCTGTCCGCCAACTCGTTGATGGCCGCCTGATCGAATTCGTGGCGAGGCTGAAACGGATTGCGTTCGATCAAATCGACGTGAATATCCGACGAAGCGCTCGACGCGCCATCGTCTCCTCCACCCATCGCCGCCGTGCCGAGCAGTGCATTCAATCCGCGTCCCAGCCGACGCCGCGACGGTTCCTGCGTGACCAGGTCGTCCATTTCAAACCTTCCTTGGAAAACGAGACACCCCGCCCCCGAAGCGTCCGAGGGTCAAATCACATTCAATTGTGAGGGGGGAAAAGCGGGCGGGTTATACCCGCGAAGTTGCGAACGGGACAAGACGAAGTTGTGACGCGGGGGCATCACAAAACGGCACTGGGATTGAGTCAGTTCAGACAGAGGTTGCCGTTACAGCGGGATCATCAGCGCTGCCAATTGGGCTGCACTCAGAATCAATCTGCGAGGATGGCCGGGCAACTCCTGAAAGTCCCAGCGTTGATAAAGGGATCACCGACAAACTGCGACCGTTCAGTTCTGTATTCGGTGAATTCCAATGTAGGGATTGAAGTAAACCTCCAGACTCATTTCTCCATCGTCGGCTTCAAATCGGACTTGATCGAACTCATAGAGAGGACTGACCCGCGAAGAAATACTCAAATGTTCCTCAAGCTTGCCATCTTCGATCAGCCTGCCGAGCGACTGGGAATCGGTGTCGCGATCACGGTATCGACGGACGGCCAAGAATGTCGGCCTAGGATGCGATTGGAGGGCATCTTCGAGCGACTGAACGGGGGCGACCAACGGCAGACCATTCGACTTGAGGCTGAAGACGAGCGCGGGGTCGGCGTAGACGTAGACGATGACTTCGTTCTCGGGATGCCCCTCGGCGAGAGCCGCTTCGCGAAGTGACGATGCGATTTTGGCGACATCGGTCTGGAGTCGTGAGCGGTCTTGCCAAGCATGAGATGTCCCCACCAAAGCCCGAGTGAGGCTACACATGAGCAGCCAACCCGCGATCACGGTGATGATTCGCCCCGCCTGCCATCGACGGTCGGAGCGACTCACGACTTCGACGGGCGAGATTGGTCGTTTGCAGCAGGACTCCACTGCGAGACCGACGCCAAGCCAAACCGCGATCAGCCACGGCAATGCCAGTCGAGGATAAGTGTGATAGCAAGGCGTGGACAAACTCAGGCCAATCACCCAAGCCCCCAGCAGCCAGACCGCTAGACCACGCGGTGAACGTGAGTCTCTGGCGATGCTTCTCAAACCCGCCGCAAGTGTGACAAAAATCATGGCGAGAGGTGTGGCGATCCAAGACAAGACAACACACCAACGCGCCAATCCGTCCCACAGAAACGGCTGCGCACCAAAGGCAAGACTCACCGCGCGAAGCGTGACAATCGCAACTGGCTCGTAATCAGGCCCTTCGTTGAACGCGAGAACGAACTGTGTGTCGTCGCTCGCACGAATCTGCCTCGCTACAAACAATTCGATAGAGGCACCGAGCCAGTTGTCATAACGCCCAGCAAACTGAAGTTGCCTTGCCGCGTTCCCCGGCCACCACTCCAGAGACTCAACGTACTGCCGATGATTCGCCGCGACGGCCGCGTAGCCGCCGTGTTTTTGGAGCCCCCACAAGACTGGTGACCAGATTGCGAACGCTGTGAGAGCAACCAGCAACCAGCGGGTCGCGAATTGGCGAAGGTGTCTGTCGGCGCGGGGGAGTGACAGTTGCCAGGCCGCTCCTCCCGAGAGGCCGATCGCGAGGGGGAGCCAGCCGTTGTACTTGGTCCACCACGCGAGGCCCGTGAAGAGACCGGCGAGCAAAACGTCTCGGCGCGTGCCCGTTTGCAGAGCCTGCCAAATAAAGTAGACGCCCCAGAGCATGAACAGGCAGGCGGGGACATCGGTCAGGGCGGCTCGGCTGTAGGAGGCGTGGAAGTCGCTCGCCGCGACGAGCCACGCGGCGACGATGCCGGCACTCGGGCCGAACCAGCGGCGGCCGACCCACCACATCGACGGGATCGTGGCGAGACCCGTGATCAGACTCGGGATCATCGGAATGCAGCCGGTCGGTTTGATCCCGCACAGCGAGGCCACGATCATCGTCCACTCGATCGCCATCGGCAGCAGCGGCGGCGCGTAGAGATGCCGCGCGGGGTACTCGCCCCCCTGTTCGATCTCGAACCAGAAGTTGGAGGCGTAGACACCCTCATCAAAGTGCTCGACAGCCATGCGGCCGGGGAAGCTCAACCGCAAGATCGCCCCGAACAGAATCGCACCAAGTAACCAGCACCACTCAGCGCGCGAGACGGTTCGCTCAGGAGTGATCGAACGATCCGAGGTAAGTCGTGCGGCAGTGGCGGTGGGCGGACGCATGGGAACGAAACTGAAAGCCTCAAGACATCAACTGGGTCGCGCGAAGACACCCCGCGCAGGACAGCGGCGATCATAGTTCGCCCGTGGTCGTTTCGCCTCCACCGCCTTCACGCCCACAAAGCCAAGGGTCAGGCACCGCAGACTTCAGGTTTGGCGGATGCGACTCACCATTTCAAGCCAAAGTTTCCCTCCCCCGCCAAATCTGAGGTCTGCGGTGCCTGACCCCCGAATGTTCTCAACCCACAGAAGCCGGTTGCACGCGGGAGCAACGGTGCAATGAAGTGACGTACGGCGATGGCCGGAATTCGTTCAGCCATGTGCGAGGCGAAGTCACAGCAGCATCACTCTGCCC
The DNA here is from genome assembly GCA_043733345.1 of Schlesneria sp. Taxonomy (GTDB): domain Bacteria; phylum Planctomycetota; class Planctomycetia; order Planctomycetales; family Planctomycetaceae; genus Schlesneria. The sequence continues at coordinate 4,572 of JAYTGQ010000745.1, forward strand.
AAACCACAGAAGGCAATGGCGGTGCGAGTTCACTCAGACGCCGCGTGCCACAGAGAGTGTGAGATGGTTGTCCCGGCGGCAGTGACCATCACTCCGATCGCCACGGGACGATGCTTCAGGGCGACCAGCCGTTTCCATTCGAGCAAGCTTTTCTCGGGCGCTTCGCGAACCTCAACGGCTCGCACATTCTTTCGTTCTTGGAGAACGATCCCGAACTCTCGTGGAACGGCCTCCGGTGCCTTGCTGGGACAGTTCACACAAATGTCGATGAGAGTCAGCATGTATTCGTCCTGTTTCAGCCGTAGGAACTCCAAGCCCCCCGGTAGTAGGCAAATGGCCCAGTCGGCTGACACCACAACGAGTCGTATTGGCAAACTCCGCTTGGCGTCCAATAGAAGTGAAACGTGAGCGGTCGGGACGATTTGATTTCCTTTGGCAGCATCCCGTCCGAAAGGGATATGAGGAGCGTGACATTGGTGAAGTTGGCTGGCTTCTCGTTCGACCAGACCGCGATATGTCGCAACTCGCCATTATCGACGTACCCGGCCAGATCGACGGGCCAGAAGTTCTGCTTCCGCAGCTCCCGGTCACGATACTCAACCTCTGCTGCCGGACCGTGGAAGAGACGCGACTCACCATCTTCGCGATGCCAGATTGCTGCCACCTTGAGCCCGTTAGGCGTCGCGTAGGGGCGAAACCGCACGGGCCGATATTTCCAAGACACCAGCGCTTCATTCAATTCGAGGGCGTCGGCAAACGATGCGGACTGGCACAGGGCAAAATCGGCGTGGAGCCATCCCAGCGCCGCTTCCAACCGTGATTCTAGGGTGCGCCATCCGCGGTGACCGGGCATCCTTCTGGCCAGTGCCGGCTCTTTTAGCCAGCCACTTTCGGTGATTCGCTGCTCCGTCTTGAGTTTACTCAGTCCGTTCATGCTCTTTATTGCTGGCAAATACCAATAGGCCGCCCGCAGTCGCATCGCTGATTTCAACATCGGTGACGACTGCTTCGCACTCGCATCCCACCAGGCATCGCCCAGTTGCACGGCGCGTTCATCGCCGACAGGGCCGGTGGCATTCAGTGTGTCTTCATCGAGTTTTGCCGCACCACTCAATTCTCGATCAGCACCGCGAGCCAAGTGATTCAACCCTAGCTCAAAGTCGAGCTTGACGGCAATCAAGTATCGCCCGACTGATTCGTTGGCCACCGCGTCATCCGGCTTGGCGGACAGAATCTCACCCGCCTTGCGGTAGGCACCCCAAGACTTCTGCGACTCGACGACGCGGGCCTTGCGATCCGTCGCATCCTTGCGAAGCGCGTTGCTTTTGAGCTTTGCCGCGATGGCGACCGCTTGATCGGCGGCCAGTGCTGCCATGTCGAATCGTTCCGATTGAATGGACTCCTCGATCAACCCGAAGGCGGTCTGTACTAGTTCTTCATGAAGCTTGGAGTCCGTAGGTGCCCGGGCGATGTCACGGATCGACTGCAACTGAAGCGGTAGACCATCGACTTCAAAACGCTTAACCAGTTCGTCGATCATTTCCCGCGCTAAGGCGATGTTGAACGCCTTGACCGCCAGTCCGTGAGCCTGGGTGAGCAACACATAATTCGTTGCAGCGGCACCGGGATTGTCTTCCAAGCTGCCAAACATCTTTCGGGCAAGATTCACTTGCTTGACGGTCGTCTTGGCATTGGATGTCTCCTCGCGAAAGATCTCGTTGACTGTGACAACTGCCGCCCTCTGCTCATCAACTCCTGGCACTGGTAGCCGATCCTGCCCTTCAACGAAGCTGACGACGAACACACCAACCAAGAGCCAAACTGCGAGACAGAAACAGGAGCGACGATCCACATTACCTCGACTCGATTTCACAGAGGATTCTTGTTGCTGACCGAGGTGTCCGAACATGTCAGTTTTCCTGTTGATATCAATCAGGGGTCGAGAGACCCGCGCCGAACAGCGCGGCCTCTACTCCGCCTTCACACGCACGCCGATCTTGGCGAGTTCGGCGACTTGGGCTTTGCTGGTGTCGGAGACCGGGTTGCCCGCGAGATAGAGGTTCCAGTACGGAGCGAAACGTCTTTCACCCGCTGCGTCCTTCGTGGCCATTTCAACCAGCGGCGCGAGGTCGCTGATCTGATTGCGTTCGAGGAACAAGTAGCGAAGTTCGGTCATGCCGCTCAGGGGCGAGATGTCCTTCAACTGGTTGTCCTTCAGATCGAGGCGTTCGAGCCAGCGTTGGGCTTTCAGCGGCGAAGCGTCGGAGACTTTGTTCTTCTCCAAGTAGAGAGCGGCGAGCTTGGGGAGTTCGGCCACGGGGGCGATCACTTCGATTTGGTTGCGGCTGAGGTACAGCGCGTTCAGCGCCTTGAGGCTCGCCACGGCGTCGATCTTTTGAATCTGGTTGTCTTCGAGTTGCAGGTACTGCAGCTTGACCAGCTTCGCGAGCGGCGTGATGTCGGCGATCTGATTCTTCGCGAGGTCGAGCGACTGGACGTTTACGCATTCACTGAGCGGAGTCACATCCTTGATCTTGTTGCCGGTCAGTCGGATCAGCGCGAGGTTGCGACACTTTTCCAAGCCGGTCAGGTTCTCGATCTCGCGCTTCGGAGCTTCGAGAAAGAAGATCGTGGCGAGGTCTTCGTCCGTGATTTTTTTTGCTTTGTCGGTCTTGTCGATCTGCTTCTTCTTGAGGATCTCGCGGATCACCGTGTCGAGGTTGGCGTCAGGGAATTCGACATCGGCCGACCAACTCGGCGAAGCACAACACACGACGGCGATCAGCGTCAGGCAAGAGATCCAACGGAACATGCGACTGTCTCCAGGGGGCAACTCAGGTGGGAAAGACCGAAGTCCGGCTTAGCTTTGTTAGCCGGACTTCGGTCGGGGGGCGATGCACTTGAAAAGAAGTCCGGCTTTTCCTAATGCCGGACTTCTGGGGAGCGACTCACGGGGCCGCACTGTACCCAGCGCGACGAACCGTTCTCAACCCTGTCGCCGAAAGGTTATGCTCGGCCATGATCCCGGCCACACCCACCCGCAGCGTGAGCACGGACGCAGTGGAAAGAGGTTCTCGATTCCACGTCGAGAGAAACTCGTCCTCGCTCACGCTGCGGGTGGGTGTGACCACTGCAGGAGTGGTGCCTGTCTTCATCCGCGCCCCGGCTTTGCCATCCGTGCTACTTCAGCCACGACGAGATAGCACGGATGGCAAGGCCGGGGCACGGATGAAGGCAGGCGGAGAGCGAATGGGGCGTCATGCTGACAGCAGGCGCGAATTGCGAATTGGTCGCGAACGATGACGGGCAAGCCAGAGGCTTACCCTACGGAAGAGAAGGAACCGCGATGAGCCGACTTGCTCGCAGGTGTTGTTGGTTGATCGCGGTGAGTCTGCTCGGTGCGGAGTGGCTCAGGCCCGAGTTGCTGCGAGCGGAGGATGCTGTCGCCGAGCAGGCCGTCGATTACGTTCGGCAGATCAAGCCCGTGTTGCGTGAGCGGTGCTATGCGTGTCATGGGGCGCTCAAGCAGGAGGCAGGTCTGCGGCTCGATACGATCGCGCTGGCGACTCGGGGGGGAGACAGCGGCGCGGCGATTGACGTGCGCGAGGTCGCTCAAAGTTTGATCCTCCAGCGGGTGATGGCCACGGTCGAAACGGAGCGGATGCCGCCGGAAGGGGAGCCGCTGAGTGTTGCTCAGCTCAGCTTGTTCAAGACGTGGATTGCTCAAGGAGCGAAGGGACCGGCGGACGAACCGTCCGAGCGTGACCCGCGCGATCACTGGGCGTTCCAGACTCCCGTGCGACCGGCCGTTCCGCAGGATGTTTCTCCCGCATGGAGTCGCAATCCGATTGATGCGTTTCTCGCGGCAAGGCATCGCCAGCAGGGGCTGCAACCTCAACGACCGGCCGACAAACGAGTCTGGTTGCGGCGTGTCTCGTTGGACTTGGTCGGTCTGCCACCGACGCGAGTGGAACTCGACGCCTTCGTCGCGGACACGTCGGAGCAGGCTCACGAAGCCGTCGTCACGAAGTTGCTCGACAGCCCGCAGTATGGCGAGCGTTGGGGACGGCACTGGATGGATGTCTGGCGTTACAGCGATTGGTGGGGACTCGGGGCCGAGGTCCGCAACTCGCAGAAACACATCTGGCATTGGCGCGACTGGATCATCGAGTCGCTCAACGCCGACAAGGGCTACGACCAGATGCTGCGGGAGATGCTCGCGGCAGATGAGCTGTACCCGAACGATCTCGATCGTCTGCGAGCGTCCGGGTTTCTCGCGCGGCAGTATTTCAAATTCAACCGCACGAGCTGGCTCGATGAGACTGTCGAGCACACGTCGAAGGCGATGCTCGGACTGACGTTCAACTGCGCGAAGTGCCACGACCACAAGTACGACCCGATCGCGCAGACCGACTACTACAAACTGCGAGCCATCTTCGAGCCGTATCAAGTTCGCACCGACTTGCTGCCCGGTGAGACCGATTACGAACGGAACGGCCTGCCGCGCGCGTTCGACGGCAACCTCGATGCTCAGACGTTCCTGCACGTTCGCGGTGATGACCGCAATCCCGACCAGAGCCGTGTGATGGAAGCGACGGTCCCCGCGTTTCTGTCTCAGGTTGCGTGGAAGATTGAGCCGGTGACGCTGCCTCCCGAGGCGCATCAACCCGGCTTGCGACCGTTCATCGTCGAGGACCAGGTGAAGGTGGCCGAGTTGAAGATCATCGCGGCGCGCGCGGCTGTCGAAACGGCGCGCCAGAAACGGAGTGAGGTCGAGACGATGATCGCGTTGCCAGCCGATGCGCTGCTGCCGATCAACGCGAATCCGAATGGCGGATCACAGCCCGGACCACCGCTGACTGTCGCGCAGGCCAAGCTCGCGATCGCGCTGAGCGAAAAAGCATTGGCCGTCGCGGAGACTCAACCGGTGACGATTCGCGCGCGGGCTGCGGCGGGCGCGGCGCGGCATCGACGACCGCAGGCTGACAACGCGAATGAACTCGCGCGAGCGGCGGTCAAACTCGAACGGCTCGCGGCGGTGGCTCAAGCGGAGGAAGCGGCCGTGCAAGCGGAACTCGATGTCACGCGAGCCGCCGCCGACAAACAGGCCGAGGCCGAGAAGAAGCTGCTCACCGCGCGAACAGCCCTTGAAACGGCGCGGGCGGCGGTGGAAATGCCCGGTGAAAACTTCACGCCGCTGAACGGTGCGCTCAAGACGCTGGAGAACAATCTGGAGACCGAGGACTCGCGCCGTAAGCCGTTCCCCACGACGAGTACTGGTCGCCGCACTGCGCTCGCGCATTGGATCACCGATCCTCGGCATCCGCTCCCCGCGCGCGTTGCGGCGAATCATGTTTGGCTCCGTCACTTCGGCCGACCGCTCGTTCCGACCGTCTTCGACTTCGGTCGCAAAGGAACGCCGCCCACGCATCCCGAGTTGCTCGATTGGCTCGCCGTCGAACTGGTTGAACACCAGTGGAGCTTGAAGCACATTCACCGGTTGATCGTTACGTCGCAGGCTTACCGATTGTCGTCGTCCAGCGCGGGAGCGACCGCCGATACGCTGGCCGGTGATCCCGACAACCAGTTCTATTGGCGAGCCAACCCGATGCGGATGGAGGCTCAACTCGTCCGCGACAGCCTGCTGCATCTGGCTGGAGAACTCGATCTGACTCGCGGCGGGCCGTCGATCCCCGCGACCGATGAAACTTCCCAGCGACGCAGCCTCTACTTCGTTCATTCGCACAACGAACACCAAAAGTTCCTGTCGATGTTCGACGATGCCAGCGTACTGGACTGCTATCGCCGTGCAGAGAGCATTGTGCCGCAACAAGCTCTCGCGCTGGAGAACAGTCCGCTGGCAACGGCGATGGGTGAGAAGATCGCTCGACGACTGATTGCCGCACAGCCCACCGCGACCGACACCGAGTTCATTCACGCCGCGTTCCTGACGGTCCTCGGGGTGGAGCCGTCGGCGGATGAAACCTCACTCGCCGTGTCAGGTCTGTCACAACTGACCGAAGCGGCTCGACAGAACGCACGCCCCGATCCATCCACTCACGCTCGAACGCAACTGATCCACGCACTCCTCAATCACAACGACTTCGTGACAATTCGATGAACTGCTCGGACCTCAATGCGGCCGTGACCGACAAAAGTCGGCGTAGGGTGGGACAAGCTCGCTTCGAGCGCCGGCCCACCATGTAAAACGCCTACACA
>JAYTGQ010000746.1:0-4069 GCA_043733345.1 Schlesneria sp.
ACGCCGCCGATTCACAAACGTCCCGTCGCTCCGCCGACGGGACGGGCTTCGAGGGGATTGAATCCCCGTTTGGACCGCCAACGACCCTCGGGGACAGGCCGCCGTCGAACCGTCCAAATCATCGGGGCTGGGAAACGTCACGAGGTCGTCGTCATAGAAATGCCGGTTCGAGAACGCGATGAGCGGTTCGCGCCGACTGCGGTAATGCCACCGCAGCCGCTTTCTTGGCAGCCCAATCGAACACAAGACATCGAGCACACTTTCAAAATCACCGAGGTCGTCGGCGTCATCGGAATCGTCGTCGTTGACCATGCGGTCGAAAAACGTGGAGGGCGGCAACTGCTTCTGGTCTCCGGCAACCACAAGTTGACGTCCGCGATAAACCGCACCGATGGCATCCCACGGGAGCACCTGTGAAGCCTCGTCAAAGATGACGACATCAAATTGAAACTCGGGCGATTCAAGGTACGTGCTGACAGCGAGCGGACTCATCATTAAGCACAGCTTGAGTCGGACGAGTCGATTCGACACACGACCGAAAAGCTGTCGCAACGGCAGGTGTCGTTTCTTCTTGCTGACTTCGGCGGGGTGGCCCGAGCCGGGCCGCCCAGTCCCAATCTGCAATCAATCGGGAGACAGTTCCCCGCCCTCCTCGACGATGCGGACATCCTCCTCGGACAGCGAGTAGAGTTCGTAAACCGTGGCGTCGATCTGGCGACTTAGGGACGCTCGCTTGGCCTCGTAGAAATTCCGGTCCTTGTCTGTCTTGGCGGCAGCCAGCTTCGGATGGATGTCGATCATTTGCTCCACACAACGAACAATCTTGTCGCGACGTGCTTTGTCGGTGGTGTTCGTTGTGTCGATGGCGCGAATCGGTACTTGTTCCATGTATTGGTAGATCAGTCGATAACGGAACTGTCCTGCGCGGACACCAAATGGGATGCTGATGCTGCTGATCGCAAACCAAAATACCCTGCTGTTCAAGATGCCCAGTAGGTAGCGGTCATCGGTGCCGAGACAATACGCCGTATTCGTCAGATAGCGACCGCTCATATCGAGCATGAATCGTGGCCCCTTACAGATGTCAGGGAAAATAATCTTTGGCCGGTCGAGAACATCGTAATAGTCACACGGACGAAGTTCCCACCAGAACTCACCCTGATCCTGCCGTTTTCGACACGCTCGCTCGAAATGCTTGAGATGCTCAGCCAGAGGCGGGTGCGCCTCGGCAAACCATATCCATGCGGCGCGTTCCGAAACCGCGGCGCGGCGCGACTTCCCAGCCACCATCGACTTCGATGTCCACCCCGCCGGAATGGAGATCAAATACCGTCCGGTATCGCGCGTGAAATATCTGCGAATGTCTTGGCCACCGAGGAAAGGGCGAATCAACAGATCGCTGCCCGGACATTGCCGAATGAACTCCTGCCGCATGGGGCCGTCGATTTCAAATGCCTCATTGAAGCCCGTCTTGATGCCGGTAAACATCATGCCCGCAATGTAATCGCCGAGCGGAGTTCCCTGTTGCATGATCTTCGCGAAGACAGCGGCTTCCTCATCTGACTTCAACATCCATGCGTTCGCGGATAATCGCTCGGCAGGTATCGAAAACAACTGCTTGTCCACGACGACCGAAAGATCCGTAAACTCCAGTGTGTCCACGCGCGCGATTTCAACTCGTTCACCTTGCGGAAGCCGGGCAAGCAACGGGATGCAAACATAAGTGTCTTTCGCATTCACAATCACTGGCAAGCCACCAAAGTCGATGACCCGAATCACAGCGGCTCGGTCCATTAGCACGCGGCGAAGAGGCTCACCATAAGTCGCACGCATGAAGCTGCTTGACACGATGAACGAGAGCATTCCCCCATCGCGCAACAAGCGGACTCCCTTTTCCATGAAGTACACGTACAAGTCAGCCGTACTCTCAAACGACTGATAGTGATCCTTCAAATATGCCTTGATCTCCTTGAGTGATTCTTGGCGAACATACGGCGGATTCCCGACGACGGCATCGAAGCCTCCCCGCCTCATCACCTTTGGGAAGGCATCCTCGAAATTCATTGGATTCACGTCTTTTTCTGCTTCGTCGTCATCGAGCTTATTCAACAGATTCTTTTCCTTCTCCTCCCTGCCGATGAGCGAGTTGCCACGGACGATGTTCTTGTTGAGCGACGGCAGGATGGCGGCGTGCATTCGGAGCTGGTAGCCGCGCGCCGAAGCGATGGTTTCTTCGTCCAGCAGCTTGAGGTAGAGCGACAGTTGCGTAACCTCAACGGCTTGCTGGTCGATGTCCACGCCAAAGATGTTGTTGAGCAGGATTTCCCGCTTCTTCTCCAGCGACAGGTGGAGCACACCGTCTTTCGTGATGCAGTCGCCTTTCTTCACCTTGCGCGGGGACTCGTTGTAAAACTTGGTGTGGTACTCCAGCAGCAGGTCGTAGACACCGAGCAGAAACGAGCCGCTTCCACAGGCGATGTCCGCGAAGTGCATTTCGGCAATCTGGTCGGGCGACTTGCCTTCGATCAGCCTGCCTACCGTACTCGCGACGATGTATCGGACGATGTACTCGGGCGTGTAGTAGACGCCGCCCGCCTTGCGCACCTCCGGCTTCTGTTCTACGCGCACCCGCTTGTCCGTGGCGACGATGATATTGCCGAGAAACCGCTCGTAGATCGAGCCGAGAATGTGGATTGGAATGGCGTTGAAATCGTAGGGCGAGTTCTTGTGAGAGAGCTTCTCGCAAATCCCGGCGAAGGCCGAGTCGTCGATCTCAAAATCATCCGCATCGAGAATCGAGTGCTGGTGGAAAACGATCCCGTTATACGTGTCATTCAGCCGACGCGATACCGTCACAAAATCTTGCCATGCTGTTCCTCGCTCGCCGAAATTCGCCACAAAATTCGACGGCTCGATCAGCTTGTCTTCCAGAAATCGCATGAACACCAGTCGGTCCAGCGTCCGCTGCGTGACCTCGGTTAGCGTTTCGCTGTTAAGGTCTGGATTGCGGCTCTTGAACGCACGAGCCAATGCAAGACGGTATTCGTCGAGGTCTTCAAGGAAAGACTCGTCCACACTCTGATAGCCACCGGCGAAGAGCGTGCGCTGCTTGGCTCCGCCGCGCGGTTTCGGCAGCGTCGCCGCAAACTTTTCCAATGATCCGGCAGCAACCGCCTCACGGGAGACCAGCCAGTAGATTTCGCGGAACTTGTCGCGATCCAAGTAATCGTCAATCCCGTACCGCCGCTCACAGCGGTGAATCGCTTTGTCGATGTCGGGCTTGTAGCGACAGTCGAGCAAATGCAGTTGGGCAAAGTTGGTCAGCCCGGCAATTGGGTTGCCCTTGCTCCAGCCGTATCGAATGGTCTGAAAGTAGTTGTCTGCCGTGTCCAATTCCACGCTCGGCTTCTTGGCCTCCACGATCATTCGTGGATCGCGAAAGTCGGGGCTGACGTGGAACGAGTAGTCGGCCCTGCGCTGCGACCCGCCCGTCGCTACCGGGGGTTCGACCTTCACCTCTTGCTCGAAGGGGTTCGATTGAACCTCGTGGTTCACGTCCCATCCCAGCGCGATGAAGAACTTGTCAATGAAGCCCTTGCGAACTTCCGCCTCTTGATAGGCCCGCGAGAGGTAGTGATCCGAATGCTTCCGGAAGTCATGGGCGAGTTGCCCGACTAACTCGAAGGCTTTGTCGAGTCCGTGATCTGCCATGCAAGTCGCCCCGGTGCGCTGCCATTTTTGTATTCGTCTTCCGCCAGATGGCCAAGTAGACCAGATCGCGCACACGACACCAAGGCGGGGTGGCCCGACTTCTTCTGGACCCCACAACAACGGGTGGATTTGCCACGGCTTCAAAAACGGCCCGAGCCGGGCTACCAGCCAGGCACTCGGCAATGACGTTGGCGATCGTCTGACTCTTGCCTGTTCCCGGCGGCCCGTCGAGAACAAGACTGGCTCCCGACTTGATGGCAAGAATCGCTTCGAGTTGGCTGGAATCGCACGGCAGGATGGTATGCAGCTTCGAGGGATGGACCTCCGCGTCGAATCTCGCGGGCGATGGAATCGCCAC
>JAYTGQ010000747.1:0-10781 GCA_043733345.1 Schlesneria sp.
CAATGGCACTCACTTTGATGAGCCGGAACGCGCTAGCGTCCGGTTCGGACACAAGAACAACGACAAACCGGACGCTAGCGCGTTCCGGCTCATCATCGCACCCATCAAAGTAAGTGCCATTGGGCGTCAGCCCTCGGACGTTGGAGATTGCCGCTAAGAATCCGGGGGCTGACGCCGCCCGGCTCACCTAATTCGGACGTCTGTCGGTTACGTCCAGTTTCATCTTTCTGCCGCGCTCTTTCTGTCTGTCCGGTTTGGCTGAATCGGAAGAGGCAGACAGAAAGAGCGCGGCAGAAAGATCGCAGCACGAAGCGTCGGGATCGGACGGGCGAGAGTGTCCAGGTTACAAACCTGCCTCACGAAGCCGTTCGCTGTACCAGCGGAAGAGAACTTGAAAGCACGGTGTGAAGTCGGTGGGATCACATTCGAGGCGGGAGGCGATTTCTGCGAGTGGCAGGAACTCGCCCGAGGCGATCTCAACCGGATCGAAACAGGGGGGCTGGTCGGTCGTCGTGCGGAACAGCCCGCTGTGCTCGAACGATGTGTTGGCTCCGTCTGCCGGGATAATGCCCAAGAACTCCAGCGGTGAGATCAGTCCGAGTTCTTCTTCGAGTTCCCGCACGGCGGCTGTCGCGTAGTCTTCGCCCGCCGCGAGATGGCCTGACGCGGAGGAAGTGCAGACGTTGGGGCACTCGTCCTTCGTGGCCGACCTGCGGTGAATGAGCAATTCTCCGCGCGTGTTGAATACGAAGATGTGTGCCGCCCGGTGCAGCCAGTGGTGGGCATGAACCACGGATCGCGGAGCCTGCCGTAAAATCTGATCCTGTTCATCGACCACATCAAACAGCTCTTCGATCATTCCACCGTCCTTTACGGCCACCTCAATGAGACACCGCGACAATGCAACAGCCCGGCGATCAGGGACCGTCGGGCTGTGATTTAATGAGGCCGCGTGAAGAGTCCGGTTGTTCGTGGCTCACACTGCTGCTCGGGGCGTATTCCCTATTCGCGGGTCTCTTCGCGGAACGGGAAGTAGGCAAACGGCTCCAGCGTCTGGACCGGCAACACCTTTGGTGATGTCCTGAAGTTGAAGCGGTAGGCCCCGACTTTCCCCGATGTCATTTCGCCGATGTACAACACACCTGAGGCCGTCGTTAATCCACCCTTGTTGTTCAGGTTGGCGAGGCCGGGAAGGAAGACGTATTTGGCTTTGGCGGCGGCATCGGCCTGCACTTGGAAGTCGGCCGCGATGTTTCTCGCCCAAAAGTTCGTAAACGAGGCGGATTGCTGGTTGAGCATCGCGCCCTGCAGCTTGCCGGTCAGGAAGTCCAGCACGAAAACGGCCTCGGGATTGCCCAGTTCGCCCAAGGCGGTTGAGACCGTACACATGGCAAAGCGGTCGTCACGATCCGCCGCGACGGCGTGAGCCATTTCATGCGGCCAGACGTAGGCGAGGCACAGTCCAGCCATCAACCCCATTGCCATCCAGACCAGTCGTCGCTCGTTTGCTCTCGATTGCATGAGACGCTCCTCTTCAAAAATGAATCGCCGCAGTTGAAACCACGCTGCCAGGATCACTCCGTCGTGATGGCACCGTGTGACGGGAACACTCTCGGCGAAGAGATTCCTTCGCGGAGAGAGGCGTCGAACGACGCGGCGCGTACTCTAACGGTCGCCGTTTTTTCCGGCTAGCAGACTGTTGAAAATAGGAGCCTGAAGCGCGAGCGAAGGATTCCTGAATTTAAGTCGTCCGCATTTTCGACATTCTTCGCTTGCGCGTCAGGCTTCTATTCCCTTTTCAACAGGCGGCTAGGCGTCGCTCGAAAAACAGCCGTGTCAGCCAAGTTCCAAGCGGGGCTTCGCGCTCGTCGAGCATCGCGGTTGAGCGGTACACTTTCGCCGCGATGCCACACCGGTAAAAGTCCTCTCGCCGAGAGCGTTTCCACTCACACTTTCACGAGGCCACTTGATGCCCCTCTCAGACCAACCGACTCTGCTCCGTTTTCATTCACGTCTGATCTCCCCTTTGTCGAACAACTGTCGCGCACCGGTTCGCCGCAGGCGATCGTTCGTCCTTGTCATGGCGGCCAGCATGATGACGCTCTCGGTAGAGGTTGCTCGTGCGGCGGGGCCGTTGCTGGCTGGAGTGGCGAAGGTGGACATCACCAAGGTGGAGGCGGGGCCGGTGAACGACCCGCTCTATGTGAAGGCTCTCGTAATCAAAAGCGATGCAGTCACGGCGGTGATCGTCACGGTGGATGCGGTCGCGATTGGCGAGATCGGGCACATCAAGAACGACTTCCTGCCGAAAGTGCGATCGCGGATTGAGCAGGAGTTGGGGATCAAGCCTTCGCAGGTGATGATCAACGCCAGCCATTGTCACGGTGTGGTCTGCGCCGACGTGGATGAACGAACGGTGCGTGCGGTGACACTCGCGGCGCAGAACCTTGTTCCGGTCACGGTCGGCGCGGGGAGTGGTCACGAGAATCGGATCATGGAGAACCGCCGGTTGAAGCTGAAAAGCGGTCGCGAAGCGGACGTGCGACATGCGTACTCGCTTCCCCCCGACGATGAAGTTGCGGAAGTCGGGCCGGTCGATCCGGAGATTGGCTTGCTGCGGCTAGACCGACTCGACGGCCGGACGCTGGCGGTCGTTTACAACTTCGCGTGTCATCCGATTCAGGGCGTGCCAGGTGGAGCGAACACCGCCGACATGACCGGCTTCGCGTCGAAGGTCATTGAGGAGACACTCAGCGAAGGGACGATTGCGCTATTCGTTCAAGGATGTGGCGGCGACATCAACCCGGTGCTCTACAAGGATGTCGATCATCCCCGTCATGCCGAGCCGCTCGGGAACATGCTGGGCATTAGTGCGCTCAAGGCATTGAGGTCGGTCAAGACGAAGGAGGACTCGCGGCTGACCGTGTTCAACGAAACGCTCACACTGCCGCGCGCGGACCTTGCGGAACGGATCGTCGCTCAGGAAGCGGAGCAACAGCGGTTGGTGAAGTCACTCAAAGGAACGAGTCTCAACCTGAAGACGTTTTTGCCGCTGGTCGTGAAGTACAACTTGTCGGCCGAGTTTCCATCGGGTTATTCACACCGTTACCTGCACGAGAAGCAGATCGGTCGCGATGACCTTGAGAAGCTGGACGCCACGAACCGAGCGAACATCAAGGAGTACATCGACAACATCCACACGATGGAGCAACTGACGCGGACTCAGACGAACCTTGCGCTGCTAAAGCTGCACCAGGCGCAGAACATCGCTTCGGGGAAACGGACGATCGAGGTGGAGGTCGTCGGCCTGCGGATCGGCGACTTCGTGCTCATCACGTTTCCGGGCGAGTTGACCGTGCGCATTGGCCTGAACATCAAGCAGGCGTCGCCGCATGAGTTGACGTTCGTCGCGGGCTACACCAACGGCTACATCTATTACGCACCGACCGCCGAGCAACTCTTGAATGTCGGCGGTGCTCAAGAAGACAGCGACTGCATTCTTGCTGCCGAATGGCAAGCGCTGTTCGAGACGAAGGTGGCGGAAATGTTGAAGCGGCTGTGAGCCACAACTTCTCTCACGATGCCGGCCTCACCGATCACTTTCATCGCGACCGGCCATCATCGCACCCGTGGACCACGAGATCGGGTCGAGCGGCGCGTCGCGATGTTTGTCGCCGAGTTCACCCAGCAGCTTCCGAATCACTTGTTCGGCTTCCGCCTTTTCCATCAGCCAGCGATTACGAGCGGCTTGCCACGCGGCGTCCCGAGCTGACGAGTCGTTCGAGGCGATCTTCAAACGCTCTTCGCCAATTTGCAGTTCGCTGTCGCGGGCGGCGATCCAGTCCATCAGTTTCTTACGTTCGTCGAGGAACTCGGTGCGAAGACGCTCGAATTTCGTTTGGGCTTCGAGGTGTTCGCGCCGCTGTTCGACCAGCCCTTCGTGGAGCTGACGGTAGTAGCCGACGAGAGTGTTTCGCACTTGTTCAACGCGGTGGCGTGATTCATCAGGACCGATCGCCTGCGTGAGATCGACCCACGTTTCTTCGACCGCCAACCGCATCTCGAGTGTCGAACGATGCGTGTCTTCCAGTTCGGCACGCAGACGATCCAGCCGGATGCGGCGGCTTTCAAGGTTCTCCGAAAGGGAGGTCATCAGTTCCTGTTGTCTGCGCAGTTCAGCCAGTTGAATTTGCCGCTCGCTGCTCCACGCTTCGCGCTCCGCGTGCAAGCCGATACGGTCGAGATCGCTCGTGCTGGAAAGTGCCCGACGTGACTTCGAGAGCACATCCCGTTCACGGTCGAGTGACTTCTCCCGCTCTTCGATCGAGATTCGGTAGAGGTCGATCTGACACATCCTCCGCCACTGAATCTGGGCGGAATCTTCGAGATGCTGGCATTCGACCTGTCGTCGATGACGGTGTTCGTTTTGCGCGCGTTCGAGATCTTCTCGCAACTTTTCGAGATGCTCCTGCTGGAACCGAATGCGGCTTTCCAGGACCGCTCGTTCGCTGTGAAGTTCGTTTCGTTGGGTGGTGAATGTGACCGTCCATTCGTCACGCTGAGTCGACAATGCGGCCTGCGCGCGTTCGCGCACGGAGAGCATTTCCGATTCAAAGACGGTGCGCCGCTGCTGCCACTCGTGCTGCTCGTGGCTCAATGTTTCCAGATGCAGGCGGCGATCCGCGGCGAGCGCTTCCGCCTGTTCCTGTCGCTCGGACTCGATCAACGACAGGTGGCGTGTGCGCGCGGCCTGAAGCTCTGCGGCTTGAGCATCGCGCGTCGTGGCGAAGTTCGTTTCCGTCTCGCGCACGGCGGCTTCGTAGAACGCCTTCTCGCGTTCGATCTCCAACTTCTCGGCCTGCGAGGCGGCTTGCCACTGGTCGTACTCAAGCTGGAACAGGCTCCGCCGTTCTTCCCATTCAGCGATGAGTGTTTGCCAGAGTCGTTCTCGCTCGGACTGAATCAGATGTTCGGCCTGCGCGGTTGCAGAGCGAAGCTGTTCTTCGAGAGAGACCGTGAGTGAACGGACTCGCTCGTGCGCATTTGCCAGTTCGAGCCGATCGGCATCGAGTGCTTGACGTTCGAGGCGGAGTTCGACCACCACGTCTTCGCGCACAGCCGCGCGAAGACGTTCGAGGTCAACCCGTTCTCGTTCGAGAGCCAACTGATCCGCTTCGACCTGCCGCTGCAATGCCTCGCTCGCGAGAAGCTGCTCGCTCAGTGCGGCCTCGGCGGACGCGATCCGCTGCCGACTCTGCTCCAACTCCATCGACTGGTGCATCCGGAGCGTGAGGGCACGCTGCTGCTCGTCTTCAAACTCCAGCAGCCGCTGTTCGAGCGACGCTTCTCGATCAGACAGTTCCGTCTGTTGAGTGAGCATCTGCTGCAACAACAGCCCCGCGTCGGCCAGCACCGTCGAGGTCGAACGGGTTCCGAGGGGAGTCGCGCGAAAAGCAGGCGGCGACAAAGGAGATGCGGGGCTTGGAGTGATTGCCGCAGTGCCGGACACCACTTCGACGAGACACGCCGAGGCTGTCGCGTGCGGGCCATCAATCCGAATGTCAGCATGGCCCACGGTCAGGAACTTCGAGTCCTGAAAGGCTGGCTCCACGAACTGATGTGATCGTGGCGGAGCAGCAGTGTCGAGCTTGCTTTCGTCCATAACGGGAATCCCTTCCCCTCACGATGCGCGATCCTTGCACATCGAAAACGGGCTCGGCAGAACGAGCGAAATCAGAAACGGAGTTTGACGACACCAACCCGAAGCGTAAGCGAGGAAGGCTGTTCATCCTCGCTCACGCTTTCGTCCTCGCTCACGCTTCGGGTTGGTGTCGCGAGGGCCGGGGAAGCGGCAACCGCCGCCCCCCGGCCACTCATTGACCATTAAGCCAAGCCATCGAGTGCTTGAGCCAGCTTGGGCTTCTGAGTCATCCCCACGAACCGCTGCACTTCGCGTCCACCCTTGAAGAGGATCACGGTCGGGATGCCGCTGATGCGGTACTCGCTCGGGATGCTGGGGTTATCGTCGGTGTTGACCTTGCCGACTTTGGCTCGGCCCGCGTAATCGTTGGCCAACTCTTCAATCGTGGGGGCGATCATTTTGCAGGGGCCGCACCAAGGAGCCCAAAAATCGACCAAGACCGGATCCTTGCAACCGAGCACTTCCGTCTGAAAATTTGCGTCCGTGAACTCCATCACCTTGCCGGCCATGAGTATTGTCCCGTTGGTGTCTGCCACACAGGCCCACGACCGATGAGCGTGAAACGCCATCACCCCGTGAACCGCCAAATAGTGCGGCGGATTATAGGGATAGGGCAAAGAGTGTCAATTCGTTCCCTGCGTTGTCGCTGAGCCAGCGTTGTTGCCCGACGCTGTTTGCATCTCACCGCAGGCGATCGGCGGCCGAGACGACTCGCGATTCGGCTGAAACTACGCCAATGGACAATTTCGTTGTCAACGAATTGCGTGCGTGAAGCGTTCTCGTTCAGAATCGGGCAAACCTGACGTGAGGCGAGTGGCAGAAATCGCGACGTAGGCGGGGCACTCATGCCAACATCCTCGGTTTCTCCTGCCACTCCGCTGTCGGTACGACGGGTTCTCGGCTGCACACCACAGGACGGTCGCATGAAGGACGTGGGCGATTATGACCGACTGATCCGACCGTTCGAGGAGCAGATGCTTCAGTCGATTGGCCGGGTCGTGCGCGATGCGGATCGGGCGGAAGAGGTTTTGCAGGAGACGGTCGCCAAGCTGTGGAATGGTCGGGCGCGTGTGGAGCAGCATCCCAACCCGAGAGCCTTCGTTTTGAGCGTCTGTTTGTCTGTGGCTCACGACGCGCTGCGGAGACTGAAGCGGCAGGAGGCGGCTCGCGCGGTGATTCTGGCTGAGGCGCGAAGCCGCTCGGGAGGGCTTGAACCGAGCGATCCCATTGAGTCGCGAGAGTTGGAGGATGAGGTGCTGGCGGCTCTCGCGAAGTTGTCGCCGCAGCAGGCGACGGCCGTGCTGATGCGGCTGATGCACGAGCAATCGTATGTGGATATCGCGGCGGCGCTCGACTGTTCGGAAGTGACCGCGCGAACGCATGTGGCTCGCGGACGCGAAGCCCTGTCGAGGCTGTTGGCTCATCTGGCTCCCGCAACACCGACGAAGGCTGTTCCCGGATTGGAGGCTCCGCGATGAATGAGAATCGTGATCGAAGCGATGGCCGCGAGGATTTGTCCCCGACAGACCGATTGGTCTTTGAGGCGATGTCACGGCCAGTGGCGGCGGCGACGGAGCAGCGGTTGCGGGCGCGACTCAATCTGTTGCGAGGCTGCTTGAGTTCTACGGGCGGATTAGGAACAGACGGCTTTCAACCGAGCGGGTTGGGGCGAGGCCGTCTCACCGGAATTGTCGCTCTCGCACTGGGTGTGTTCGTCTGCGTTGGCGTGGGATGGATGGCGTGGTCACTGGCGAGCAGGCCCAGTGGCATTGTTGATGCGCCGGGTGTCGTTTTGCCGTCCCAACCACCGGTGGGCCTAGTTCACGAGAGGGAAGTGCCTTCAACTCCGACGCCTTTGGATCGTGAGGACAATGCACCGGAGAGGGAACCTTCACGCGAAGTCTCACCCGCGAACGATCTCGATCTCGCTGCAATTCCCCCCGATGACGAGGGCTATGGCACGGTCGTTGGCCAGTTCGTGTTGAGCGGGCCGGTGCCGGTGTTGTCGCCGTTGGTGAACAACAAAGTTCCCAGAGGCGGTTTTTCACCGAAGTGCGGGCCGACGATTTCCGATGAGTCGCTCGTGGTCGATCCGCAAACGAAGGGGATCGAGAATGTGGTGGTGTTCCTGCAGAAGGCACCGCCGTCCATTCCTCCCTCGCTAGCCCAACAATCGCATACCCCGCTGTGGTTCAGCGCGACGTGCGGCCAGTTCGTACCACACATTTTGTTCGTGCAGACGGATCAAGTCGTGGCGTGTCGTTCGTACGATCCGTTGTCGTACAACGTCCACACATTTCCTCTGAAGAACAAACAAGAGAACTTCATTGTCGCACCGCTCGCTCCCGCGATCCGCCCTCCTCAGGTCGTTCACAGCGTGGCTGAGCGGTTGCCGTTCAAAGTTGGAAACGACATTCACGTTTGGATGTCGGCCTATTGGTTGGTACTCGATCATCCCTACGCGGCCATCACGGCGAAGGGCGGTCGGTTTGCGATCCGCCAGCTTCCGGTGGGGACTCACAAATTCACGGTCTGGCACGAACGAGCGGGCTATTTGAACAAGTCGCTCGAAGTGACGATTGAGTCTCAACGGCAGACCGACCTCGGGGTGATGTCCGTCGCGGTGACGCAGTTAATGAAGTGACTGGGCGGTTCTCGGTGAGCGGCCTGAAAACCCGAACACCAACCCGCCGCGTGAGCGAGGATGTCGAGAAGTCGGGTGTGGACTCGGCCTTGCTCACACGGCGGGTTGGTGTTGAAACCGTTTGTCAGTCAATGAGTCGCAGCGGGGCGCGTGGGGATCGTGCCGAGGCAGCAGTCGGTCGGGCAGACATCGTGGCTGGGGCCGAAGCGGCCGATGGCTCGACGCTCGGAGGTCGCACCGAGGCGTTCTTGGATCAATTCGCGGATCATGCTGACGTAGAGTGGATGCGTGCCGACGGTCGATGCGCGAGCCATGTCGATGCCGAGTTCTTGGCAGACTTCGTGAGCTTCCTCGTCCAAGTCGAACAAGACTTCCATGTGGTCCGACAGGAAACCGACCGGGGCGATGACGAGCGACTTCACGCGTTGATCGCGCAAGGTGCGGACGTGATCGACGACATCCGGCTCCAACCACGGATCACTTGGACGACCACTGCGGCTTTGGAAGACAAGACTCCAGCGTTCGGTTGGCAAGTCCAAGGCGGCGGCGATCAGGCGGCAGGTCTCATTCAGTTGGACGGCATAGTTGCAATTGTTGGCCATGCTGAGCGGGATGCTGTGTGCGGTGAAGGCGACTCGCGCACGGGAACGGCTGGCTTCCGGGAGTTGCTCGAATGCGGAGCGGATGCGTTCGACGTTGGCTGCGATGAAGTCGGGGTGATTGTAGAAGACGCGAACCTTGTCGATGGTCGGCGCGCCTTCCCCGGTAGTCTCGCGGGCGGCGATGACATTTTCACGGTATTGGCGGCAGCCGGAATAGGAACTGTAGGCCGAGGTAAAGACGGCAAGGACTCGCTGCACTCCGTCGGCGGCCATTTGTCGCACGGTGTCGGGCAACAGCGGGTGCCAGTTACGGTTGCCCCAATAGATCGGCAGGTTGATCCCGACGTGATCGAGTTCCGGCCGAAGTGCGGCGATGAAATCTCGCACTTGACCATTGATCGGACTGATGCCATCGAAGTGGTAGTAATGCTCGGCGACTTCGAGCATTCGTTCACGCGGGACCGGCTTGCCTCGCAACACGTTTTCGAGGAATGGGATCACGTCGTCGCGCTGTTCGGGACCACCGAAGGCGACGATCAGAATGGCGTCGTAGTAGTTGGGCGTCGAGATGCTAGGCATTGAAGCATGGTCCTAATGAGGCTGCCGGGTGACGAGTGAAAGGTGGCCTCGTTTAACCGCGTGGGCAACGCCCCGCGCGTTGGTGACGTTGTGGTGGGTTGACACGCTCTGCTCACGGGGCCTGAGGATCAGATTTGAAAATGGTGTAACCGGCGTTCCGGGGTTGGTTGTCGGGGGATTGGTCGTGACAAGAAGCGCCTTCTTGGGGAAGACACGGGTGTGGAACAAGTCCGTGTGGTTCCTGACAAGGAGGCTTGGGAATGGTGGCGAATACTCGGGTGGAACTCAATGTGGATGGGATCGTGGGCGAGTTGCGTGACGCGGCGAAGTGGCTGATGGGCGCGGCCGAGACGGGAATGGCGGCTGATGACGTGGAGCGGGGCGTGTTTCGGAAGGTGTTGGAAATGGGACGATCGACCAGGCCTTCAGCATGGCGCGGGACACGTTGAACACGATCCTACGGATCAGGCAATCCGTCGATACGCTGGAGCACGGGTCGCGTCAGATGGCGGAGTCGGCCCCCGCGTTTCGCGAACAACAGGCGGCCCCCGATCCGGCGGCGGAGGGCGAACTGCTGATCGTCACCGAGGACAACAAGGGAGTGCCGATGGTCCGTCCCACCGACGCGGGGGGCGCACCTCACCAAGGGGCAGAAAAAGAACAAGAAGAAGAAGATGGCCTGCATTGGCGCGGTGGACTCGCTGGACCGGCATGTGCGCACGCCGGAGGAACTCGTGCAGACGCTGTTTCGCGACGAGGACCGCCCGCGCCTCACCCCGCCGAAACGGTACTGGGCCAGCCTGTCGCGCACGGTCGAGGTGCGTGCGGTCGAGAGTGGCGGCGTGAGTCTGGTCGAGGTCTGCCGCCAGACAGAAGTCTTCGAGCATCTGCGCGATGACATCGCCCTCCGCCGTCGGCCGGGCCAGACGCTGGTTCACTTGAGCGACGGCCAGGTCTCGCTGGAGACCGACCGCGACAAATACTTCCCGCGCGATGCACAGACCATCGACATTCTTGACCTGCTGCACGTCCTGCCACACCCTGTGGGACGCCGCCCATCTGTTCCACCAGGAAGCCAGCCCCGCAGCCATCGCGTTCGTCAGATGCCGCCTGCTGCGCGTCTTGCAAGGACAGGCCAAGTCGGTCATCGCCGATCTCCGCAGTCAGGGCACGCAGCGCGGACTCGCCGGCTCGGCCAAGGTCAAGCTCCGCACGCTGACCGGGTTCCTCGAATCCAACCGGCACCGCCTGCAGT
>JAYTGQ010000748.1:0-4063 GCA_043733345.1 Schlesneria sp.
CGTCAGATCAGCTTCACCGGCACCTGCCAATATCTCCTCGCGTCTTGGGCCGGCATGGTGCGCGGCCGCATCCCACCAGACAGACTGTCGGCCCACTGCTTCGCACTACTGTCCCAGATCGCCACCTGCGAAGTCGGAGATCGCCCCGGTCGCATCGAACCCCGCGTCCTCAGACGCCGCCGCCACAACTACAAGCTCATGCAGCAACCCCGCCACGTCCTGAAGAAACAACTCGAATCCGGTAACGCCAAAGCGTAACACCAGTTACAGCCACGACAGTGACATTCGAGCCTGACACCTTTTCCTGCTCTTTTTTTCCTTGTCTCCTTACATTGGAACACGAACGCAAAACTCCAAAAAGAGGTTCGCCATGAGTCAACTAAGTTCTGGGATGCCCCGCTGTGGGACCGTGCTCTGCGGAGTCATCCTGCTGCAACTCGCGTGGATCTTCTCCAGTGTCGCGGCTGAGCAATTTCCTCCGACGCCGCTGAGATATGACGAATGGAAGCACTCCGGTTCCTTGTGGTTGCTCACCACTCCCGAAGGTGCGGACTTGCCGGCCTCGGCGGTCTTGGAAGGCGTTCCGTTGCTGGTGCGGTTGCACAAAGACTTCTTCGACTTTCGACAAGCGCTGCCGCAGGGCGAAGATCTGCGCTTCAGTTTGAGCAATCATCAGCCGCTGGATTTTCAGATCGAGGATGGGATGCCAAAGCAGGCATCGCGAGCGTTTGGGTGCGAGTGCCGAAGATCACGGGGAACTCACGGCAAGAACTCAAAATGTATTGGGGCAACGCCGACGCGGAAAATCCGTCCGCTGGCAAAGCCGTGTTTAATGAGTCGAACGGATATCTCAGCGTCTGGCACATGCACGATCCGGTGCGCGACGAAGTCGGGACGTTGCCCAGCACCGATACCGGCACCACGGCGACGGCGGGGATGATTGGAGCCGCTCGATACTTCCCCGGCGGCAAGGGCGTCTTCAGCGGCGACAAGATCGAGAGCTTGCCAACGGGCGCGAGTTCTCACAGCACCGAAGCGTGGTTCCGCACCGAGAAGCCGAACTCGACGATCCTCGGCTGGGGCAACGAAGGGGGCGGACGCGGCAGCAAGGTGCGAATGCAGTTTCGCAGCCCGCCGCACATCAAGATCGACAGCGATTTTTCCGACGTGAAGAGCGACAGCCGCCTGTCGCTCGGCGAATGGATTCACGTCGTCCACACCTACGACCGCGAGGACGGCCGCATCTACATCAACGGCCAGCTCGACGGAGCCGCGAAGCCGCTGCTCGATATCAAGAGCACGGCGCGGCTGTGGCTTGGCGGCTGGTACAACAACTACGGCTTCGTGGGCGATCTTGATGAAGTGCGCATCTCACGGGTCGCGCGGTCGGCCGATTGGATCAAGCTGCAATACGAGAATCAGAAGCCGCATCAAACGCTGGTCGGTCCGCTGGTGCAGCCGGGCGATGAGTTCTCTGTCTCACAGACAAAGCTGGAAGTCGCGGAAGGCCAGAGTGTGACCGTAACGGCGAAGGCCGGCGGGGCACAAAAGGTGTTCTGGATTTACACGAATCCTAAGTTCCCATCCGAGTTCAAGTGGGTCGTGGCCACGGATCGGTTCTCATACACGTTCAACGCGGGGCGCGTCTCTCACGATGCCTACCGCAAGTTGCAGTTCAAGGCGATCTACCCCAACGGGGTGAAGTCGCAAGACATCACGATCAAGATCAAGGAAGCGATTCCCGAACCGGACTTCACGCTGATTGCCCCCTCAACTTGGGACGGACGACAGACGATCGAAGTCGTCCCGCAAGTCACCAATTTGGCCGAGTTGCAGGCGAAAGGCATCGACCAAATGAAATTCAAATGGACCATCGATGATGTCGCGGTGATCAAGCACATCGAGCCCGGCAAGCTGATCCTCAAGCGGGCTCAGGGAAGTGGAACGCTGCGAGTGGAAGTGGCCATCAGTAACGGCGGCGGAGCGTGGTACTACGAAACAGCCACGATCGCCGTGAAGGAACCGCCGCCGAGCAAAGACCCGTGGGTGGTGCGTACGCCCGCGCAGGACGAGAAGCCGGAAGACGGACAGTTTTACTCGCGCGACGACAAGAACGCAGGGACGCTCTATTACAACGGCAAGCTGGCCGAAGCCGCCGACGCGGTCTTTCTCAAGCTCTATGCCGACGACAAGCTGATCAAAACCGAAAGCGCGAAGCCAGCAGCGGACAAGTCGTATGCTCTCGCGGCGAAGCTCCAGCCGGGGTTGATCAAATACAAAGTCGAGTTTGGTACGCAGGTCGGCGGCCAGGAAACGGTGCTGCAAACGGTCAACGACATCGTCTGCGGCGACGCCTACATCATTGAAGGCCAATCCAACGCGCTGGCGACGGATACCGGCGAGAAATCTCCGCCGGACACTAACACGTGGATTCGCAGCTACGGCCGTCCGTCGTCAAATCCCAATGACGCGCTGGGCAACTTGTGGTGCCAACCGGTTTGGAAAGCTCAGAACGGCGAGAAGGCGGAGCTGGGCTGGTGGGGGATGGAGTTGGCCAAACGGTTAGTCGAAAGCCAGAAGGTTCCCATTTTCATCATCAACGCCGCTGTCGGAGGAACTCGCATTGACCAGCATCAGCGGAACGAAGCCGCCCCGACCGACCTCAACACCATTTACGGACGAATGCTCTGGCGCGTGCAGCAGGCGAAGCTGACTCACGGCATTCGTGGCATCCTGTGGCATCAGGGCGAAAGCGACCAAGGCTCGGATGGCCGACGGGCGGTTACGGGTGGGAGACTTACCAGCCGTTGTTTGTGGAAATGTCCGCCGCCTGGAAACAGGACTTTCCGAACGTGAAGCACTACTACATTTTTCAGATCTGGCCGAACGCGTGCAGCATGGGTGGCAGAGATGGATCGGGCGACATGCTGCGCGAGAAGCAACGCACTCTGCCGCAACTGTTTTCCAACATGAGCATCATGTCCACGCTCGGCGTTCGCCCGCCCGGCGGCTGCCATTATCCACTGGTCGGATGGGCGGAATTCGCGCGCATGATTCAGCCGCTGATGGAGCGAGACCACTACGGCAAAGTCCCCGCCACTTCCATCACGCCGCCGAACTTGCGGCGCGTTCATTTTTCCGGAAGCACGAAAGACGCGATCGCTCTGGAGTTTGATCAGCCCGTCGTCTGGGCGGACACGCTGGCGGGGCAATTTTATCTGGCTGGAGAAAAGGACAAAGTCGCCTCGGGCAGCGTCATCGGAAATGTACTCACGCTCAAATTGAAGGCCGCATCCGCCGCGAAGACAATCACCTATCTCAAAGAGGTCTCTTGGAATCAGGACACCTTGCTCAACGGAGCCAACGGCATCGCTGCGCTGACGTTCTGCGCCGTGCCGATCGAGTAGCCCAAGCCGATTAGTGTTCGCGGAACTGGGTTGGCGAAACGCCGGCGATTTTGCGAAACGCGCGCGTGAAGGCGCTGTGGTCGTAGTAGCTGCAGGTCAGGGCGATGTCGGTGACTGGTTGATCGGTCTCTCGTAGCAGGACGGAGGCGGCTGCGATTCGATTCTTGGCGATGTACGGGCTGGGAGTGAGGCCGAAGAAGCGTTTCATCAGGCGAGCGAATCTCAGCGGCGAGAGGCCTGCGGACTTCGCGAGCGAGGAGGGAGTGACCGAGTCAGCGAGGTGGTGCTCGAAGTGGTGCAGCGCGGTGGCGACAGCGGCGGGGATTTCTTGCGTCTTGATCGGAGCACGCACGTCGCGAGAGATGCCGATCAAGCCGACGACATGGCCATCGGCCGCGAGCACCGGCAGCTTCGTCGTCAGGCACCAACAGGGTTGGTTCGGGGCGTACCAGTGCAGCTCCAAGTGATCGAGCAGCGGGCGGCCGGAGCGCAGCACGGCGGCGTCTTGCTGCGCGGGAATGCGACCGAAGTCACCGGGGCAGATGTCGCTCGGCCGCCGACCGAGCACCTGCGATTTGTGTTGCAGGCCATGTCGCTCCACCAACGACGCATTCACCGAGGTGTAGCGCCCTTCGCGGTCCTTCAGGAAGAACGCC
>JAYTGQ010000749.1:0-10767 GCA_043733345.1 Schlesneria sp.
GGTTCTTCGGGCGTTAGCCCTTCTTTGGTGGTCGGGAACTTCCAGAACCGGGGGGCTGACGCCACCCCGCTCAGAAACAGACAAGAGGGCTCACGCCCAAGAATCACACTTGGGTTGCGGCGGAACGAAGTGAAGCCGCGCTGGGCTTTTCGAGTATTTCGTGGTTCCTCATGAATCATTCAGGCTGTTGGTGATGAGCAGCTCGAAACTGAGATCTGGTTTCGAGAGCATGATCGCCCAGACTTGAATCGCCTTCATTGCCTCAATCGAGCACGGTACTTCTCATTACCCGAAGTGACCCGGACGCTCCGAAGCGTCCAGGTCACTGGGACGCTCACTGGGCGCGTTGCCGTGGGTAAGTTTTTTCTTGCCGCTCGCCTTATTGCTTCAACCGAGCGCGGTACTTTTCGTAGAAGCGAGTCTGGCGGCTCTCGGGCTGGAACGGTTGACCTTCGATGAAGATGGCTTTGATCTGCGTCGTTTGTTGCAGTGGAGAGCCGTCGGTCAGGATGAGGTTCGCCGATTTTCCAACCGTCACCGAACCGATGCGGTCTTGTTGACCGAGAACCTCTGCCGAGGTCAGTGTCACGCCGCGCAAGGCGATGTCAGCGGGCAGTCCATACGCGACCGCTTGAGCCGCCTCGAACGGGACGTTACGGCTGTTCGACGCACTGTCGGAGCGGAAGCAAACTTTCACTCCCGCCTCGTGCAGCCGACCGGCATTGGCGTAAGGAGCATCGAACGGGTCGTACTCTTCGACCGGCTTGCGCATCACGGGGCCAATGATCACGGGAACACCGGCCGCTTGGATTTGATCGGCCACCTTCCAGCCATCGGTCACGCCGCACAGAACGATCTTCAGCTTCTCTTGCTCGGCAAACTTGAGAGCTTCGACGATCTCTTGCTTCGTGTCGGCCTCAATGAAGACGGTCTTCTCGCCACGAATGTAGGGCAGGAGTGCTTCGTAACGCGGATCGGTAATGGAAGGGTTGAGAGTTGAGGGTTGAGAGTTGAGAGCCGGAGGCTTTGTCCCCTCGCCCCGGCTTTGCGGGGTGAGGGTGAGGGTGAGGGGTTCTTCAGTCCTCTTCTCGCCTTCCTTCTGACTCCTGACCCCTGACTTCTGACTCCTCCCCGCTTCATACAGCCGCGCCTCCTTCAGCCACCGCTTCAACTCCTCGACCGGCGGCTTCCGTTCCTTGCCGCTGGGCCAATTGAGGTGCAGCCCCGCTTCCATGTTTTGAACCATCTCGGGCATGGTCCAACCGGCGAGTTGCACGACCGAAGCCTGTCCCGTGATGACGCCACTCGCGCTGGAGCGACCGGCCGAGGTCATGTTGCCTCCCCCCGAAGGGAGCGCGAGGATTGTCGTGATCCCACCCGCGCGGGCGACCGGGATCAGTTCCGAATCCGGATTGATCGCGATCCCGGCGCGCAGGTCGGGTTGAAACTGACCAATTTCCGATTGATCGCTCGTCTCGCGCACCTTCCCGATCTCAGTCAGACCGACAGCCGTGCCCGAGTCGATCAAGCCGGGATAGACGTGCAAGCCAGTGGCTCCGAGGACTGCAAAGCCTTCGGGAACGGTGAGTGTCTCGGGACCAATCGCCGCGATCTTGCCGCCGTCGATCAGCACGACGCCGTTCGGAATATCAGCCGCATCGACCGGATGAATCGTCGCGCCGACGATCGCAAAGCGATGTCGAGGCTTTGTCCCCTCGCCCCGGCCTTGCGGGGAGAGGGTTAGGGTGAGGGGTTCTTCTGTTTTCTCTGGCCTTGTCCCCTCGCCCCCCGCCTTGGGGGGGAGAGGGTTAGGGTGAGGGGGGCTTTCAGCGGCAGGTTGAGGGTCGAGGGTTGAGGGTTGAAGGTCAGTGGAAGAGGTCGGTGAAAGTGGTTGAGTCGGATCACCGTTCGGCTCCCTCACCCTAGCAGCCTGTTGAAAAAGGGAGGGCGAGGCTCCTGCCGAGCCGTGTGCGTGAGGGAAGTCGCTTGTTTCTCGCAGCTCGGCGGGAGCCTCGCCCTCCCGATCACCGTTTTTCAACAGGCTGCTAGCCCTCTCCCCCGCTGTGTTCGTGCCTCCAAAGACAGGCGGGGGAGAGGGGACAAGAGCAGAGCTGAGGTCGATCTTGGAGACACGTTCCTCGGGCTTGAGTTGCTTCAACTCGACGGGTGTTGCCGAACGAGCGACTCCATCAACGCTCATCGCCGTCGGCTGGCGGTCGCGTGTGAAATAGACCTCGCCCGAGATCAGAGTTTGCTCGCAGCGCGAAAAGGCATTGAACGGGTGGCCGTTGAAAATCGCGAGGTCCGCCTGCTTCCCGACCTCAATCGAACCGAGGCGGTCGGCCAGACCCAGCTCCTTCGCCGGATTGAGCGTGATCGTTTGCAGGGCCGCGTCGGGAGGCATGTTGCCGTAACGGATCGTCTTCGCCGCTTCGAGGTACAGGTGGCGAATCAGTTCCCAGTCGTCGCTCTTGATGACCGCGTTGGCTCCCGCTTCGTGCAGCAGCGCGGCGTTGTGCGGGATCGCGTCGAAGGCTTCGACCTTGTAAGCCCACCAGTCGGCGAATGTGCTGCAACTAGCTCCGTGCTGCACGATCTCGGGAGCGACCTTGTAGCCCTCCAGGACATGCTGCAACGACCAGACGCGGATGCCGTGACTCTCGGCCACGCGCAGCAGCATCAGAATTTCGTCGGCCCGATAGCAGTGCGAGTGAATGAACTTCTGATGGTTAATGATGTCGGCGAGGGCTTCCAGTCGCAGGTCGCGTCGCGGGGGGAGGAGCGGGGTGAGGGCTGAGGGCTGAGGGGCGAGCGGCGGATCAGTCCGATCGGTCGGAGCTGCCCGATCCGACCGATCAGATGCCGCTTCCTCACCAACTCCCCTTCCGTTCTTCGCCGCTTGGCCCTCAACCCTTGTCCGCGCCCGCTCATATTCCTGCCATGTGCGCCGGTAATCCAACGCTTCCAAGAACGCCCGGTTAAGAGTCGCCTCGACGCCGAGCCGCGTGTTGGGAAAGCGGCCTTGTCGGAACTTCACGTTCTCGCCGAGAGCGAACTTCACGCCCGAGTGCGCTCCGGGGAAGAGGTGTTCGGCCGCGCTCGTGCCATGCTTGAGCTGCACAACAGCGTCCTGACCGCCGATGCAATTGGCCGAGCCATGCAGCAACCGGGCCGTCGTCGTCCCACCGGCCAGCGCGCGGTACTCGCTCGCGTCGGCCGAGTTGATCACGTCGCGCACGCGGACTTCACAGACGATGGAAGATGTCGCTTCGTTCACGCCACCGAGGCCGTTCGAGATCATGATGTGGCTGTGCGTGTCGATGATCCCCGGCATGACGAACCGGCCGGTCGCATCAATCACCAACATCCCCGGCTCGGGCATCAGATCGGGACCAATCGCCGTGATCGTGCCATGCTTCACGAGGATCGAGTGACCCACCAACGTCTTCCCCGTGGCCGTCAGCACCGTCGCCCCTTTGATGAGGACGTTGCCTCCCGTTTGAATCGGCTTCGCGCGGCGGTCCTCGGGAAACTCAACCGGCTGCTCTTGAGTCGCCGCTTTCCCCGTAGCAGTCTCGCTCCGCGAGACGCCCGCCGCCGGAGCATTCGCGGGTTGAGTCGCATCCGGCACATTGGCAGCGCTGCCTTCATTCGGCTGGGTGGCCGGGGCTGGAGCCGCCTTGGGCGAAACCCCGGGGCTTCGCGAAGTTGCTCCAGCCCCGTCGGCCTTTCGTTCCGACTCGTCCACGCTTTCGATGGTGGTGAGCTGGATCGCCAAATCACCTTTGGGTGCGGATTCGATTCGTTTCGCACTCCATTTCGTCACCGCACCGAACGGCGACTTGAGGTTGCCACGCAACTCCGTAGGGTGGGCACTGCCCACCGTTTTCGTTGTCGAGTTCGGTTGAGATTCGTTTGGTGATGTGGTGGGCGGTGCCCACCCTACGGTGTCGAACTTCAGTTGGATCGTGTTGTCCCCCGCTCCGATGGAGACGACGAACTCGATCCCATCCTTCGTCGCCTTACCCGAGGCAAGCCGTCCGTCTCCCTGATCGCTTTGAAAGTGGCCGGACAACGTGCGGTCGCTCTGATTCAGCTCCAACTCCCCGCGCAGCTTGCCGTCAGCCGAGTCAATCTCGACCGTCCACTTGCCCGCAACTTGCAGCGGCTGAGGTTCGCCGGGCTTCGTCGGTTCGACCGGCTTCGCGTCCTTGTGGTACTCGTAGCGCAGACCGTTGATGACGACATGCCGCACCTTCGCGTGTTCGTTGTCGAACGGACCCGTCAGCGCAATGAAGTACGCAGGCTTGCCAACCTCAATCGTGCCAAGCTCCCGTTCCAACCCGAGCATGGCCGCAGGCTGAGTCGTCAGCGCCGCCAACGCCGCATCGCGGTCGAGGCCATTCGCAATCGCCTGCCGCACTCCCTTGAGCGTGTCGGCTTGGGACTTGGCCTCGCGCGAGGAGATCGCGAACCTCACCCCCGCCTTCTGCAGCGCAGCCAACCCCGAGACCCGTTCCTTCCAATCCTGCCGCTTGTGTTCGCGAACACGTTGCGGTTCAGGAAGGTCGGGCAAGGAATCATTCTCGTTCGGCTTGGGGGCTTCGAGCTTCGGCTCCTCGTCGAAATCGACCTGCACGATCACGTCAGCCTCCGTCTTCTTGAGCCGCTCGATCACGCGATAGGCTTCACGCCCGCCCCAGATGACGGGACGAAGCTGATGCTCGGCCGCGAAGTTCAATGCGCGATCGTGATCGTCGCGCGAGTGAGCGACAAAGAGCGTCTTCGCGCCCGCAGCCCGCATTGCGTTGAAGGCCTCGAACGCGGGATCAACCGGCGGCCGCTCGATGCTCGCCGCGTCCGCTGCAAACAACTTCTGCCACTTCGCATGACGCTCGGCATCGAGAAATGCCTGCCGCAGATGTGCATGAACTCCCATCAGAGTCGCCGGGTAGTCTTGGCCACCTCGTTCGGAAAGCTGCATCGTCGCAAACGTGGTCGTCGCGAGCAGAGCCTCTCGCACCGGCAGCGATGCCAAATTCACAACGGCCCCCGTCCCGCTGGCGATGCGGCCGGATGGCAACACATGGACGGCCACAAACCCCGCCTGACGGTACTTGTCGAGATCGCCCTGCTGCGGCTTGAGGTGTTCCCCCGCCGCAAATTCGGGCGTCAAACCATTCCGATCATCGCTGCGCATCCCAGCCAAAGCGTACTTGGAGATATCCACGCTCCGCCCTTCCAGCGGCATCGGCTTCACTTCGTCAAACAGAGCCGATGCCCCCGCATCAATGAAGCCAGGATAGAGGTACAGCCCGTCAGCCTCGATCACCAAGGCCTCGGCCGGAATGGCGGCGTCCGCTCCGACGGCGATGACTCGTCCGTCACGAACAACCACATGCCCCGTCTCGATCACCTGCCCCGGAGCCACGACAATCGTGGCCTTCGTCAGCGCGAAAGTGCGTGGGCGAAATCCGGACTGAGGCCGTTGGTCATCCGCCACAGCAGCCACACACCACGCCGCAGCCACAACCCCGACGAAGAAACACGAAAGGCTTGCGGCCCTCTGTGGGCGGCAAGCCCCGACGAACATGCGATCGGTCACTGTGACAATTCCTAGGCGAGATATCTGAGGCCGCGATCGGGCAAGAAGCGAGTTCAGCGGGATCGAGTAAGGGGCTGTGCAGGATCAAGTTCCGAGAGTTCGCGGAAGTAACCCGCAGCGTCAGCGAGGGAGGACATCCCAAAACATGTCGAGTTCAGATCTCCCTCGCTGACGCTGCGGGTTACTTGAATACCGACCACAACTCTCGGACGTAGAAAATGCACAGCCCCTAAGTTGCCAGAGGTTAGCCACCGCGACCAACCGCTCGCCACACTGGACTGCTCCCGCCGCGACAAAACCGCTCATTCTCTCGCTCGGCTTCTCTGGCCGCTAATCGCGGTCGGTTCATCCGCCACCGTGCTGCGTCATCATTCCCGTCAGTCGAGCGCTGATCTCGGCGGGGGTGAGGTCTTCCTTGTGGGTGGCGATTGTCCAGACATGGCCGAACGGATCGACCAGTTGCCCACTGCGATCACCATAAAACTGGTCTTGAAGCGGCTTTTGAAGCGTCCCACCAGCGGCGATGGCTTGAGCAAACATCGCATCGGAATCCTCGACGTACAGCATCAAGCAGACCGGTGTTCCGCCCAACGCTGGCGGACCGCGAAACCCCATCTCGGGATGCTCATCGGCCAGCATGATGATCGAGTCCCCGATCCTCATTTCGGCGTGCCCGATCGTCCCGCCGGGAGCGTCGAGCCGCATCAATTCGGTCGCACCGAACGCCTGTTTATAAAACTCAATCGCCTTCGCCGCCCCCTGAATGATCAGATAAGGCGTCACGGTGTGATAGCCATCGGGCTTGAATTTGGCGGGCATGAATAAGTTCCTCGTTAAATGGGTTGAATCGCCTGTTAACCGCAACGGTGTGCGCGAAACGGGAGTGACAGCGGTTTCACGTTGGCGCTCACGCCATTGGCGTTGAGGTTATACCGTAGACGGATGAGGATGGCATATCTCACACTAACCCGAAGCGTAAGCGAGGACTCGCGTTGCATCCTCGCTTACGCTTCGGGTTAGTGTCAGCCGCTTCCGAGTGGGGCATAAACAGGACGTTTTTGCGTGCCCAGCCCTCAGAAACGGATTCGGAGGGATCGAACAAGTTGCCAGAGGCTAGCCACCCCGACCAACCCGCTCGCCATACCAGACTCCTCCTGCCGTTAAAGCGACCGGCAAGAGTTGTCTTATCTGCACCAACCCGAAGTGTGAGCGAGGGCGTCGATCGACTTCGCCCTCGTTCACACTTCGGGTTGGTGCAGTCGGGGCAATCATTTCTTACCGTTCGCCGAAGTACGCCTCCAAATAATCAGATGAACCGAATTAGCCCTTCGCCGATTCGCCATACCGATGCCACAGGACTGGAACGGGAAGCCGTTCCGGAGGATTCATCGCCCGGTCGAGGCGTGAGGCAACACCGGGCAAATGATTGACCCATCGAAGCCCGCCGCGCAAGCGAAGTCCCTCTTCGCTTGCGCGGCGGGCTTCGATGCGCGGGTACGATATTTCGCCGGGATTGCCTGAGTCGTGCCACTGCTTCAGAGTCGGCGGAGAAGCAGTGCCGGTTGCGGGACGACCTCACGAAGAACACGGCTTCTCCGCCGACCCCGAAGCAGTGGCACATTCAACATGCCTCCCGCTCGCAATCCAGCAGGGCCACCCCGCGGAACGCTCGTTCTTATTCAACGCTCGTGCTGGGGTTTCTTGTGCTACGCACCCAGCCTGAAGCAAGCTGGGCCACCCCGCCACCCCGCGGATCAAGTTGCTGTTCAGCGTTACTCATCGGAATACCAGACTGCGGCCCAATTCTGCCTGCCACTACTGGCACTCGACAATTGCTCCGTTTATGGTGTCGCCTCACTTCCCTTCCTTTTCAGGAGCCAGTCATGCCGAATCAACAGTCGTTGGAACAGGTCGAACTCGCGGAACTGACGCAGACGGTGGATGACGGGCGAGTCGCCGCCGATCCGTTCAAGTTGTCGGCGGCGTTGCGAACGCTGCTGGATACCCGGCTGGCGGATTTGAAGGCCAAGGACGTGGCCACGCTGACGAGCGAAGGGGATCGCGCCACCGCGTCCGCCAATCTGCGAGCGGCGCTCGATCAACTCCAGAAGCTGCTGCGTGACGGGTACAACTTCGTGCAGGGCTTGGGGAGCTTTGCCATCACCGACGCCGCTCGCATCGGATTGTTCACGTCGTATGGTTGGGAGAGCGGTCTGGTCGGCGAGTTCAGCGACGCGCGGATCGAGTCGCTGGCGAATCAGGCGATCACGGTGACTCCCACGATTGCCGACCCGACGCAGCGGTATCCGGCGGCCTTGCTGACGTTGATGACCGCGCAGCTCGCGATCGTGAATACGAACCAGCCGCTCGCGACGGGCGGTTCGGCGCAGGGGGCGACCAACGCCCGCGACATCGCGCTGGCCCTGCTGATCCTGGTCAACGTGCGGGTGCGGTTCTTGATTTGTTCGGCGAGCGACGACACGGACCAGTCGGCCGAACTGGTGAAGTACGGCCGCCAACCGCGTCGCGACTCCGGCGGTGCCGCCGGGCAACCGCTCCCCGCCGCCCCCGGCCCGGCCACCTTCAATGCCGCCGCGCTGAGCCTGACCGTCACGGCCCTGCCCGATCACGCGACGACCCTGCGCGCCTTCCGCCGCCCCGCCGGAGGGACCGCCGAACTGGCCGGCACCTCGGCCACCACCACCGTCTCGCTCACCGACCTCGGCCCGCTGACCCCCGGCGTCACCTACGAGTTCTGGCTCGTCGGCCACAACTCCCAAGGCGACGGCCCGGAGAGCAACCACGTCTCACATCTCGCGACGTGACAGTCCAATAACGTATAACTTCACCGTGAGCCTCTGGCGGCCGATTTGGGCCGCCAGTTTTTTTGAGACGCGCCCGGGCGCACTCGACGAGACGCCCCCTCCCCTGACTAACTCCAGTGAATGCAATCCACGCATGTTTGAGCAAGCGTTCAAGAACATCGACGACGTCCTCTGGAAAGAGGCGGGGTGTTCCAGCGAGTTGGACTACACCGAGCAGACCTCTTGGCTACTGTTCCTGAAGTACCTCGACGGGTTGGAGCAGGACAAAGCCGACGAAGCCGCGTTGGAAGGGAAGAAGTACACCTTCATCCTCGACAAGCCGTACCGCTGGGAAAGCTGGGCTGCGCCGAAGGGGGCCGACGGGCTGATCGACCACAACAAAGCTCAGACCGGCGACGACCTGCGGGACTTTGTGAACGACAAGCTCTTTCCGTCTCTGAAGGGCTTCACGCAGAAGGCGACCGGGCCGAACACCATCGAATACAAGATCGGGCAGATTTTCGGAGAGATCAAAAACAAGATTCAAAGCGGCTACAACCTGCGGGAGATCATCGACCACATCGACGAGTTGCGGTTCCGCTCGCAGACCGAGAAGCATGAGCTGTCGCACCTGTACGAAGCCAAGATCAAGAACATGGGGAACGCCGGGCGGAACGGCGGTGAGTATTACACGCCGCGCCCGCTGATCCGCGCCATCGTGCGAGTGGTGAACCCGCAGATCGGCGACAAGATTTACGACGGCGCGGTCGGCTCGGCGGGCTTCTTGTGCGAGTCGTTCGACTACCTGAACTCGCAGCCCGGCCTGACCACCAAGGACGCCAAGACGCTTCAAGAACGCACCTTCTTTGGCAAAGAGAAGAAATCGCTGGCCTACGTCATCGCGATCATGAACATGATCCTGCATGGCATCGAAGCGCCGAACATCGTCCACACGAACACGCTGACCGAGAACCTCGCCGACATTCAGGAGAAGGACCGCTTCGACGTGGTGCTGGCCAATCCGCCGTTTGGCGGCAAGGAACGGAAAGAGGTTCAGCAGAACTTTCCGATTCGCACGGGCGAGACCGCGTTCTTGTTCTTGCAGCACTTCATCAAGATTCTGAAGGCGGGCGGACGGGGCGGCGTGGTCATCAAGAACACGTTTCTCTCCAACACCGACAACGCCTCGGTGAGTCTGCGGAAGCTGCTGTTGGAAAGCTGCAACCTGTACGCCGTGCTCGACTGCCCCGGCGGCACGTTTCAGGGGGCGGGCGTGAAGACCGTCGTGCTGTTCTTTGAGAAGGGAGCACCGACGCGGAAGGTCTGGTACTACCAGCTCGACCCCGGCCGCAACATGGGCAAGACGAACCCGCTCAACGATGACGACCTCGCCGAGTTCGTCGAGTTGCAGCAGACCTGCGCCGACTCGCCGAAGTCGTGGAGCGTGGATGCCGCCACGATCGACCCGACGACGTTCGACCTATCGGTGAAGAATCCCAACGGTGGCGAGCAAGTGACGCACCGCAGCCCCGCAGCGATCATGGACGAGATCGCCGCGCTGGACGCCGAGAGTGCCGAAGTCCTGCAAACCATCCGGGGGCTGATATGAAAAACGGATGGCAGACAAAGACGCTTGACGACGTTTGCGAGTTCAACAATGGACTTTGGAAGGGAGAGAAGCCGCCCTTCGTCACAGTCGGCGTGATACGGAACACAAACTTCACGAAAGAAGGCACGTTGGACGATTCCGACATCGCGTATCTTGAAGTTGAGGCAAAGAAATTCGAGAAACGTCGTTTGGCCTTTGGCGACCTAATCTTGGAGAAGTCGGGGGGTGGACCGAAACAGCCGGTCGGACGTGTTGCGCTCTTCGACAAGAAAGCAGGGGATTTTTCCTTCAGCAACTTCACCGCTGCGATGCGCGTGAAAGATCCGAAGACGTTGGATTTTCGCTTCCTGCACAAGTTCCTTTTCTGGACGCACTTGTCTGGTGTCACGGAAACGATGCAGAGCCATTCGACGGGTATTCGGAATCTCAATAGCGACGCTTACAAGAGCATTGAAGTACCGCTTCCGTCGCTGGCCGAGCAGCGGCGGATTGTTGGGATTCTCGACGAAGCGTTTGAGGGCCTCGCCACCGCCAAAGCCAACGCCGAACAGAACCTCCAAAACGCCCGTGCTCTGTTTGAAAGCCACCTGCAAGCCGTCTTCACCCAACGCGGCGACGGATGGGATCGCACCGCGCCACTATCGTCCGTTCTCTCCGTCCAACCGCGAAACGGGTGGTCTCCGCCTATGGAGTACCAAACGGGAACCGGCATCCCAGTTCTTACGTTGTCTGCCGTCACTGGATTTGAA
>JAYTGQ010000750.1:0-4062 GCA_043733345.1 Schlesneria sp.
GTGAGTCGTTCTGACGCTCGACGCGCGGGGCGTTGCCCACGCGGTTAAACGAGGGAGTGCTACATCAGTAATTGAATAGGAACTCACTTGAGTTCAGCAGCGCCCAGAAGACATCGGCCAGCGCGGCCTTCTGGTTTTTGGTTGGGCCGCCCAATTCGACGTACTTCGTGAGGCGTTCCAACTCTTCAGGTCGGGGCTTTCGTGTGAGAGCAGCCAAGTACAGCGTTTCGATTTTGGCAGCGTCCTTCATGAGCGGGAACTCGGTGACGGCGGCGAGGGTCGCGCTGTTGTCGAGGTTTGTCGCGGTTGACGTAAACTGACCGTTCATCAGGGCGAGGGCTTGCAGGATTGAGGTCTGGCGTTCGGTGATCGAGTTGTTGTCGGGAGAGAACAGTTCAAGGAACTCGCCGCGCGGGCCGGACTGATTGAACGCGAAGACGTTCTGCTGTTGAGTCGGCTCGAAGAAGCCGACCGCCACGGCGAGGCTGTCGAAGAGTTGCTCGCCCGTCAGTCCCTGCACGGTCATTCGCGCGAAC
The DNA here is from genome assembly GCA_043733345.1 of Schlesneria sp. GTDB lineage: Bacteria > Planctomycetota > Planctomycetia > Planctomycetales > Planctomycetaceae > Schlesneria. Next base: position 537 of record JAYTGQ010000750.1, read on the forward strand.
TGCTGCGTCTGGTCCTGCGTCTCGTGCGACTTGCGGCTGGTCAGTTGATACGCCTTGGTCGTGGTGATCGCCCGAATCAGGTACTTGAGGTCAAAGTCATGGGCGGCGAAATCGGCGGCGATCTCGTCGAGCAGTTCGGGGTGGCTGGGTCGGTTCGTCGCGGTGAAGTCATCGATCGGGTCAACGATGCCGACGCCGAAGAAGTGGCCCCACAGGCGGTTCACGGTGGCTCGCGCGAAGAACGGGTTTTTCTTGGACGTGATCCAATCGGCCAGTTCGCGGCGCGAGCTGACGCGCGTCCGCCACTGCGGCGAAGTCCCGTCGAGCAGCGTGGCCTGCACGACCTGATCGACCGTGGCATCGGGGATCGTCAGCTCGCGCCGATCGAAGACCTCCTTCACGCGACCGACGAATTCCTCGTTGCGGTCCACTCGTTCGATCCCCGCGAAGAAGGCGGCGTAGCCCCAGAACTGCTGCCGCTTCCAAGTGTCGGTCGGATGATCGTGACACTGCGCACACTCGATCCGCAGGCCGAGGAACATCCGCGACGTGGCCGCCGCAAGGTTCTCGGGCTTGATCTGCTTGGCCTGAAAGAACGGCAGCGGCGAGACGTTACCCGCCCCGTCGAACGGCGAGTTCATCGCACGGCCGGTGTCGAGCGGGACGGTGAGCAACTCTTTCACGAGGGCATCGTAGTGCGTGTTCTTCGCCAGATGCTGCCGCAGCCACGCCTCAAACCCCGGCAGTTGAGCCCGGGCCTGCAAGTCGGTGTTCCCCTCGGGCATCATCACCCGCCGCCAGAAGTGGCTGAAATTGGTGAGGTACTGCGGCCCGTCGAGCAACCCGTTGATGAGTTTTTCCCTTTTGTCCGGCGACTCGTCCCGCAAGAACCGCCGCGCCTCCGACACCGGCGGGATCGTCCCTCCGATGTGCAGCGACACCCGCCGCAGGAACTCGGCGTCGTCAGAGCGCTCAGCGGGAGTGACGCCATCCGATTTCCAACGCGTCTCCAGATGCTTGTCGATCCGCGCGGCGAGGTCTCGTGCATCATCGGCCAACGCAGGCCATGTGACGGCCAAGCTCAAAGTTGCGGCCACAGCCAGAACGGACAAACGGCAGTGAGTCTGACGGGCGGAGTGAGACATCGTGATTCCTCGCCAACACGAAGTTGTACCTGGCACGGCTTGAATGGAGTCGTTTAACCGCGTGGGCAACGCCCCGCGCGTCGAGTGGTGAAACAGCGGATCCACGTCGCTCGACGCGCGGGGCGTTGCCCACGCGGTTAAACGACGGAGCAGCAATTTCGGCCGCGCGAAGTGTGAGACGACAACATCCATACAGGCACAATGTCTGACAGGTCAAGCCCCTTCGACCATCAGCGAGAATTCTAAGCTTCACGTGACTCGCATTGCCCGATTTATTGAGCCGGGCCTATAACCCGCGCGACTCGAAGCCGTTGGCCCGACTGATTTGTCGGCGAGTGAATGTCATCGTAATGACCGGCAAGTGAATGGAGACGACACCGATGCGAATTCTCTGTGGTTGTTTCATGCTCTTGCTGCTGACCGGCTGCGCCATGTTTCCGCGTCAGGAGACATCCCCAGTCGGATATCCGAACTACGACACGACCCCGGTTTCCGCGAAGGAAATGCAATGCCTCGTGCCGGGTGAGTGGTACCAGGTTCGTCTTCCGGAAAAGGATGGCCGGTCTCTCTTCGTCCGTGGCATCTTCCGTAACGGATACGTGGGACGACTCCAGAAGTGTGACGAGGATTCCCTCACGCTGACGGATGTCACGAAATGCACTTACTTCGATTCGACATCGGCCCTGCGCCACCTGCCTCTCTGGGGTTCGCACTTCGAGAACGGCTGGAGTTCCTGCAAGAACGAGCCTCCCGTGACCGTCCGTCGAACACAAATCATGTGGTTTGGACCGATCTCTGCCGAGAAAGCGGAACCCTTTCGACGCTTCGACGAAATCGCGAGCTCATCGTTCGAAGTCCCCTCCAGCAACGACTCGACAAGCCAGAATGCTCCGGTCCCCGAATTGAGTCTCATGCCGGACTCCAGCTTTCTGTTACCGAATCCAGAACGTGAAGAGAGGCTCAGTCGCAAACGAATCGAAATCTTGGAGATGGAAGCGGACCAGTGGTACTTCGTCGTCATGCGGCAGGCGGGGCGAGGATCCTCAAAAAACGTAAAAGTCCACTTGGGGCTGGTCCGTCAGGTGAACGACGACTCCATTGTTTTGACCAATGTCACAACTCAGGGTGGGTCTGCCGGTGAGAGGTTTGCCGTTGAGACCTCCTCCGAATTGAAGCTGCCACGCTCACAGATTGAGTCCGTCCGTCAGGAGACACCCGAACAGGCGGCAGAACTGATCGCAGAGATCAATGAACCACGTGAATGAATCGCCACTGTTTTGAATCTTCGTCGGCTGGGTGGCCGGGGTTGGAGCGTTTCGCGAAACCCCGGGGCTTCGTCCAAAGCGACTCCAGCCCCGGCCACCCGGACGGCCTCTCCCAATTGGGATGCCGCTGACTCGCATTGCTCCATTTGTCGATTCGGACCTATAACCCGCGCGCCGTGTTGGCCTTTTCTCGTTCTCACTCTTCGGCAGTTACATGGATGTCCTGCCCCGCATTACTCGGCAGCTTGTGGAGCTGTTTCGTGGGATGTCGCTTGCTCAGCGAGCGACGTTTGTGGCGGTGCCGTTGCTGGTGTTCGGGGGCTTCGCGTGGTTGCTTGTCGCGAATCAGCCCGATGGTTTTCAGGCGGTTTCGTTTGGGAAGGCGTTCGCGAGTGACGAGCTATCCGCCGCCGAGCGTGCTCTCAACCAAGCTGGTCTGACGAACTATCGGCGCGAGGGCCGCAAGCTGCTCGCCCCGGCGAATCAGCTCGACCGGTACAACGCCGCACTCGTCGAGTTCGATGCGGTGCCGGCGGACTTGGGCACGCAGATGCTCAAGCAGTTCGAGTCGCTCGGGCCGTTCACGACCGATCGGCAGCGGCAAGAGATGAAAGAGGCGCTGCTGCTCCAAGAGCTGCGACGAATGATCGAAGCGGTGCCGGACATCGAACATGCGCGCGTCGCGGTGGCCAACTCGGGGCGACGAGTCTCGTTCGGGCAGAAGCCGCGTGTCACGGCGAATGTCACGGTGAAGCCGCGAGCGGGGCGAGAGCTTTCCTCGCGGCTGGTCGCGTCGTTGCGTCAGGCCGTGGCGAGCATGGTCCCCGATCTCAGTCCGGTCGATGTCACGGTGTTCGATGTCGCACGTGGACAAGCTCACTCGGGCGAAGCGACCGGCGATGCGAGCGACAGTCATCTCATCCAGCGCGTGCGCGAGTTCACGCGCCAGTACGAACAACAGATTCAGAAGGCGCTCGCGTTCATTCCGCAAGCGGTCGTGGCGGTTCACGTCGATGTGGACAACCTGAAGTCATCGGTCACACGCAACGAACGGACTCGGGTGCGAAGCGACTCGACCCCCGTGGCCAATCGCCCAGCATCGCTGCGGCCGACGAT
>JAYTGQ010000751.1:0-4060 GCA_043733345.1 Schlesneria sp.
CCCACGGCTCACGCCGTGGGCTACGATCTGCCGCCCTCCGGGCTAAAAACAGCCCGTTCAGAACGCTTCCCGTTCTCAAAACCGAAACCTCCCCGGAACTCCGGATGAGCCAAACGAAAACAGGCGAAGTGCAATCTATGCGTGCTGCGAACGTGGGTGTTTCGAGTGAACAGCGACCGTTGGACGAGACGCTCGATCAGGGTGTCGAGTCGGTCGAGCAGGCTCGTGAATTGAGCGCGTTGGCGGGCGAAGCGCCGGCGTCGGTGCCGGGCTATCGCATCTTGAAGTCGATCGGTGAGGGAAAGTATGGATCGGTCTGGTTGGCTCGCGAACAGAACACGGGCAAGCACGTCGCGATCAAGCTTTACACGCATCGGCGCGGTGTCGATTGGTCACTGCTCGGGCGTGAGGTCGAGAAGCTGGCCGTGCTGTACACCTCGCGCAACATCGTCGGTTTGCTAGCGGTCGGCTGGGATCACGACCCGCCGTATTATGTGATGGAGTACTTGGAGAACGGATCGCTTGCCGCGCGATTGAACGGCAGCCCGCTGACCCCGATCGACGCGGTCAGAATCGCCACGCGCGTCAGCCAAGCGCTGGTCCATGCACATGGCAGCGGCATCCTGCACTGTGATCTCAAGCCGGCGAATATCCTGCTCGACCAAGACTTCGAGCCGCGGTTGTGCGACTTCGGACAATCGCGACTCGCGGACGAGAACAGTCACGCGTTGGGGACGCTGTACTACATGGCTCCGGAGCAGGCGGACCTCAAAGCCGTGCCTGATGCGCGGTGGGATGTGTACGCGCTCGGGGCACTGATTTATCACATGCTGACCGGCTCGCCGCCGTTCCGCACGGATGAGAATGATCGTCGATTGAGCGACGCGCGATCGCTCGACGAACGGTTGACGATTTATCGCCAGATCGTGCGTCATGATGTGAGACCCCTCGCGCATCGCAGGGTCGCGGGAGTCGATCAACATCTGGCTGAGATCGTCGATCGTTGCCTGGCTTCCGATCCGGCAAAGCGGTTCCCGAATGCTCAAACCGTGCTGGACCGACTCGTCGCGCGCGAGCGGTTTCGCGCACGACGACCGCTCGTGTTGCTGGGGCTGGTGCTGCCAGTGCTGCTCTTGCTGGGCATTGCTCCGCTGGCGATCGAGGCCATGCAAGACGCGATCAGAACGACTCAAATCAGTCTCACGCGGCGAGCGCTCGAAAGCGATGTGCTCACCGTCAACCTGCTGGCGGAAGGAATCAATCGCGATCTGGGCGATCGACTGGCGGAGTTGGAGGCGATCGCCTGCGATGAGGAACTCCAACGGGCGGTCATCAATTTTGCGTCTCAGCCGCGCGACGAACGACAGCCACTGTGGGACTTGCTGAACGACTTCAAGAAGCGGAACGACAAGCGTTGGAAGGGACTCGGCCGGTCACTCGATGACAGTTGGTTTCTGCTCGACGCGAACGGCGTGCAGCGGTGGCGCAACGTCATCAGCATGTCGCTGGACGGCGGCTATGCGTATCGCGACTACTTCCACGGCGGCGGCTTTCACTATCAGGAGAACGAAGTGCCGGTCGGCGTCGCCCCGATCACGAAGCCGTACGTTTCGATTCCGTATCGCGGCACGACACAGCAGCACGATTTGATCGCGCTCTCGGTTCCGATCTTCGCGCCGGATGATGAATCGCGCGTGATCGGCGTCCTCGCGAGATCGCTCTCGCTGAGCAGTCTGTTGCAGGACTACGAACGCAGCCTGCGTTCGCAGGGGCGGGATGGTGTCGGTCGTGAGTTCGCGATTCTCGACGGGCGTTCTGTCGATGGACGGCAGCGACCGTGGACGCTGCTCGCGCACGAATGGATGACGAAGAGCAACCTCGATTCGCTGGGGGACACGGGGTTCGAGCAGCTCAGCCTGGTCGGTGTCGCAAACAAGGATGTCCTGCTGGACCTCGAACACCTCCTGCAAGAGTCCGGCCAAGGGGACTCTGCCGATGAACGCGCGACGCGGACCGAGCCGGATCGAACGCGGCATTACATCGACCCGATCGGGAAGCTCGATCCGACGACCTACGGCGGCGAATGGCTGGCGGCGTTCAGTCGCGTACGCGGCACCGATTGGGTCGCCGTCGTACAGGAACGGAAGAAGTCCGCGCTGCAACCCGTGGAAGACCTGCAAGCGCGACTCTTCTCGTCCGCATTGGGAGCCGTCCTGGTCATGCTGGGCTTGGTCGCGGGATCGTGGTGGCTGATCGTGGCCTTGTTGAACGAGCGAGGTCCGCGTTGGCTCCGCTTCTGGCGACGACAGACTTCCTCGGGCAACACCACCACGCTGTCGTTGACCGCCAAGGGAGGCGACAGTGCTTGAACTCATGATGCAGGGGGCCGAGCCGTCTCAGTCGCGGCGGCAGCTCTTGCGACCGGGTGAGAACCATGTCATCGGGCGTGCGTCCGAGGCGAGCCTCAGCGTTCCGTGGGACAGCTTGCTCTCGCGCCGCCATGTGCAACTCGATGTGCAGCCCGGTCATGTGCAGCTCAAGCGCGTCAAGTCGGCTCGCAACCCGCTCTTCTTCGCGGGGGAATCGGTCGAGTCGTGCCGGGTTGAGATTGGTCAGCACTTTGTCGTGGGAGCCACTTCGTTCTATCTGGTCGAGGCCGAAGCGGACGGTTCTCTCCCCGCTGCGCCCGTGGAAGAGTTCGCGTTCAAGCCGCAAGAGCTGCGCAAGATTCGATACCAAGACCCCGAGAACCGGATTGAAGTGTTGACGCATCTTCCCGAAGTCATCGCGGGAGCGGCGAATGATGGCGAGCTGTTTCATCGGCTGGTCAACCTGCTGCTCAAAGGGATCGTCCATGCGGAGGCGGTCGCGATCGTGACGGCGGGCGGGACCGAAGACATTCCAATGCTGCATTGGGATCGGCGGCGCGAGACAGCGGGACCGTTCCGGCCCTCACGGCGATTGGTCGTGGAGGCACTCGAAAAACGTCGGGCCAGCGTGCTGCACATCTGGGAGAAGAACTCACCGAAACAGCACGACCAAACACTGATGCAAGAGTTCGACTGGGCCTACTGCACGCCGGTGCCGGGCCTCGCCACCGAACCGACCGGCCTGTACGTGGCCGGTCGGATGGGGAAGACCTTCGTGCCGGGAACGACGCTCTCCGACACGCTTCAACTCGAAGCCGATGTGAAGTTCACGGAACTCGTGGCCGAGATCATCAGCGCGGTCGTTCGCGCGCGCCGGTTCGAGCGGCAAAAAGCCGGACTGCGGCAGTTTTTCGCGCCGCCGGTCCTGGCCGCACTGGGAGATGAACTCGACACGACAATGCTCGAACCGAGTGAGTGCGATGTGACGGTGATGTTCTGCGATCTGCGTGGCTTCAGTCAGCGGGCCGAGCTGGCGGCGGGCGACTTGATCGGACTGCTCGAACGAGTCAGCCGGGCACTCGGCGTGATGACGCATCACATTCTGGAACACGGCGGCGTCACGGGAGACTTTCAGGGAGACGCGACACTCGGGTTCTGGGGCTGGCCGTTTCCGTCACCCGACGCGGCCGTCCATGCGTGCCGCGCGGCACTCGGCATTCGAGCCGCGTTCGCGAAAGCAGCCGCCACGAAGAACCATCCGCTGGCCGACTTCGCAATGGGGATCGGCATCGCACACGGTCGCGCGGTGGCAGGCAAGATCGGCACGGCCGAGCAAGTCAAAGTCACGGTGTTCGGCCCGGTCGTCAATCTGGCGAGTCGCCTCGAAAGCATGACCAAGCAACTGCGAGTACCGATCGTCGTCGATGAAGCGACCGCCAAGATCGTCCGGCCGAGGCTCGCCCCCACTGAAGGTCGCTTGCGCCGCTTGGGTCGCCTCCTGCCGTATGGCATGGAAACACCCGCTGTCGTCAGCGAGTTACTTCCGCCCGAAACCGAACTCCCCGAGCTGACCGACGCGCACGTCGCCGAGTACGAATTGGGTGTCGATCATTTCACCGCCGGTCGTTGGGACCAAGCCTATCGCTGCCTGCACGGCATGCCCGCCAGCGACCGCGCCCAAGATTTTTTGA
>JAYTGQ010000752.1:0-4056 GCA_043733345.1 Schlesneria sp.
CCTCGATCAAGCGACCCCACCGGGCTGGCCCCGGTGGCTCGCGGGTTTCTGCACTACTCACGTTGGGTTTCAAGTGAAGTCACAAGTAGTGCAAAAACCGAAATCCACCGGGGCAAGCCCGGTGGTGTTCGCTTGTTTTAGGGCTAGAGACGTAGGAACTCAGCCGGACAGGCTCGATCAGACAGAATGATGTGACACAAAATGAGGAAGGCCATTGCCTCGTTTAACCGCGTGGGCAACGCCCCGCGCGTCGATGGCAAAACAGCGTTCCACATCGCTCGACGCGCGGGGCGTTGCCCACGCGGTTAAACGACTCAGTTCCGGCCGCGCTGAGCATAGGTGGTCGGAAACGACTGATTTGAACCAGGCCCTAATTTGCCTTCCTCATTCTGTGCCACATCATTTTGCCAGACGGCTTTCAGGCTCCCTCCTGCGTGATCGGCTTGGTCGCGTCGAGGACCAGTCCGCACAGTCCTGACAGGATGAACGCGACCGCACAGACGGCGAACATCGTGTTCCATTGCGTCAGGCTCGGCGTCTCACCCAGCACGGCGTTGTAGATCAGCGGAGCCACGGCCGCGCCGATGTTGCCCCACATGTTGGCCCAACCGAGGATCGCGCCCGTGTACTTGCCTCCCACGTCTTGAGCGTAAGCCCATGTGGCGGGGACACCCAGATCGACGCCCATCACCATCACGCTCAGTCCCGCGATCATGGCCCACGGCAACCAGCGCGTGGTCGGATCGGGAGTGCAGAGGATTCCCAGCGTCAGACAGATGCCGTAACCGAACGCCGACAGCAGGCGCGTCGAGGCAATCGGCAACCGGCGTCCCCATTTGAGGCCCAGCTTGCGCGTCGTTAGATCTGTCCAGCGACCACCGAACAACATCCCGATGATCCCCGCCGCCGTCGGCACCGCCGTCATCAACGCCTGTTCGGCGAGCGGCACGCCATGGACCTTGTCGAGATACCTCGGCAACCACGTCACCACGAACAGCCAACCGATGTTGGTGAAGAACTGCATCAAGCTGTTCCCCCACAGACTGAGGCTCGTGACGATCGCCCGACACGGAAACGGGGCGTCTCGCGGCTCGACCGCCTTCGCCGCCAGACTCGCCTCGTCGTCGATCAAATTTCGCTCGGCGTCGTTGCACCACGGATGCTGCTTCGGCGAGTTGCGTCCCACCCACGCAAACGCGAACGCTACCACCAGTCCCACGAGTCCGTAGGCGATCAAAGTCGGCCTCCAACCGCGACCATAATACTTTTTGATCTGCTTCGGCATCGCTGCTTCAATCGCCAGCCGATTGAGGAGTCTTGTTTCATACGCTGACAGCTTTGCAGCCGCATCTCTCTTATCAAGCAGCCGTCGCGCTTGGGCGGAAAGCTTCAGGCCAGACGTGTTGTCGTGCGTGAGTAGTGAACCATCGCTGAGACAATTATTAAAGTGCGAAAGAATGAGCATCGTTTTCTCGACGTAGCGATCATTCGACTTGTCTCGCCCACCGGTCGATGTGCTTTGCAAAAAACTCGGAACCCAGTCGTTCAAGAGCGATAACCGTCCCGAGAAGCCACTAGTCCCGAAAACAACCACCGGCTCCTCGAAGACAATGTAGCCACCTTCGATCCTGTGGATTGAGGCTTTCAATGACTTTGGGAGCTTGTGGTACAACCCTTTCGTCAACACTTCTTCAGGTCGGTCTCTTGAATGGCAATTCCTGACATGCACGACGAAACTGGGGGGGTAGATCACATCCGTCTCGTCAAAATCTGGGATTGAGCCGGAACTGGCGAACAATACGATCAGCCACGCGGTCAGGATTGGCGCGAGGACTCCGCCCGCGCGGCCGCCGAGGGCGATGATGGAACTGGCCGTGCCGCGCTGTGAGATCGGGAACCAATTGCGGATCAGACCGCTGCAAACGGGAAAGGCTCCGGCTTGGGCGACTCCGCAGTAGAGACGCAGATGCAACACGAGCCAGACGGATGTGGCCAACCCCAGCAAACCCGTAAAGGCGGACCAGGTGAGGATGTAGACCGTCAGCATCAGTCTCTGGCCGAAGCGGTCGCTCAACCAACCGGCGGGAACCTGCGAGAGGGCATACGACCAGAAGAACGCGCTGATGAACCAGCTCATCTGCGCCTGCGTCATCCGCAGGTCTTCGCGGATGTACTCGGAGGCGATCCCCACGGCGAAGCGGTCGAGATAGAGCAGGCAGGCCATCACGGTCAACACGGCAGCGACACCGTAGCGGACGCGCGTCGGAGCCTCATTCAGACCCCTTGCCATTGGATCGCGCTCCGACGAACCGCTCGTCAAACCGGAACCGTTCGCCTCGCCACCCCGCGCCGCATCGTTCGACATGAGCCTCTCCAAACAGTCCGTCCGATCCGGCCTCAACATCGCGTCGCACGGTAGGGAACGCGGAATGGAGCGTCAACCGATTAATGCGAGAGCCACACCAACCCACCAACACACCAACCCGCAGCGTGAGCAAGGATGTCAGGCAAGCCCAGCGAAATATCGTCCCCGCTCATCGAAGCCTGACGCGCAAGCGAAGAAGAACTTCGCTTGCGCGTCAGGCTTCGATGGGTAAATCTTTTACCGGGTGATGTCACGCCACTCGCCGGTGACGCCGGTGCTGGTTCGCGATAGATTCCCGACTCATTGGTCGATCCTGTTGGAACGAGGTGGCGGCATGACGGATGCAATTCACGATGACTTCGATCTCGGGCGGCGACGTTTCTTGCAAACGAGCGTCATGGGCGGCGCAGTCACTTCACTCGCAGGACTGTTGCGGGCGGAGAGTGCTGCGGGGCGAACGGCTTCTCCCAAGCGAGCCCTCTTCGTGCATCTCGATGGTGGGCCGCCGCAGCTCGACATGATCGACCTCAAGCCCGAAGCACCGATTGAGATTCGCGGCGAGTTCACGCCGATCGAGACTTCCGTGCCGTGCCGGGCATCTCCATTTGTGAACACTTGCCCAAGCTGGCGAGCCTCGCGCACCGAGTCGCCTTCATTCGATCGTTGGTCGGTTCGGCCGGTGCTCACGATGCCTTTCAATGCCAGTCGGGGTTTGAGGCCAAGAACCTGCAATCGCTCGGTGGACGACCGGCCTTCGGTTCGGTGGTCGCGAAGCTGCGAGGTTCGACCTCCGATGCGTCGCCTGCATCCGTGGACCTGATGCAGGGGCGTGCGTTGGTCCGTAACAGTGCCCGCCCCGGCTTTCTCGGTCCCGCGTATCAGGCGTTTCGGCCCGACATCTCGCACCTGTTCGCGCGGGAACTCGAACCGGGCATGCAGGACGAGTTGGCCCGGCTCGGCGCGAATCACTCGGTCAGAGGCTATCCGGAAAGAAACAGCTTGTTTTCAGGGTGCCACGGTCAGGGCTTTGCGTGGTCGTGCTTTTGTCATAGCGAAGACACGGCCACGCAAAACCCTGACCGTGGCACGCAAAGTCTTCGCTTCGGTCAAGATGCGGCAAATGCAATTTCCGGATAGCCTCTGAGTTCGATGGTCCGAGTCGCGAGCAACCTCGAGCGGCTCACTTCGTCGCGGACTTTGACATACGTCGCCGGACCCGCGTCCGGATCACGTTCGAGCGTGCTGCGATCTTCCTGCGCGCGAATGATGTCGTCGGCGCGTGGACCGGTCTGCTGTTGCGCCTCCACAAAGATGTCGTCGATGTCCGCCTCGCGATCGGCGATGCTCACGATCCGCGTCTGCGGACATTCCGCCGCCAACTGACACGCCAGCCGATAGCCCGTGAGCCAGCGAAAGCTCTCCTTCTCTTCCATGGGCAGCATTCGGCGTTCGTCCGACTTGCCGAGACTCTCCGGCGCACGATCGAAGAACTCCGACCCGACCACACCTAGGAGGCCGTCCTCGTCACTGAGGCAGGCGGGTTTGGGTTGGTCTTTCGGTGAAGTGATCGCGGGAGCGGTTTCGGTGGAGGCCGATTAGCAGCCTGTTGAAAAACGGCTGTCGGGAGGGCGAGGCTCCTGCCGAGCCGCGAGAAACAAGCGACTTTCCTCACGCACATGGCTCGGCGGGAG
>JAYTGQ010000753.1:0-1297 GCA_043733345.1 Schlesneria sp.
CGCTAGCCGCCGGTGAGTTGAAACTACCGGCGGCTAGCGCCTTGCCGCTCACAGAATCACTTCGTCTAACCGGGAAGTTATTGCGAGCCAGTTCCTAAGCCGAACTTCGGTCCCCTTCGGTCCCCGCGTCGCGGGATGAATTCGATTTTTTGAGAGTACCATGTCCACCGCTTGGCCGACGACTGCGACTGCTCCGCCGCTCGAGGTGACTCACCCCGACGTGGCCTCGCTGCGCACCGCGTTGCTCGACCTGTGGCGACGCAATCTGCCAACGGCGGCCGAACATCGGTTCGACTGGCTGTACGGCAGCGGTCGTTCGCGAGCGTGGTTGTTGGGCGAGCAGGACGCGCCGCCAATGGGTGCCGCGGGGCTCCTGTTCCGGCGGACGGCTGTCGAAGGGGCGGTGGTCGATGGAGGTGCTCCGATCGACTTGAACGTGGATCAGACTCAACGCTCAGTCGGTCCCGCGCTGACCTTGGTTCGCACGATCATCAACGCGGCCGATGGAGATGGTCGCGCGATTCTGTACGGGATGCCGAATCGCTCCGCCACGGCCGTCATGAAGCGGGCCGGGTATCGCGAGATCGGTGAATTCTCTTCGTGGACGAAGCTGCTTCGCACCGAGCAGAAGCTGCGCGACAAGCTCCGTTTGTCGCTGGCCTCACGGCTGGTCGCTCCGTTGCTCGACAAGATTCTCGGATGGAGTTCGGCCGAGTGGCGAACTCGGCTACCGGCAAACGTTGTCGCGCGTGACGTGTCGAGATTCGACGATCGTTTCGACGCCCTGTGGCTGCACACCCTCGATCGCTTCGATGTCATTGGAGAAAGAACCGAAAGCTACCTGAACTGGCGATTCACGCAGTGCCCCGACTTGAACTATCAGATTTTCACGCTCGCCGATCGGGTCACGAATGAACTGCTCGGCTATGTCGTGTGGTACGTGGATGAGGGAGCCATTTCGATTTCGGACCTGCTCGCGGTGGATGAACCGACCACGTCGCTGCTGTTCGCGGAGTTCAATCGGAGAACGCGGCGCACCGAGGCATCGGCGATTCGGCTCGACTGTTTCGGCTCGACAAGTTTCTATCGCCTGTTGCAATCGGCGGGATTTCATCGCCGACAGAACCGTCACCCGGTCCTCTGCCGGTTCGGAGGCGAAGTGCGAGAACAAACACGATCGGGAGCCAATTGGTTTCTCACAATGGCCGATAGCGACACAGATGTTTAGAACTTGTCCAAGAACAACACCAACCCGAAGCGTGAGCGAGGACGAGAGTCGTTCGACTCTCGTCCTCGC
>JAYTGQ010000754.1:0-10685 GCA_043733345.1 Schlesneria sp.
TGCTGAACTCAAGTGAGTTCCTATTCAATTACTGATGTAGCACTCCCTCGTTTAACCGCGTGGGCAACGCCCCGCGCGTCGAGCGTCAGAACGACTCACCTACTCACAACAGACACTGAAAAGCTCGCTCTTCAACGTCGATACACAATCCACGTCCACCCTCCATCGACGCGCGGGGCGTTGCCCACGCGGTTAAACGACTGAACGACTGATCCTCACCACTGTGCGAGTTCACCATGATCCACGCCTACCACGTCATCTTCGGAGCCTACGGCTTCTGGCTGCCGAATGATCCGCGCGGTTCGTGGTCCGAGTTTGTTGGTCGATGGGAACTGGTTCGATTCGGCAAAGCGACGAAGTCCATCCAGCGAACGGAACTGACACCGGAGGAGGAGCGGTCGCGACGGGAGGCCAAGCAGGCCCTGAAGTATCCGCCGGTCGAATTCACCGGCCTCCAAGCTCGCGCTGTCGGTGGTGGGTTCGCCAAGGCGATTGCGAAATCCGGCTTCAGCATCTGGGCGTGTGCGATCCTGCCCGAACACGTTCATGCGATCGTGGCCCGCCATCGTTACAAGGTTGAGCAGATCGTCGGGCAACTCAAAGGTGAAGCAACGAAAGAACTGAGACGAGAGAATCTCGATCCACTCGCGGCACATGCGACTGCCGACACCAAACCGTCACCGTGGGCGGACCATTGCTGGAAGGTCTACCTCGACAATGAAGACGCCATCCAAGCCGCGATCCAGTACGTCGAGGAGAACCCGATCAAAGAGGGCAAACCAAAGCAGAACTGGTCGTTCGTCACGCCGTTCGGGGGTATCGACCGATCCGGATGGACAACCTACCACTGACTCGTCGGCTCGTTACCACTCCCTCGTTTAACCGCGTGGGCAACGCCCCGCGCGCGAGCGTCAGAACGACTCGCCTACTCAAACCGACACTAAAAAGAACTCCCTTCAACATCGATACATAATCCACACCCACCCTCCATCGACGCGCGGGGCGTTGCCCACGCGGTTAAACGACTGATTGACGACTGATCGAATTTGGAGACCAACCATGCCACGAACAACCTCTTCACTCTCGCGTCGTGATCTTCTCAAGCTTTCCGCCTGCGGAGCCTTCGGCGCGTCGATGTCTCGCTGGATGCCGGCTTTTGCGAATGAGGCGATCAAGTCGCCCGAGCGGAAGAAGTCGGTAATCCTGCTGTGGATGACGGGCGGGCCGCCTCAGACCGACACGTTCGACATGAAGCCGGGGCACGAGAACGGCGGGCAGTTCAAGCCGATCGACTCGTCGGTGCCGGGCATTCAGGTTTGCGAGCATCTCCCCAAGCTGGCCAAGTTGATGGAGCACTGCGTGCCGATTCGCTCGATGAGCACCAAGGAGGGGGATCACACGCGCGGCACGTATCTGATGCGGACGGGCAACCTGCCGACCGGGCCGATCGACTATCCGACGATGGGGTCGCTGTTCAGCAAGGAGCTGGGGCAGGAGAACTCGGAGCTGCCCAATTTCGTGGCCGTCGCGCCGTACACGCAGTTCAGCCCCGGAGCGTATGGTCCCGGCTTCCTCGGGCCAAAGTACGCTCCGCTGGTCGTCGGCGACGGCAATCGAGTCGCCGGTGGTCCGAACGGCATGAATTACGATCAATCACTCGGCGTGAAGAATCTTGTACTTCCGGGGGGCATCAAGCTCGAACAGGCCGACGCGCGGTTGGCCTTACTCAGCGACTTGGAAGCCGACTTCGCCAGCCAGCGGCCGGGACTGATCTCCGACAGCCATCGCGAAGCCTACGCCGCGGCCGTGCGCATGATGCGGTCCGAGGCGGTGAAGGCGTTCAACCTCGACAGCGAACCGGCCAAGCTGCGCGACGACTACGGACGCAACCAGTTCGGCCAGGCCTGTCTGCTCGCCAGACGCCTCATCGAACGCGGCGTTCCGTTCGTCGAGGTCTCTTTGAACGGAGTCGCCAACAACCAGACCTTCGCCTGGGACACGCACGCCCAGAACTTCACGGCGGTCAAAGGTCTGCTCGGCGTCCTCGACCCGGCGTGGGCGACGCTGATGAGCGACCTCAAGGATCGCGGCCTGCTCGATTCGACGCTGATCGTCTGGATGGGCGAGTTCGGCCGCACCCCGAAGATCAACCCGCAGACCGGTCGCGATCACTTCCCCGCCGCGTGGTCCACGGTCATGTGCGGCGGCGGCATCAAGGGAGGCCAGGCCATCGGCAAGACCAGCCCCGACGGCATGAAAGTCGACGACCGCCCGGTCTCGGTCCAAGATCTTTTTGCGACGATGTGCCAATCGCTGGGCCTCGATCCGCATACTCAAAACTTGTCCAACGTCGGCCGTCCGATCCGTCTGTCCGATCTCAACGCTAAACCGATCACGGAGATTCTGTGAGGGCGTTACTGTAGTCTTGTCGCTCCGCCGACATTACATCCCGTCGGCGGAGCGACGGGACTACAGTAGTCGTCAACCCGCAATGCGAACCGCACGCAAGAGACTGTTGAACGTGACAGCCACCGCCACGATTACCGACTCCACCGAAAGGGCGTTCACCATGCTGGGAACTGGTCCGCTGTGGGATGCCGCGCAGCGTTGTCACGAGGCTTTGCATCGGAACGGCCTGGCCCATGCCATCGTCGGTGGAGTGGCCGTTGCACTGCATGGATATCGTCGCACGACGGCCGATGTCGATGTCCTGATTCGACGCGAGGATCAGCCCGCCGTGCGACAGTCGCTCGAAGAGGTCGGGTTCGTGGGAGATGAGACCGCACGCGAGTTCCGCGATGCCGAGGGCGCGCCGATTCAGTGCCTGATCGCGCTCGAACCGGCGAGCCGCGCCAGTTCGCTCGGCGTCCTATTCCCGGACCCGTCCGACCTCTCCGTCGTGACCGAGGTCGAAGGCTTGTCCGTCATCACCCTCTCAAAACTGATCGAGCTCAAACTGGCCTGCGGCCTCGGCGACATCCGCCGCAGCTACCGCGACTGGGCCGATGTCGTGGAACTGATCGTCGCCCGCAACCTCGACCATCGTTTCGCCGGTCTGCTGTATAAGGCCGTCCGCAAGGAATACAGATCATTAGTGAAACGGGCACGCGGCGAGACGTGAAAAAACAATAAACCAACCAATTGAATCAAATCAAATGTGGTGGGCAATGCCCACTCTACGGCGACCGCACTGATGATGTACGTGTTCGACAACGATCAGGTCTCATCGGCCAAATCAACAGATCTGAACCCACGATTCTGAAAGTCAAACATGAGCAGAAACATGATGGACCCCGATGTCAGTCGCTCTGTCAAGTTGTACCACTACACTTCTCTCGACGGGTTTATGGGGATCGTGCGTTCACGTTCGTTCTGGGCATCCGATATTCGGTACATGAATGATTCGTCGGAGTACCGCATTGCATTTGAATTGGGCAACCTAAAGCCATCCAATTCCATCGTCGCAAAAATGATCCAATCGCTAGAGAACGCGCCTATTTATGTCGTATCTTTTTCTGAGAAAAGTGATGACCTCGGCCAATGGCGTGGTTACACTCCGAATGGAATTGGGGTGTGCTTTGCGTTATCCCACTACTTTATTGAGGCCCAATGCAAGGTGCAAAGAGCATCGATTACAAAGTGCTCTTATCTACCTGACCGCCAACGAGAACTCATCAATAACTTGCGGGAAACATTCGCCGAAGTAGCAAGTTTTCACCGCACGACTAAAGAGGAATTGCACTCTATCGTACGAGGATTCTGGATAGAATATGGTGCGAGAATGAAGCACATCGCATTTGAACAGGAAGCTGAATGGCGCATCGTTGCTGAAAAGGCGGGACGAAAAGAGCAACATCGTACTGGGAATGGTAAATCAACCATTATTCCGTACATCGAGTTTCCAGTTTGCAAACCGCGTGCGTCACTTGAATTTGAGGAGGTGGTGGTTGGCCCGTCCCCCAATCAGCAACTCGCAGAAGCTGCAGTCGCCCGGTTTCTTGACTCGGAAGGGTGTGGGTACAAGACATTGCGAAGCTCAGGCATTCCGTTTCGCGCATGATGAATGATGATTGAACTATTCGACATCGCAGAATACGTTTGCCACTCGAGGGGTATAGCACCGCCTGATAGAAGTCATCCGATAATCATCGAAACTTATCAACCACCGTTTTTGCACGGCTTTGGAATGCGAATTCAAGTTCACCTTGATGTCGTACCAGTTCTGCTGCCTCCGCGTCTGATAGTGTTTCCAAAGCGGGAAGCGAAAGTATACCCCTGTGCTCAGCCAACGCTGCCGCCGCCTCTTCTGAGAGCGAGATCACACCATCAAGGCGAAGTCGCGTACCCTTGTGCTTCGCTAGCGCGGCGGCAACTGATTTTGAGAGTCTGAACTCTTTGATGCGTGTATTTTCGAATGAACCACCGACAGTAAGGCTTCCCTTATATGTCGATAACGCGACAGCCGCACCATCCGAGAGTTGCGTGATTCCCGTTAGACGGAGCTCGTTTCCCTGATGCTGGGCTAATGCCTTGGCCACGGCCTCTGAGAGTGAAGTGAGTACTGAGAGGTTTAGATCGCCTTTACTCGTTGCTAATGCAGCTGCCGCCTCCACTGAAAGTGCGTCGAGTCTGCAAAAGCTGAACTGGCACTTACCTTTAGCCAATTCTGCCGCCGCAGTCTCAGAGAGCGATGTAATGCCGATCTCCAGTGTACCGGGACGCTTGGCCAATGCAGTGGCCGCACCATCAGACAACGATTTGAGATTCCTAAACTTCAGATCTCTACCCTCATGTTTGGCCAATGCTTCTGCCGCGCCAACAGTCAGTTCGGTCAATCCCCCCAGAGAAAGATTTCCCCGACTCTTAGCCAATTCAACTGCCGCTGTATCTGAGATTGAGTTCAGTCCATCTAATTCAAGTCCGCCTTGATGTTTGCCCAGTCCTACTGCCGCCGCTTCCGAGAGTGCGGTCAGCCCCCTTAGGTGAAGATTGCCTTGATGATTGCCCAATGCGGCTGCCGCCTTGTCCGAGAGCTTTGTGAGGCCATTGAGAAGCAATGACCCCCTGTACTTCCCCAACTGTTCCGCTGCGGCATCGTCGATGTGCTTGAATTTTTGTGTCGAACCTAAATGATCGCCAACCCACCATTTCTTGGGATTTGCCTCGGCCAGATACTTTCGCGCAATTGGCTCCGTTAGAATATCGATTGCACGAATTCTCTCTTCGCCAAAACTGGTCACCGACGCGAGAAGGAGCATCGCCCCCGACATCGTTTCGCCAATGAATGAACGAAATTTTTGGCTTAACATTACAATCCCCACCAGAGACCTGATTTCGTGTTGCGCAGCCGAAAATTTCGGAGCAACATACTATCACACAAAGCCTAACATGCCCCGGTGTATTTGAGAAACGAAACGGGCAACGGCGCGGCGGGGTGGCGCGCCCCGAGTCTTCGATGGGCGTGATCGTAGCGACTCGAACGTAAATGGAAATCACGGCGAATCGGAGATTGAAGATGTGTACCACGGAAATCATGATTGAACTTCCGAAGCTCTCGCGAGTCGAACAGCGGGCAATCCTGAATCGATTGATCGAACTCGACGAAGACGCGGAGGTTCTCGACGAGGCGCGAGCGCGGATTCCGACGCTGCGGTGCGCTTCCTCCCGTATCGACCGTGGCATAGGCGCTTGGTATCTTCGTCGTGCCTCTTGTTGACCGGATCGGGAGTCCCGCCATGACCGCCACTGTCTCGTTGGACGAAATGCTGTTTGCCGCCGCCAAACAAACGGCAGCGAGTCGCGGGCAATCGTTTGATGAATTTGTGGTCGCCGCCGTGACGGCTGCTGTTCAGAATCCGGCAAAGGTTCGGTTCTCGAATCGCAACGGTCTGACCGTCATCGAGCCGGCCCCAAATGTTCCGCCTATAGACCCGATTCTGGTTCGGCAACTGGTGGAGGAGGGCGTGTTTTGACCAGTCTGCCGGACGTGAATGTGTTGTTGGCTCTGGCGTGGGCCACTCATCCGCATCATGCCGCCGCGCACAACTGGTTCCGCGCGAATGCCGGTACCGGTTGGGCCACCTGTGTGCTGACTCAATCCGGTTTCCTGCGACTGTCGCTCAATCCGCAGGTTGTGGGAGTATCGCTGACCGCAACGGATGCGATCAAGCTTTTGAATGGACTCGTTCAGCACCCGCAGCACCAGTTCGTCGAGTCCCTGCCGACGCTGACCTCTCCGGAGTTTTCCCGGCTCTCAACACACTTGCGGGGTTATCGTCAAACCTCCGACTTCGTATTGCTCCACGTCGTGCAGCATCACGGCTTGCGACTGGTCACGTTCGACAAACCTCTGGCCAACACTACCCCCAACGCGGCACTCGTCGAGTTGCTGGTGACGTGAAGCAGCCTTCGGGATGGCAAGGCTTGGACTGTCATTGAGGATTGATTGAGCCACATTTCGGACGGGTAGCCCTGTTTCCCGTTCCAAGTCACGGAAGATGTGCCACTACTCGTCGGCTTTGAGATGAGCAGTACCGATGGTGTGGTTGCTCGTGATTTGCACTGCTTCTCCGAGGACTCCGAAGCAGTGGCACGGCTCGCGCAGGGTGGTCCAGTCACCCTGATGCAGAAGAACCCCTCACGCTACGCTAACCCTCTTCCCGCAAGGCCCGGGCGAGGGGACAGGAACACGCGTTTGACAATACCCGCCGATGACGATCCCGATTCACTGCGTGATGCCGAATTACTGGATGAGTTGCTGGTGGCGATTCAGTGCGGAGACGTTGCGCGACGGGATGCGTTGCTGTGGCAGTGCCCTTGGATGCGCGAGTTGGTTGGATGTTTGAGTACACTGGATCGTCTGGTTACCGCACCAATCGTCTCTGAGTTTGCATTAACTCGTGAGTTTGCCCTGGCGAGCGAAACGCCCTCGTCGGCGATCTCACCGCGATCGATTCCCGGTTCTGGCTTCTTCGGCAAGTACGAGTTGTTGGGCGAGGTCGGGCGAGGCGGGATGGGCGTTGTCTACAAGGCGAGAGCGCGCGATCTGAACCGTGTCGTCGCACTCAAGATGATCCTCGCCAGCGAGTGGGCTTCAGTGGAAGAGATCCGGCGATTTCAAGCCGAAGCTCGCGCGACGGCTCGGCTGCGGCATCGAAATATCGTCGCCATTCATGAGATTGGCGAAGAGTCGGGTCGCCACTTCTTCGCGATGGATTTCGTTGAGGGAGAGAGTCTGTCGGCGATCGTCGCACGCGGGCCGCTCGTGCCGGAGCAGGCGGCGCGGTGGATGGTCTCGATCGCGGAGGCCGTTCACCACCTGCACGAACAGGGGATCGTGCATCGCGACTTGAAGCCGTCCAATGTGCTGATCGACTCCGCCGGTGAGCCGGTCGTGATGGACTTCGGTCTCGCCAAAGTGTTCGACTCGGAAAATGGGGCAACGCGCAGCGGCGCGATCCTCGGTACGCCGAGCTACATGTCGCCCGAACAGGCGGCGGGACGGAACTCGCTGATCTCGGCGCAGAGTGATGTCTACAGTTTGGGAGCGATGTTGTACGAGATGCTCTCGGGCCGACCACCGTTTCGCGAGGCAACGCCGCTCGACACGCTGGTCCAAGTGATCGAAGGGGAGCCGACGTTGTTGCGTCAGTTGAGGAGCACGATCCCGCGCGAGTTGGAGTTGATCTGCTTCCGATGCTTGGAGAAGAACCCCGCGCGGCGCTACGCGAGTGCGGCGAACCTGGCGGCGGATCTGACTCACTCCCTGAAGGGGGAGCCGATAGAAGCTCATCGTGGTGGGTGGTCTCACGCGGTGGTGCGATGGGTCCGACGGCAACCAAGTCTGGCGGTCCATCTGGCGGCGCTCTCGTGTGCGTTGGTCGTCGTGCAGATGCAATATTGGTTTCCCGAGACCGCAGCCGAGACTGATCCGGTCGTGCATTCGCTCGTGATGTTTGTGCTGGGTGCGTGGTGGCTGGCCTCGATCCTCTGGCAGCAGATGTTGAGCGAGGATCGTCGTGCGAACGTCTCGCGCGTCGGAACGATCCTCACCGACGTGACGCTGTTCACGGTGGCGTTGGCTTGTTCAGGATGGACCAACGGCACACTGTTGGTCGTCTACCCGTTGCTGATCGCCGCCTCGGGGCTGTGGTTCCGCGTGCCGCTGGTGTGGCTGATGACGCTCGCGTGTGAGATGGCTTTCGCGGCGCTGATGGTCCTGCAACCAGCGATGCGCGATCCGTGGCATCACGCGCTGCTCGTAGCCGTCGTGCTGGTGATGACCGGCGCAGCGACAGCGTTCCAAGTGAACCGAGTCCGAGCGCTGAGCCGCTGCTACGAGCGACGTGGCATCTGACTTCAGTTCGCAGAGTCAGACGACAGGAAAGAGCTGGCTGACCTGTACCAACCCGAAGTGTGAACGAGGGCGTCGATAGACTTCGCCCTCGCTCACGCTGCGGGTTAGTAAGGCGTTGGCATCGCGTGCCAAGCGGCGCGAATCTTGGGCGGCGGGACAAACTTACAAACTCGAATTGCCACGCTGGGGGGCTTCTCCTAACATCCCGCCCGCGCTGGCCGGTCGCTTTGGGTCTGGAGACTCACACGCTGTCCGCGCGACACCGACAAGGAGGTCGGTTCATGCGTTCAAGACTTCATGGAACCTTCGCGACGCTGTTGCTGCTGATCCCGGTCGGCGCGATTCCGGCGCTGGCGATATTTGGGATTCCGCAGTTCGCTCCCGTCGTGGTCTCACCGCGACACGAAGGTCACGAGGGTGATCGCGAACGTCGCGAGGGCCGTTCCGCTCGTGGCCCCGCCGACGACCTGTTTCAAGATGAAGAGGATTTCGCGTCGCGCGGCGAAGCGGGCACCTCTGCTTCACATGGCGCTGATGCCGCATCCGGACGACTCGGTGATGCGGTCGCCGTGCCCGTGCGACACGCCTCCCGAAACACGTCGCCGGATCAGATCGGTGCTGGACAACGCGATGCGGGCGAACAACCAATCAACGGCCTCAGTCGGGTTCCGAGTTGGGCTGATGAGATGCCGCTTAAGGCTCGCCAAGCATCCGTGCCACGAGGTGATTCAAGGCTCGAACAGTTCGGTAACAACAGCACCATTCCGCCTCAGCATGAACCTGATCTCCGCCCGTTCACCCGCAGTGCAGCCGATCACAGTGCAGCCGATCGCAGTGATCCGGTTCCGGCACGCCGGACGACGCCGGGCGAACAGGGTCGAGGACAGATTCGTCAGGCAGGGAACGAAGCTTTTGCCGCAACTGCTCCGCAGGGATTTCAACGACAGCGGGAGCTGCCGCTCGACCGAACCGCCTCTGCACTCGCCGCCGCGAGTCGTGATGCAGCCACTCCCGACACACTGACGTGGAAGACCGCCGTTCGCCAGTTGAACGCGCTCGAAATCCGCAACTTCCGCATCGAGCCGGGACGGCAGCCGAGTCAGTTCATTTTCATCTGCTCGTATACGCCCAGCGATTCACCGCGCGTCTCGTACCGGTTCGAGGCCGAAGCGGACGAACCACTGAAAGCGGTTGAAAAAGTACTCGCCCAGATTGGTGAGTGGCAGCAACGGCGATGAGTTGAGTTATACTCCGCGCGGCCGAAACGGACACATTTGAGGCCGCAGTACACTAACCCGAAGCGTAAGCGAGGATGTGAGTGCCGTCCTCGTTTACACTTCGGGTTAGTGAGTGCCGTCCTCGTTTACACTTCGGGTTAGTGTCAGTTTCGGCCGCGCGGAGTTTACTACGTTCAACGAGGTTCGACGTGTTCCACCAGAGCGACTCACCACTGCAACCCCATCGCGCGTGGATGGCCGCGCCGGTGGACGGTCGGCGTTGGGAGTTCTTCTCGCGGGGAGACGCTTCGGCAACGATCGTGCTCTTGCCGGGAGTCGATCCGGTCTGTGTGCGAACGGCAAAGATGGCGCGCGTGGAGGCGACTCTGCTCGTCTCAAACGGACCTCAGTCCGCACGTCGATTGATGAAGCTGGCGACGCTCGCCGATGTGGCGGAGGCCCGGCGGTTGGTCGATCGGCTCAACCTCGCCTACGACCGCGACGGCTCTGCGTTTCGCATCGAGCGCGTGGCCAGCGGTTATCGGCTGTTGACGCGTCCCCTGTTCGCCTTCTGGCTGGGGAAGATTCATCACCGACAGGCCGAACTGAAACTGTCACCGCCCGCGCTGGAGACACTGGCCATCGTCGCGTATCGCCAACCGCTGACACGCTCGGAGATCGAGTCCGTCCGGCGAGTTCAATGTGCAGACATGCTCAAGCATTTGATGGATCGCAATCTGGTTCGTATTGCTGGCGAAGACAATTCGCTCGGACGCCCGTTCTTGTATGAAACAACTCGCCAGTTCCTCGAACTGTTCGGACTGACTGACCTAGATGGACTGCCTCAAGCGGATGTGCTGCGCAAACCCCGTTTAACGACCACTGTTGAAGCCGAGTCGCTCGACGAGGACATCGAAAACGCGGCCGCATGAAGCGAAAGGGCTAATCTCCTGCCGCATCACCGGTGTGGAATTCAATTCGGATGTTCAACCCGCAAAGCCAACACACGCTGCTCTAGCAGCCTGTTGAAGAACGTAACTTGGACGCCCTCGTCCGAGCGATTTCTAGTTGAAAACGGACGGACGAGGGCGTCCATCCTACGATTTTCAACA
>JAYTGQ010000755.1:0-4022 GCA_043733345.1 Schlesneria sp.
GGCGTCAGCCCTCGGAATCCTGTGTGAAGAGTCCGGGGGCTGACGCCGCCCGGCTCACCAAAACTCTCCCATCGGTAGACCGCGTGAGGTCTATCATGCAACGCGACGTGAGTTGGCACAGATTCGGAAGCAACCACACCAAGGGCGGGCGATGTCGGAACACTCACTGCGGCTGATGATGACGGTGCGCGATGACTCGCCGCGCGTCGCGCAGGCCTGCGCCGACTTGACGGAGTTCTTGTCGCAGCAGCCAGGCGTGAAGCTGACGGTCGTGGGAACACCCGACAAATTGAAGCTCGGGCGAAGGCAGGTTGATCTCGTCGTCGTGCTCGGAGGCGACGGCACGATGCTGCGAACGTGTCGGCAACTCGGGACGAGACAACTGCCGATCATGGGCGTGAACCTCGGACGACTTGGGTTCCTCGCAGACCTCTCTCCCGATGAATTTCGGAAGCGGTTCGGTGAGATTCTCGCGGGATGCTACACGATCAGTCAGCATCTCATGTTGTCCTGCCGCCTGTTGCGAGCGGACGGTTCGCACGAAACGCATCTCGGACTAAACGAGGTCACGATTCATTCCGGTGCCGCACTGCGCATGCTGCGGATCGACCTCGCGATCAACGGGGAAGCGGTCACGACGTATGGCTGCGACGGCCTGATTCTGAGTACGCCGGTCGGCTCAACGGCGCACAGCCTTGCGGCGGGCGGCCCATTGTTGCGACAAGACCTGCAAGCGTTTGTCATCACGCCGATCAGTCCGCACACGTTGACGAACCGGCCGCTCGTCGATCGCGCCGACAGCATTTATGTGATGACCGTCCCCGACTGTCCGGAAGGAACGACGCTCGTGATTGACGGTCAAATCAAGCGGCCGCTGCACACGGGCGACCGAATTGAAGTGAAGCAGGCTCCCGTCAGTTTCCAACTCGCGCGACTGAGCGATCACAGCTACTACGCGACCCTGCACAACAAACTCGGCTGGGGCGGGATGCCAAACGGCGGCTTGTAGTTGGGAGGTTGTTCCCTCGTTTAACCGCGTGGGCAACGCCCCGCGCGTCGAGCGACGTGGAAAGCCGTTTCGCCTTCGACGCGTGGGGCGTTGCCCACGCGGTTAAACGAGGCGAGCATGGTCTCGCCGCGCACTCACCGGAATTGGCTCGCCAGTTCAATCAGCGACTTCACGCCGTAGCCGGTGGCTCCTCCCTCGCGGTGCGGCTTGTTCGACGACGCGAACGCGGGTCCGGCGATGTCGAGGTGAACCCACGGCTTGTCGCCGACGAACCGCTTTAGGAATCGTGCGGCCGTGATCGCGCCGCCCCAGCGCCCGCCCGTGTTCTTGATGTCGCCGATGTCACCCTTAATGAGATCGTCGTACAGCTCCCACATCGGCAGTTGCCAAACGTCTTCGCCCGTGGTCTTCGCTGCGGCGAGAACGCTGTCGCACCAAGGCTGATCGTTGGTGAAAGCACCCGCGACATCTTCACCCAGCGCGACGACACAGGCTCCCGTCAGAGTTGCTAGGTCCACGATCTTGTCCACGCCGGAATCGACGGCGTAACTCAGCACGTCCGCCAGCACGAGCCGTCCCTCCGCATCCGTGTTGAGAACTTCGATCGTCACGCCGTTGCGCGCGGTCAAGATGTCGCCCAGTTTGTAGGCCGCTCCGCCTGTCATGTTCTCGACGAGGCCCATGTATCCGACGACGTTGACGGGGAGCTTCATCCGCGCGATCGCCGACATCGCACCGAGGACCGTCGCTGCACCGGCCATGTCACACTTCATCGTCAACATGCCGTCGGTGGGCTTGAGCGAGAGACCGCCGCTGTCGAACGTGACTCCTTTTCCGACGAGTGCCAATCGTGGAGCATTGGGGCCGCCGCCATCGTGCGAGACGATCACCATTCGCGGCGGCTGCGGACTTCCCTGCGAGACCGCCAACAGCGATCGCATCCGTTCCTGTTCGAGTCGCGGCTGATCGAAGACTTCGCAGCGGAGACCGCAATCAGCCGCGACCGCTTCCGCGCGCTTCGCAAATCCAATGGGTGTGATCTCCATCGCCGGACGATTCACGAGGTCTCGCGTGAGGTTGATCGCCTGCCCCACGATGCGACCGCGAGTGATCGCCGCATCCAACTCGGCCGGTCGTCCGCTGTGCGAGGCAATCGTCGCGCTGGCGAATTGGAACCGATTCCGCTCCGCTCGAAAGAGGTCTTGTCCGAGCGAGCCAACCTGCACGGCGGTCGCAGCCGCAGCAACGAAATCGATGAGGGAGACCGCTCCCACGTCCGCGTCTGGCGCGCCGATGGCAACGCTCGTTTCCTTCTTGTCCGAAATCGCTCGCGCTGCCGTCACAAGTGCCTTGTCGAGCCGACCGGCCGACAACTCATCGGCCTTCCCCAGCCCGATGAACAGCACGCGCGCGGCCGCGATCCCCGAGACACCGCGCAACGCAACGACCGACGCCAACTTGCCCGTCAGATCGCCCGCCTCTTTCAAACGCGAGACCACTCCCCCCAACGCCGCGTCCAATTGCCCGAGCTGCCCGGTAATCTCAACCGGTTCCGAAACCGGAACGACCAGCCAATCCGCGGCAACCTGCGTCCACAAGGCGTGTGATCTGCGAATGTCCATGTTGTTCTCTCTTGTTCGAGTGTCAGTCTGGATGGGGCAACAGTTCACTTGAGGCTGATACCTCGCGCGGCCAATACGGCGTCGTTTAACCGCGTGGGCAACGCCCCGCGCGTCGATGAGGAAAGCTCAAACGTCGCTCGACGCGCGGGGCGTTGCCCACGCGGTTAAACGACGTAAATGTCTCATTTGTGGCCGCGCGAGGTATCGCCACATTCTCATTCTCACCCCACCGGGCTGGCCTCGGTGCGGTCACTTGTTTGATGCTCAATTCAACGTCGCCAACAACCGCTCGGCAACGCGCAGGTGGCTTTGCAACATCGCGCGATCTCTGTTTGAGCAAGTCTTGAGGCAGTTTTCGAGCAGGTCGATCGCCGTTCCCGGTCGGTTCGATTTGAGGGCGATGATTGCGAGATCACGACGGTGATCGGCATCACCGGGATGCAGCGCTGTCAGCCGTCGCTGCACATGCCACGCGTGCTGCCACTGGTCGCCTTGCACATGCACCGCCTTCAAGTTGTTGAGCAACCTCACCACGATCTCGCGCGGTGAGGCCGGTTCCAGCGCCACCTCGATCTCCTCGGCATTCAACCCGCTGAGCGACTCCAACCAAGTCCTGCAATCGTCGAAATTGAGAACTTGTCCGTCGTGATACGCATCCACGAACAGCGGCCCCTCGATCGTTTCGATTCGAGTCAGAAAGTGCATCGGCGCGGCGACCCCGGCCAACTCCAAACCGGCTCTTTGAGCCACCGCCACATAGACGACAGACAGGCTGATCGGGATGCCGATCCCGGTCTCAATGACGCGGTTGATGTAGCTGCTCTCCGCATGTTGAAACGCGGACTTGTCACCGTGCAGGCCGTGCGTTCCCGACAGGCAACGCGACAACTCCTTCAGCATCGCCCGGTCGTCTTTGGCTCGCGTCAGATGGCTGCGAACTTCGTCAGCCCGCTTGTCGATCCACTCCCAAGTGTGCGCAAAATCGAGTTCCGGCTGAGCATCACGAGCCACCTCCAACGCGACCTGCATCAGATCGACATCAGTGCGGCGAGCCAGCAATTTCTGGAACCCGTCGTCGTACAAGAATTCGAGATCAACATTCATGTGCAGGCCCAGCAAGTCGGAGGAAATGGGGCCGGATTGTAAGAGCCTGTCCAAATCGAGTCGAGCCGGATCGGCAGCGAGCGAATTCGTCGAGGACAGGCCACTCAACTGCGTTTGTGATTCCACAACGTGGCCGTCACACTCGTGAGAGACGACCGAGGTGGGACGCCATGTCGATGCCTCACACGTACAGCGTTGTCATCTATACCTCGCGCGGTCAGTGATGAGACATCCGAGCGGGGCGGCGTCAGCCCCCCGGTTCTTCCAAAGCGGGCTTACGCCCAAGA
>JAYTGQ010000756.1:0-4021 GCA_043733345.1 Schlesneria sp.
TGCCCGCAAGTGCCGACCAAGTTCCTGGACGTGGTCCGCAGGGAGCAGGTGACTCGCGAAATCAAACGGGCCGTGCCGAAAGGCCAGACGTTCGAGTCCTCGGAGAAGTCGCCGCTCACGTCGAATGCGAACTCGCCGAGCGCGGACTCGTGTGAGGCGGTCGCCCCCACGGCGGAGGAGATCTTCGCAGAACCTCCCGTGGTGGAGAGTTGCGACATCCTCGCGTCTCTGGCCGACAGCGCGGCGTTCGGCAAACAACTGGCCGCGCACGCTTGGTCCTTGGGGTTCGCGGCCGCGCTGCTGAAGTTCTTCATCGCGGATGGCAGCTCGACCAATGGGGGAATCTGGCAACGTCACTTCAAACACTTGGAGTTCGTGCCGATCCTGGACTTCATCCACGCGCTGACTGACGTGTACTCGGCAGCGATGGCCGGCCGTTCGCGCGCAGCGGGAGGCCCGGTCTACATCCGCTGGATCACCTGGGTCTGGCAAGGCGAGGCGACTCGCGTGATC
Source organism: Schlesneria sp. (assembly GCA_043733345.1). GTDB lineage: Bacteria > Planctomycetota > Planctomycetia > Planctomycetales > Planctomycetaceae > Schlesneria. Next base: position 514 of record JAYTGQ010000756.1, read on the forward strand.
GCGGAACTGGCCGCCCGCCTCGTGGGGGCACCGCCCGCAGGGTGGTCCGGCCCGCTGCCTCCCAACGCCGCCGACACCGATCCTCGTCAAATCGTCACCGACACGCTGACGTACCTGACCAACCAGCAGTCCCGTATGAACGACCCGGCCTACCGCCTGATGGGCCTGCCGATCACCTCCAGCCACCTCGAGTCCACCGTCCAACAAATCAGCCGCCGTGTCAAAGGCAGCGAAAAGTTCTGGACCGAATCGGGCGGCGAAGCCCTGCTGCAACTGCGAGCCGACCAACTCTGCGACACCGCCCCTCTCGACAACTTCTGGCTCCGCCGCACCCGACAAGCCACCGATACCAGAAACGACAAACGCCTCACGCAAATCACCGCCTAAACAAATTCACAAAGTGCGTCGTGCGCCCTTCGGAAGAGGTTGGACAAATGGCTGTTGCATCCTGAAGGGATGCCAGCATCGCGAAACGGGGAGACATCCTGAGCTGGCCAGCATCCCTTCGGGATGCAAATCCTCATTCGATGGCTTCGCACTGGGGGTGCCGCGGACGCTCGACCCCCGGCTAATGGCTGACATCCCTTCGGGATGACAACGACGGACTTCATCCCGCTCATTGAAATCCCCGCCCCCAACAAAGGATGAACCGAATCCCCTCGCTCACGCTGCGGGTTGGTATGGCCGACTTCTGCGCCGATGACCGTCACTGCAAGCGACTCTTCAACCAGAGTTGTTGAAGCGAGAGCACGATGCCATGCAACCGGTGTGTTTGGTGGTGAATCTCCGCACGGATTTCCGGGACGAACAGCAGTCCGTACAGCGGTCCCTCTTGGTGGCGCACAGTGGCTGCCAGGCGAAGTTGTTCTTGGCGGAAATGGAGTTCCACATCGACAACGATTCCGACGGGAAGCAGCGGAACTTCACAGTCAGTGGGGAATTCCACTTCGATGCCAGTCTCGGTGATATTTTTCGGCGTGACGTTCGAGAGCGGCAACCCCGCTCGTTGGAGAACGACACGCAGCCCCGAGTCACTCACGACCGGAACGCGAAATGACTTTCGCAAATTGGTGATGACCAACCGCTGTGGAACAGCGACAACCACTTCGCGACCAGCCTCATCGGCGTTTCGGATTTCCAGCAGCCAACCGAGGAACGCACAGAACGATGTCCGATGCGGGAACGCGACGCAGCAGAGTGCGTGACGAAACAATTCGTCGGAGTGATCGTCCTGCGCGATCCTTAACACGAGACCACTGGCAGTCACGGATCGCAGAGTCGCCGTCACCGAGTGCCCGCTGTGGACGAGCTGCAATCGGCAGGTCGTCATGTACGCGCAAGAGTCATTCAAGATCGGTAGCGCGTCTGCCTCGCGCTGCAGCGGGGTGACTTCGGTTGGCAATGGGTGGACGAGCGAAGCCATGCTGGCGGTTCCGACTGTAGTCGAAGCCGTAGTCTGGACCCCTTGGTCCGGACGAGACCTCGCGAATGTGAGCAACTCAAGCAACTGGAACTAGGCTTTGTCGGAAAACTATCAGCCGGAACGCGCTAGCGTCCGGTTTCTGCGGGAAACCGTGAGCTAGCGCCCAGCGGCTGATAGTTTTCCGACAAAGCCTAGTGGTTTCGTCCGGACCAAGGGGTCCAGACCACGCCCCCAGTTCATCGGATTTTGATTCCCGTGGGCAACGAGATGCGGACGATTCCAAGCGACGGTTCGACGCCTACATTGGCGCGGGCTTGGCTGCGGTCTTCAAACTCTTCAGCCGTTCTGTCAGATCGGCCGCAAGCGTCGGGTCCGAGTCGGCGATGGTGGAGAGAACTTTCGCCGACTGACGTTCTTTCATTCCGTCGAGCAACGCGACAACAGCGGCCGTGCGGCCCTTCTTGACCAGTTGCTGACAGACTATCGCCACGTTCTCCGGCGGCATGGAGTCATAGACCGCCGTCAGTTTCTTGAGGTTGGATGCCTCGGCCGGAGAGCCGCTGGTGTCACCGTTCGCCGTTGTGGAACGCGCTGCGTCTGGCTGTTTGCGGGTGGCTTCTTGTTCCGCCTGCGCGGTACGCAGCGCGTCGAATTGCTTTCGGAGGCGATCCAGTTCCTCCTGTGTCGTCCGCAGCGAGTCCAGTTCCTGTTGCAGCTTTTCCTGTTCTTCTTTCGCGGCCAGCAAGGCCGACTCTGCCGTCGTGCGTGACTGGTCGTGCTCACGACGCAGGGCTTCTCGTTCGCCGTCTGACGATTGCAGCGTCTGCTCGACGAAGCGTTTGGAATCGGACAGCTCATCCAACACGCGCTGCCTCATTTTGGCGGCTTGCTTTTGCTCGGCGCGCAAGTCGTCGAAGATCAGCCTCAGTCCCGCCTGACGATCGGCAAGTGCCCGCTCCGCAACTTCCGCCGCTTGTGTACGGAGTCGGAGTGAGGTGATGAGCAACCCCGCTTCGTCACTGTCCGGAACATAGACCGGACGCACGCCAACCGGCAGATCGTGATTCGCCTTGATCGCGGCCAAAAGTTCGGCTGCCGTCGCCGATGAGTGCGATGTCTCGCCGTGAGTCTCTGCCGAACTCGCCGAGTCCGCCCCATGCTCGCCGTCGTGAGACAGATCAGACGGTTCCTGGCCGGATGCTGTTTTGTCCGCCTCAACCTTGGCAGCGTTACCAGTCGCCACCGACTCTCCCGAAGTGGCATCTGCGGCGGGAGCCACCGGCTTCGGCTTCAAATAGTACGAAGCTCCGCCCGACACGCCTCCCACGACGACCGCGACCAGCACGACTTGCATCAACGTCTTCATCCGGTCAGTTCCAGCGCCGCGACAGCAAAACGTCACGACGCATTCGTAGTACGGACGCCTACGTCCGTTCGTTTCAATTCAGCCTTGGCGAACGGACGTAGGCGTCCGTGCTACGGGCCACTTCCGATCGGCAACGCAGAATCGTCGAGGCCGTTCCCCGACCAACGCCGCATCACGACTTCATCCAGCTCGATCTGCTGTTGGCGGTTTGTTTCGTCGCGGTATTCGATCCGCTGTTGAGCGCGCAGATGGAGGAACGCTTCCACACTTTGAGTCACCTTGGTGCATTCCTCCCTCACATCTCGAAATCGCTGATCTGCGGCCTTCAGCTTTTCTTGCGCTCCCGTCAAAGTCCGTGTGAGGAACTCGATGAGCCGGGCCGAGTTCACGCGCGTGTCGGGATCGATGACGCCCCCCACGACCTCCTGAAGCTGGCTCGCTTCCGTGATTTGCTGCTGGATCCGATCGACTTCCGCCGCCGCTGCCGCGCGTTCCAGCGCCGCCTGCCGCAGCTTCAACTCAGCCTGCTTCTGACGCTGCTGATGAAACCGCAGCAGACGTTCGAGCGAGAACTGAAACTTTTTCATGAGGCGTGACTCTGCTCGTTTTAACTATGCGGAGCGTTGCTCACGCGGTTAAGGAACGCTGCCGTAATAACTTCCCGAAGTGAAGCAGGCTGCCGATCAGCCGCAGGGCGCTAGCCCCGGTTTGTATCATCG
>JAYTGQ010000757.1:0-1282 GCA_043733345.1 Schlesneria sp.
GTCGTTCTCGCCCGGCGACCTGCTGGTGGCCGACCGTGACTTTTGTTCGTTCTTCATGGTCGCGCTGCTGCTCGGACGCGGCGTGCAGAGTTGCACGCGCAGGCACCAGAAGCGGCACGTCGATTTCCGCCGCGGTCGCCGTCTTGGCCAGCGAGATCACTTGGTCACCTGGACGCGACCGAGTCCGACGATGACAACAATGCACACCTCAGTTGTCGCTGTTCGCACCGAGGGGGGAAGGACGCCATCCGTCGAGCCACGCATCACGCTGGAGCAGTGCTTGGAATCGTGACGGAGCAGTTCCCGATTGAAGTAGCCCTGTCGCTCCGCGACAGGAAGCGAGAGCGCACGAGTGCCGTTTGCCGTTCACTCGAGGTGACTCGACAGATTGATGTCCCCTGTTGATCGCGTCTCCTGTCGCGGAGCGACAGGGCTACCTTGTCCGAGCAGGGTGTCAACGTGTTGTTCGTCGCGTTTGGATTCCTCAAATGGTTTGAGGCGGAGCACAGCGATGAACCACGTCTCTCGCCGCTGCTGGTTCCGGTCTGTCTGGAACGAATCGGGGCCACCGCACCTTGGAAGCTGTCGCTCGACGAGGATGAACCGTTCTTGTCCCCTCTCCCCCGCCCTGTCTTCAGAAACAAACACTGGGAGGAGAGGGTTACGGTGAGGGGGCTTCTCTTGCGTTGCTGAACCTCATGTGGTCGTCGATGAAACCTCTTTGGTGAGCCGGGCGGCGTCAGCCCCCGGACTCTTCACGACAGGAATCCGGGGGCTTACGCCCAATGGCACTCACTTTGAAAATATTGGATGGGAAGGGGATCGGCACGGGGTTTGTGCATTTAGCTTTCTTCTTCTTGGGAAGGAGTCGTTTTGGCATGGAGGTGTATTCGGATGTGCCGGTGGATGTGTTCGGATGTGCCGGTGGATGTATTCGGATGTGCCGGTGGATGTGTTGGGGGGTGCCGAGTTTGACGCGGCGTTTGGGTTGTTGTCTGGGTTGGTCGATCTGAGGCCAGCGGACGAGATGATGCCGCTGGGGCCGAATGCGGTCGACACGGCCAGCGTGGTGTTGTGGTTGCTGGCCCATCTGCTGACGAAGAGGGCAGCGGATGAAGAAGGGGGCGACGTTGGCCGTGGCCGTCAAGCATCTGATCGAATCGGCGGGCGCGATGTGTGCGGACCACAAGCGCATCCGTGAGGGGACGTTGTCGGAAGGGACGGCCGGGTACACGACGGGGCGGAACCGGTTGACGCCGGAAGTGACCGAGTGGTTTCTCCG
>JAYTGQ010000758.1:0-24994 GCA_043733345.1 Schlesneria sp.
CTGCCAACTCCACCGGTTGACCGAGCATCTGCACGATGTGGTCGAGTCGCGCCTCTTCGTTCCGCAGCTTCACAACCACAGGTCGGTCGAGCACATTCAAGTACGCCACCTGAACCCCTTGCGAGTCACTCGTCCCGGCCGCGACCCGACGAACTCCGTTCGCGGGATTAGCGACATTCATCACTTTGCTGGTCCCCAGCATCGCTCGCTTGGATTCCACGATCAGGACATCACCCGGCAGCAGTGGCACATCGGATTGAGGCGACAGAAACAGCGTCTGGTTGACGCGTTCATGGCGGATGAGGCGAATCGCCGTGGAAGCCTCTTCCGTCACCCCGCCCGCCCGCCGTACCAACGTCTGCAACGAGAGTGATCGAGCGTCGAGACAGTACGCTCCAGGCGTGGCGATCTCACCGAGAATGGCCACGCAATTCTCTTGAGTCGTTTCCGCCGCTCGCCAAGTAATGGTCTTGAAATTCGACGGGGTTTTAGAATTGGCTCGCGGCCCCTGAGCCGACGCTTCCCCCTGAAAGCACACATCTCCGGCGATGACTGCCGCAGTGAGTGCCGAGAGCCATCGGCCAGTTTGGCGTGAACACAACATGAAACGGCCTCGCAGGGCAGCGCGTGGAATGGGCGTGTGGAGTCCAAACAGTTCGCTCACGCAGACTTCTCGACACAACTCGTTTCATCGGCAGCTACGGCCCATGCCATCCAGAAAATCCCCCTCCGGCTTGCAGCAAGCCACGTCAACTGCGCAGCCTTCCAAACGGATCGGAACGCCTTGTTTCCTGCCCCCTCGCCATTTTTGGGGGGAGCGGAGAATCGTGCGTACTTTGCCAATCGCCAAGTGAGCGGCACTGGGAGAGTACGGCGGGATTGAGAGTTAGCAGCCTGTTGAAAATAGCAGCCTGAAGCGCGAGCGAATGATTTCTGAGACTAATTCGTCCGCCTTTGCGACATCCTTCGCTTGCGCTTCAGGCTGCTATTTTCAACAGGCTGTTAGGGTTGTCGAGTGCCCAACTGCAATCGCCTCTTGGTTGCGGAGCCGCAGAAATGCGACAAGGCGGGTTGCCCCGCCTTGTTGAATCCATTCAGACGCTGGTCCAAGGCCATTTGCCTCGAATCCGGCCGATGCCTCCACGTTATCTCTGCTGTTGGGGGGATGAAGGCCAGAGGTTACCCATCTGAATCTTCGCTCATCCCCATCTCAGCCGTAGACACGTTCCGGCTGACTTACACTCCCATCTTCCGTCGCTTGGCCTTACGAGCCTTCGAGCTGGCGGGGCGCTTGCCATGATTGGCTTTATTGACTTTGCGTGTGTTCTTGGCCATGACGAAATCATCTCCACTTTCAAACGAACCGCCCCACGGGCCGGGGGCGAAGGGGCGAGAGAATAGCAGCCGACCCTGCGACTGAGAAGCGACGCCTTCGACTCAGTGAAAAACGGGGCGAGAAATCGGCTTTCTGCCGGAACGGCCGAATCGGGCAGTTGCCGGTTGCTGTGTCCAGACGGCTGGGTGAGAATCGGCCGCAAAAGTGGGGCGGTCGGCGTAAGCCCCCGGGCTCTTGCGATTACAGCTACAAATCCGGGGGCTTACGCCGCCCGGCTCACCTAGATCTGACTTTTGTCGGTCACGTCTGCATTGCTTGAAAACCGGTTTTGAGGTGGGAAACGCGAGTTGTTGATGAAGCGTCCAAGCAGGCAAAAAATGGGAACGATGCGGCTCGCGCGGGCGGGGCTGTGCGTTTTTATGGTCTTCGTTTTCAGCACATCCCCGGCGGTGAGATTTTCGGAAGCGAACGGGGCGGAGCCGGGAGCGGTTTCGCGCGACGAGTCTCCGGCTGATGCGAACCGGTTGGGCGGCTTGCGGTTCGTGGTGGATCGGCAGGTGGAGCAATGGCTGGTCGCGGCACGAGGGCACTTGGAACGGCGCGAATCGGCGGCAGCGGCGGCCTTCTTGGCGCGCGTACTCAATGCCGACGAAGACTCGTTCGTCGTGGTGAATTCCAGCTTGGTGGTCGCACGCGACGAGGCGTGGAAGTTGACGAGGCGGCTGGCGGACGAAGTGCGATCGCAACTGGAAGCCGATTTGGATCGAGTCGCATTCGATGCCCGAGCGGCTGGGAAAGTGGGTGACTCGCGCGAGGAGACCGTGGCGTTGGCCGTTCGTCACCGGTTCTCGCTGGCCGGGCTAGAGGCGTTGCGACGATTGGCCGCCACGCAGCGTGATCTCGGTCAATACGAATCGGCGGCGGCGGCGTGGGGGCGTGTGGCGGAGCATGTTCGCGCGACGACCGCGCAGCGCACGGCCGCGACGATGACGCAGATCGAGAGCCTTGTGGCGGCGAACCGTTTGGAAGAAGCCGTTCGCGTGTGCGCTGCGGCGCTCCGCGCGGAACTCAGTCCGACCGTCACGATTTCGGGTCGCACCGTCGTTCCACGGGAGTGGTTGACCGCACGACAGCAGTCTCTGGCGGAAGCCACGCTGCAGGCGAAGACGATCGCGTCGTCGTTGTTGAAATCGGGGCGACCGCTGACCGGCATCGACTTCGCCCCGGCTCCGGGCGCGCGGTGGTCACGACTCACGCCGCTCCCCGCCGACATGACGAATTGGATGTCCGACGCGCAACACGTCGCGCGCGGTCAGGGCGTGGTGTCGTCGTGGGCGATCCGACCGTTGGTCGTGGGATCGGTCGTCATCTCGAGGACGCTGGAGCAGCTCGTCGCGCTGGACTTGGAATCGGGGGCGACATTGTGGACGGAGCCTCACGCCGAATACGCGGCATTGGTCGAACGATGGGCGACGCTCGATAACACCCCCGTGCAGAATCCGATCGCGGTGGCGTGGCAGCGACGCACCGAGGCCGATTCGATTTTTGGGTCGCTGGCCACGGACGGTCGGATCGTGGTCGCCGTGATGGAACCGGATCGGAAGCTCACATCGCCGAATCGCCCGGCCTTGTTGAACGGCCCCGGTGTCGCGAATGGCCCGCCGGCCAATTCGACATCGTTGAGTGAATCGCATTGGAATCGGCTCGTGGCATTCGAGGTCACGACGGGCGAGTTGTGTTGGCAGATCGGCGGCAAACCGACAGGCCCGGCCGACGTTTACGGAGGCTTGCGATTTCTTGGCCCGCCGCTGGCCGTGGATGATCTGTGGTTTGGCATCGCGCGGCGCGACGACGAGCTGAACCTGTTGGCAATCGACAGTGAGTCCGGTCATTTGCGTTGGGCGATCAGCCTCGGTGTGCTGCCGCCGCACTTGGCCGATGCAATGGCACAACGCCGCCTCGCGCGGCCGGTGACACTGGTCGAGGGACGGTTGCTGTGTCCCACCGCGAGCGGAGCGTTGATCGCGGTCGATCCCGTCACGCGCGGCATCGCGTGGGTGGCTCGTTATCCGGTGACTCAGCTCGAACAATCGCCGCGTCCCGTGAACGGTGTAGGGACCGGAGCGGTGGTCGATGCGTGGTGGAACGAGTGGCGTGAGGTGACGTGTCTCGCGGAAAGCGAGCGGCGCATGGCGGTCCTCGCGTCGCCCGAGTCCGATGCGCTGCATGGCATCGACGCGCAGAGTGGTCGCGTGATTTGGAGCGTCCCGCGCGGTGGAGGCATTCATCTGGCGGGACTTTGTGCTGGGCAGGCCATTGTGGTCGAGCCGCTGGCCGCGCGCGCTCACGATGTGCGAACCGGGGCGGTGACTTGGCGGTGTGAGACGGGCGAGGTCTCCGGTCGCGGGACGGTTCTCGGGACGATGGTCTTTCAGCCGCGCCGCGCGGGAAATGCGGTTGTGATCGACGGACGCACCGGCACGCGACGCGAGTGTCTGGTCAGCGCGGAGTCTCTGTCTGGAACGCTCGTTCCGTGTGACGGCGGGTGGATTTCTCAGACAGCGACTTCGCTGGTGAAGCTGCCGTGGTTGGCGGTCTCGCGCGAGACCGCACTGGCGAAATGGAACGCCGATCCGCGCGACGAAACGGCCGCGCTGGAACTCGCGCGGCTCGACCTGCACGCCGGTCAACCGAGTGCGGCGCGCGGCCGGTTGCGGAACATTGAAACGGCGGCTGTGAAAGGATTGAGGCGCGAGGCGTTGCTCGCGCTGTTGCGAACGGGAGAAGTCCGGCTTTCCGAAAAGCCGGACTTCAAGGGAACCGATCGCGCTCAGCTCGGGAGTGAGCTGTTGGAGCTGAGCGACTCGGCCGACGACCGACTCGTGGCGCTGCTCGCTGTCGGTGAAGCGGCTGCACGGGACGACGATCTGGCGGGAGCCGTGACCGCGTTTTTGGATGGCATCGACTTGCTCGATGCCACCGCGCGGCGATCAGTGGGTGAGTGGCCTGCCGACAGCGCGGCGACGCGGTTCGTACGGCGCGACCGAGCGTTCGTAGGCGCGATTGAGCGAACGCTGACCAAAGCACAATCGGGCCAACACGACCAGCCGCTCGAACAGCTCCTCGATGCGCGACTGAAGGCGGCGCGGAAAAGCTCCGACCCGTTTGCCGTCCAGCGTTTGATCGACCGTCTGTTGCCGTTGGCTTGGGGACGGCGAACGCTGCTGAAAGAAGCGACGGCCGTGCGGTTCGCACGGACGCTTAAGAAGACCGAGCCGGCGCTACTCGCCGTGATGCAGTCTCGTGACGAGCCACTGGCCACGCGGGCGGCCACGCAGTTGGCGGAGTTGTTCGCGCGATCGGGCTGGTCGGCGGAGGCCGAGGTGATCGAGCGTCGCCTGCTAGTCGAACATCGTGACCAGCCGCACGATCTCGACCCGGCATCGGCGATTCAACCCGCCAATGATTTCGTACAGAACGAACGTCAAGCGAGGTTGCTCGCCCCCCAAGTCGATCCGTGGCCGAACGTCCTGCCGGTTGTGGAAGGCGGGCTGAAGACTCCCACTGACGACGATGTTCATTGCTTGCCGGTTGGAGTCGAGGCCGCGCCCGGCAGCTTGCTCGACCGGCTGGATGTCTCGATTGACCGGCAGGCTCAGATCGTCCGTTTTGCCGGGGACGGACACTCCGGAAAATGGAAGGTCACGCTGGGTGGCCCGCGACCGGCGCTGCGGTCGAGTTTCGCGATGCAGGATCAGTACGAAGGCTGGGGCGTCGGGCGGTTGCTTATCTTGCGAGTCGGCACTGAGCTGTTCGGCATCGCACCGCTGGACGACAAGGGTGAACCCCATGCCAGCATCATTTGGCAAATCGACACGGCACTTGGCATGTCTCCCTCGTTCAGCGAAGAGCCGGTCTACGCACGAGTCGGCGTGCGACACGAGTCGATTCGCTTGATCGATCCCTTCGGTCGGGTGCTGGGGCGTGTCGGGCCGGTGCGCCCCGATTACTTGTGTTATCAATCGAACGGCAAACTCATCGTGCTCGACACTCAAACGGGCAAGCGGTTGTGGGAGCGGCGCGATCTGCCGCCGCAGTCGCTCACGTTTGGTGACGAAGATCGGGTCTTCCTATGGCGTGCGGCTGAGCGATCGCTGACCGTACTCAGTGCCGTCGATGGTCGCACACAGGGAACGCAACCGTGGGACGCTGTTCCCGACGACCTGCTGATGCAGCGCGATGGGCGGACATGGCTGACAATGAAGAGCGGGTTGGACGTGCGAGTCGAACTGCACGACGCGAGTGGCGCGATACTCGATGGGTCGCGCGACGAGTCGTTGGTCTGGTCGAAGCAGTTCGTGTCGAAGTCCGTTCCGTTCGTGCTCGATCGCGACACGTTGGGAGTCATCGAGCCAAAGGGCCTGCTGCATTTGATCTCCGCTGGATCAGGCGCATCGCTGGGAGAGCCGCTCCAAGTGAGAGTCCCGTTGAAGCTCGAACGGATCGTCTGCCATCGCGATGACGGACGCTGGTACGTGGCGTTCTCGGGGCCGGTGGATCGGCGGGCGCTGTTTCAGGCGGAACAACTGTGGGGCGGGAAGCGGATGCCGTTCCTCAACGGCCCGTGGATCGCGGTGGATCGCGTCACGAAGTCGATCGTCTGGCAACGGACCATCGAAAACGAGCCGCTCCCGCTGGCCGCGTCACGCTTCGCGCCCGTGTTCGTGCAGATGTGGCGACAGCCGCTGTTCGACGGCACGTCCCCCAAAGGGAGCGAAGGCCGATTGAGATTGATCGACAAGCGAACCGGCGGTGAAGTGGTCAACCGTACCGAGCCGAGCTGGCAGCCGTATTTCGTCTTGCACCCGTCCGCCAGCCGCGAGCAGCTCGACATCCGGACGGAACACGAAACGATCCGACTGCGCTATGAAGTGGACGCCGCGCCGGCAAAGCCGGGGCGATGAATTGGTGGCAAGTGCGAAGTCTGGACGGCCCTAACAGCCTGTTGAAAATCGTAGGATGGACGCCCTCGTCCGTCCGTTTTCAACTCGAAATCGCTCGGACGAGGGCGTCCAAGTTACGTTCTTCAACAGGCTGCTAATGTAGGACGGGCACTCCTGCCCGTCAGAGTCCGCCGCCACACGGACGACGGGCAGGAGTGCCCGTCCTACGACGAGGATGCTCTACGACTGCGTGCGTCGCAGCACTTCGGCTTCCAAGCGTTCGGCCGTTTGTTCGAGCCATTTCTGATGGATGCGGAGCGAGAGCAGGTTGCGGACGCGCGGGAGTAGATCGAGCGCGTTGATCGGCTTCGACAGGAAGTCGTTCGCGCCGAGTTCCAAGGCTTGGTATTTGATTTCGTCTTCAAAATGGGCCGTCAGGATGATGATCGGGACATGTGCCGTGGACGGAATGGCGCGCAGAATCTTCAGCAGGTCGAGGCCACTCAGGCGCGGCATCATGATGTCGAGCAGCACCAAGTCGGGCGGGTCTTGCCTGACGATCGAGACGACTTCCGTGGGGGTTGTCGAACTGCCCACATTCCTGAAGCCCCACGAATTGAGATATTTGCGGGCGACTCGGATGTTCAAATCTTCATCGTCAATGATGAGGATGCGGCCCTGTTCGAGATGCTCGGGGGGCAATTTCCACGAGTCGGTGGCCGGACGCGATTGTGCGAACACCGGTGCGTTCGGCAGCATCAGTGACTGCGGGGCAGTCTGTTCAGGATGGAGAGTGGCGGCGACCATGTGAGCGTGTTCCGGAATGTCAGGCGATGTTCGAGTCGGTCACATCGTGGAGGAAGTCAGTCAATCGACGAGAGCCGCGACGAGCGGCGGGGCTTCCACTCGCTCGACATAGTTCTGGATGGTCAGCATCAATCGATCGATGTCGGTCCAAGTACTCGACCGGACGGCCAAGCAAATCTGAGCCGCAGGATTGGTGAAACAGGCGAACCCGGCCGTACCGGCGGCTCCCTTGATCCAGTGTGCGGCGGTGAGTGCTTCCACCGGATCGCGTGCTTCGACAGCGGTGGCCAACCGGGCGACCTCCCGCTGCAAGACGGGAATGAAATCGATGACGATCTCGGCGAACTCGGGATCCTCGACGGGGAGGTTCGACTGAATCGGTTCGGCTTCCAACTGCATCGTCGTGGCCTCGGCGATGGCGATCGAGTGCGGCGACTGAGCGTGGACCTGCTCCATGCGGGCGAGTAGCTCTTCGGCACTGACCGGCTTGGTGAGATAGTCGGAACAACCCGCTTCCAAACATTGCTCGCGGTCCCCTTTCATGGCGTGCGCGGTGAGGGCGATGATGGGCGTGGTCAGACCCGCTTCGCGCATCTTTCCGGCGGCCGTGTAGCCGTCCATGATCGGCATCTGCATGTCGAGCAGGATGACATCGAAGGTCTCACCGCCGAGTGCCGCGTCGCACGCTTGTTGGCCGTCGCACGCTTCGACCAGCTTCGCCCCGGCGCGTTTCAAAATCAGTGAGATCAGCTTGCGGTTGGAGTCGCCGTCATCGACCAGCAGGACTCGCAGACCGGTGAGCAGCGGGACATCGGCCGAAGGTCGGCCGCGTTGCTTGCGTGAGGGAATCACATCGCCCACCGCGCTCAAGGAGACGAAGTGAATTTGCGAGAGATCGCCCGTCGCGACGGACAACCGGAAGTCGCTGCCGGCACCGGGTGAGCTTTCGACGGTCAGGTCGCCTCCCATCAATCGGGCGAGGCGACGACTGATCGACAGGCCGAGACCCGTGCCGCCGAACTTGCGCGTGACCGAGGTATCGGCCTGCATGAACGGTTCAAAAATTTGGTTCTGCTTGTCGGACGGAATGCCGACGCCGGTATCGATCACGTCGATGACCAGCTTCGCGGGAAGCGTTTTCCGTTCGACCCGCGCGATCATTCGCACACCGCCCGCCGGTGTGAACTTCTTGGCGTTGCCGAGCAGGTTGATGAGGATCTGCCGCAGCCGCGCGCCGTCGGTTTCGATCGTCTCGGGGACTTGGCCCTCCCAGTTGTAGTCGAGGCTGAGGTTCTTCTCACGGAACGGCACGCGCATCAACGAGACGACTTCCGAGAGGACGCGATGCGGTGAATCGGGCTGAAGTTCGAGTTCGATATGCCCCGCTTCGATCTTGGACAAGTCGAGGATGTCGTTGATGACGGTCATCAGATGGCGACCGCTCGACACAACGGTGCCCAGCATCTCATCGCGTTCCTCTTCCGAGTCACTCCAACCGCGACGAAGCAAGTCGGCGTAGCCCATGATGGCGTTGAGCGGCGTGCGGATTTCGTGACTCATGTTGGCGAGGAAGTCACTCTTGGCGACCGAGGCGGCGAGAGCTTCCTTGGTCTTCCGCTCGAGTTCCGCAGTCCGCTCGCGCACGAGTTCGGTGAGGTTCTCGCGGTGCTGAGTCAGTTCACTATCGCGACCTTCAATGGCCGTGAGCATGGTGTTGAACTCACTGACCAGTTCGCCGAGTTCATCGTTCGAGACCTTCTTGGCCCGCAGTGAATAGTCGCCGCATTGGACGACGCGGTGAGCTGTCTCGACCAATTGCAGGATCGGTTGTGAGATCGCACGTTGCAGCCACGCGGCCAGTCCGACTGAGAGCAGCACACTGGCACACAACACAATCGTGGCCAGCCTCAATTGGTCATGCAGTCGCATCCAGAGCTTTTGAAAATCGACTCGCAGGTAGAGCGTTCCGACAGGCTTGTGATCGCGCTGAACATGTCGCAGGAGATGCAAGTAGCCGTCGCTGCCAAACGTTCCGTTGAGGTGCCGGACTTGGTCGAGCATCGGTGCCTCTTGACCGTCGCGGAGAAACGAAGCGAACATGGCGTGCTTCGCGTCATACAGACAGGCGAGCGAGACTTGCGTGTCAAAATGAAGTGACGACAGCACTGACTTGGCGTCTTCGGCGTCCGAGAACTCCAGCGACGCAAGGCAGTTCTGTCCGAGGACATCTGCTGTGATTGAGTAGTTTTCGACCATGCCGGCCTTGGTCGTGCGATGGTCGATCACGGTGAACACGATGACCATTCCCAACAATGCCAAGAGGCTGGTGACGACAGCCAACATGACCAACTTGCGGCTGATCGAAAGATCTCGAAATGACTTCACGCGCCCACTCCCGCTGACAGCGACCTCGTTGGAGTCGGATGATCGAACATCGACCGACGGACTCAAGCGAAAGTCTGACTCCTGACAACACCACTTTTTCTTTAGGTCAGGATGCGGAAACGAAACGCCGCTTTTTGGAAACGATGCTCAGCAAGACTCGCTCGACAGAGTACGCTTGCGGGTTTTGCGGACTGTGCCGGTGACAACGAGATCAAGTCTCCAGACGTGAGACATTTCCGAGCGGGGCGGCGTCAGCCCCCTGGTTCTTGGGAAGGCTCATCCGGTGTTTCGGGGAGGTTGCTGGTATCGGTCTTCTTGCTTGGCTGACCTCACGTTCAACACTCGAGCGCGACCCACGTTTTTTGTTTTTAGCCCGGAGGGCGGCAGATCGTAGCCCACGGCGTGAGCCGTGGGTGAGGCCCGATCAAACGTCATCAGCCCTGAAGGGGCGGCACTTTCGGGCTTTGGGGCAAGGGCGGGTGCCGCGTGAAACGCACCTCCGATGTGCCGCCCCTCCAGGGCTGAGCGGTGTATCTGGGCCGTTCCCCACGGCTCACGCCGTGGGCTACGATCTGCTGCCCTCCGGGCTAAGAACAATTCGCTCAGAGCGCTTTCGGAGAGCGATCTGAGCTCTCTGGCAGAACCACCTGACCCCGGCTTCCACAAGGGGCAGGATCGTGATCCGCAGACTCTCGGAGATTGATTCTGCACAGCCCCTAAGAGAGGCTGAAGCCTGAACTCCCACCGCCTTACTCGCCGTCAGCGTTGATCGCCAGCCGGAGTAGCTTGGCATTGATGACGAGGCTGGAGGCTTTGGCGGCGGCCTGTTTGATCTCGAGCTTCACCGTCTTGCCGACGCGGACGAAGTTGATCGTCGCGCCGCGTTTCAGCCCCTCGGGAGCTTCGCTCACGATGAGGACCGGCTGCTTGGCGGTCCGTTTGACGAGGCTCGACAGCAGGTCGGGTTCACTCGCTTCAGTGCCGGTCACGAAGACCATGTCGCACGGTTGGTACTTCTCGATCGCAGCGAACTCGCGCAGCACGATCTTCCGATTGGCGACCGGTTGGCCGTTCAGTTCGCGCAGCGTGGCCAGCACTTCTGGAAGCTTGAGGACCGGGCCAAGGACTCCCACCGTGAAGGCGTTCGGCGCGACTTGCTGCGGCCACCGCACGTAGTTGCAGAAGTTGTAGAGGTAGCCAACCTTCACGGCGTATTCGTCTTCCTCGTCCTCTGCGAACGAACGCCCGGTCGCCGCGAGGACGATCGAACTGACGGTCGCGATGTGGAAGTCTCGCCTGTTCACCGGTCGTGGCCGTTCAAAAGGAGGTCATTGCGAACACCAACCCGCAGCGTCAGCGAGGGCGAGCGTTTCGAGAGCGTGGACTTGAAGTCGGGCGCTTAACGAGCACACCCCACCGGGCTTTCCCCGGTGGGGTCGCTGCTTCCATAACTAGTACGTGAACTCACTCCCTAAAAAGAAGCCGATCCCCGGTTCGCGGACGAACGTGGGGAGACCGTTTGGTCCCACGATCACCAGCGAGCCGTGTTGCGTGTAACTCTGATTGAACATGTTTTCGACGGCGGCCGTGACTCGCCACCATTCGCGCGGGCGGTAATAGCTGCGGAGTGAGCAGACGGCGAAGCTGTCGGTGGGGAGTTCAGCCAACGTGCGGGCGACGCGCGACTGCTCGCCGACGATGCGGGTCACGAATTCGCAGCTCCATTTGTCTGCCGCTGGCTCGAAGACGCGCGCTCGCAGAGTGCTGCTGAGCGGATAGATGTTCGGCAGCGGATCGCTTCCGCCAAGTTTTTCGAAGTGGCCCTTGGAAGGCGTGTCGAGGATGAAGATCTCGGGTGAATGGTTGGTCCCCTGCACGTATGAGGTCGATGCTCCGAGGGACAACCACGGCTGAACGCGGTACTCGGTGAAACAGTCGAGACCCCACAGCGTCGCCCAGTCGATGTTGCCGTAGGTGTAACCAGCCGACGTGTTGTCGGCGTTGGGCGTTCCGAGGTCGATGTCGCCGCGAGCGGGAAAGCTCGAAAAGTCGCGACCCAAAACGTGGGTGTCTGTTCCCGGTCCCGGCCCGACGGTCGAAGTCGCGACCGGAAGAATGTAATTGTGAATCAGCGAGTGATAGCCACGCACGCCGAACGACGACGGACCGTTCGTGTAGTTCGCGCCGAGATCGAGTTGAAAGTTTTGCTCGGGGGCGAGGTCCGAGTTGCCATCGACGAAGCTGTTACCGAAGCGAATCAGCGGGACGTACGGCTGGTCGCTGTACAGCTCGGAGGGAGTCGCGTTGCGCATCGCGAAGGCGGCTCCGGAATTGACCGTCCAGTGCTCCGTCACCTCGGAGCGCTGAGTGATGTAGCCCATCCCCAAGCCGTTCTTGTTCGACTTGGTGCCGGGAATGTAATACAGCCGCGCGGGGTCGATGATCGAGGTGATGACCGGATCATTCGCATCGACTTGGTTCCAGACGTAATCGAACCGACCGCCCACCGTCACCGTGGTGCCATCGCTGACGGGGATCATCACGTTCGAGAAGAGGCCGATATCGTTTTGGCTCGAACCGGGAATACCGAACAAATTGCCGCCGTACATCAACAGGCCGTCTCCCCGAAAATTGCTCTCGGAGTACTTCGTGGTCGAGCGTCGCCAGTCGGCTCCAATCGTCCATTGAGGCTGATCGGCATCGCCAAATGTGGCGTGAGTCCGCGTTCCCATCGACGCCGAGCGACCGGCACTGACCGTGTTGACCGGCAAGTCGGTCGGTTCCGTCACCGTGATGAAGTCGTGATAGAACGAGGTCTGCTTTGCGCGACGGGACGCGTCGCCTTGATAACCCGTCTCGTGGAACCAGCCTTGCACCGCGAACTGCTCCGGTCCCGCTCGATCCTCCTGCACCACGTACTTGACGTTGAACTGGTTGTTCACCGAGTTGTTGATGTCGTACACGACGCCGGGGAGTTCGAGGTTGTTGATTTCGGTGCGCAGATAATCGACATCGATCCGCGCATCGCCGCGCAGATCGCGGCTGAGGGCGACGAACGAGTCCTGCTTGTTGTAGCTCGATGGAATGCGCGCACTGTTGCTGCCTCCCGTGCGGTAGTCGTTGCCCGCTCGCAGGCCATAGCTGACGTACGCGCTGTAGTCCGAGCCGCCGCCCCACGCATTGCCGCGCGTGTAGAGTGCCCCGCCGTTCGTGCCGTAGCTCATCGTGGCCGAGGCATGTCCCTGAAAGCCGTCGTCATAGCGTTGCCCTTGATGCAGATCGGCCACCAGAAACGCGAAGCCCGGCCCGTACAGCGCCGAGTACGGGCCGTCGATCACCGTGATGTCTTGCACGATCCCCGGATCGACCTGACTGAACAGCGAGTCGATATCGACGCGCGTCTTCAACTGGTTCATCCCATTCGCGACGGCGACGGTTTGCTGCGAGTTGTAGCCGCGCACCAAGGCATCCATGTTGATGGCCGAGGTCCGGCGGACGTTCACGCTCCCCGACTTCTCCAGCAACTCGCCGGTCGTCGCCGCGTTGCGGTTGGACGAGTCCTCGGTCGAGACATAGCTCGACGGCACGTCCTTGTTCCGCATCGGAGCCGACGGTCTGACGGGGATGTCGCCCAGCTTGTCGAGATCGACGTTGAACAACGCTTTCGGTGCGCGGGGCGGTGGTTTCGGTGCGCCATCCGAAGCATCCGCAGACGAGGGTTGGTCGCTGAGAGGCGGCGCGCCCGCCGACTCCTCTTCGGCCGCAGTCTGTCGCAACGTCGAGTACCCCGACGAGTCCTCGTTCTCCTCCATCAAGTCCGACCGCGAGGGGACGGGATTCGACGGCAGCTTGGTTTTGGAGTTGGCTCGGCGCGGGACGATGCGGGACGGCGGGGGATCGCTGCGCTCGGCTCGTTCCCGGTCCAGTCGCTCCACTGCCAAAGCCTCATTCGACTGGAATCCTGCGGCCAGCGAAAAAGCCACCAACAGGTATGCCACGCTGCGGACACGAACGCTCGATCCGTTGTCGTTCGTCGGCAACGTCAGCGGTGTCTCGATCTGTCGAGATGCGGGGTGCGGCATGTTCGGCGAGCCAATGCGTGATCGCATTCTAAGGATTTGGTTCAAAACAACTTCCCGATTTGCGCGTGATCGTTTAACCGCAAGCCAGAGGCGAGCGCGGAGGCGATGCAAAGTGTGGTGCCTCCGCGCTCGCCTCTGGCTTGCGGTTAAACGAGGAAGTTATTTCGGGCCAATTCCTAAACGAACCATGTCTGGCTTGAGGAACAGCATTTTCTGCGGGTCGCGCTGATCCCATGCGAGCGCGGAGCCTCTGCGAGAGTGAATCGGCCTGACCACAGCCCTCCTCTTCCGAATTCCAAGCGGCCTTGCTCCAAAGAGGCCTCAACCCACTTTCGTCGCCGCACATTCGACACGTCGCGACGACCTCCCACGACCGCGCGAATCGGCTCGCCCGGCACAAGCGCCCAGATGACATGAGTCTTTCGCCGCCACTTCGAGCCGAATCGCAGCTCGCCCCGTTCGCTGCTCGTGCCTCTGATGCGCGCTCCCCTCAATTCGCGCGGAAATGTTTCCGCGCGAATTGAGAGGAGCGCGAATGAAAGGCGGGAGAAGCAAGAAACCCGCAGACTCTCACCAATCGGCACAATCAAACCTGTTCGCGGCGGTCGGTTGAGAAACGCCTCCTATTAGGGGAACATGCGGCCCGATTTGGTCTCACCCAACCTGCTCCGCCTCTCCCGCCGTGGACACCTCGCACTATGGTTCTCGAACGACTGAGTAAGACTTGGTTCAATCTCGTTCACGGTGGAAACATCGTTTACAACCAGTGCTGGGAAGACCCGCGTCTGGATCGAGTCGCCTTGGAACTGACGCCGCAAGACCGCGTGGTCGTCATCACGTCGGCGGGCTGCAACGCGATTGATTACGCGCTCGCGGGAGCCGGTCACGTCCATGCGGTTGATATGAACCCGAAGCAGAATGCTTTGTTGGACCTCAAGCTGGTCGGAGCGAAGCATCTCGACTACGCCACGTTCTGGAAGCTGTTCGGTCAGGGCTGCCTGCCCGAGTGGAAGGACGTTTACCCGCAGGCCCTGCGTCCACACCTCGGCAGCGACTCGCGCGCGTTCTGGGACCACAAGGGACACAGGCTGTTTCGCGAGGGGCGTCGCAAATCGTTCTACTTCCGGACGACAAGCGGCACGTTTGCGTGGTTCGTCAATTACTACATCAACCGCGTGGCGAAGATGCGCGACGCCGTGAACGCGCTGTTGGCGGCCGATAGTGTTGAACAGCAGAAGAGTCTGTTCGAGCAGTACGATCTCGCGAAGAAGCTGTGGCGACCGATGATCAAGTTCGCCATGAAACGCGACGTGACGCTCTCGCTGCTCGGAGTGCCTCGCGCCCAAAGAAAGCAGATCGACGAAGGCTATCCCGGCGGCATCTTGCAATTCGTGGTCGATCGCGTCGAAGCGGTCTTCACCAAGATTCCGCTCAAGGACAACTATGCTTGGCGCGTCTACATGACCGGCCAGTACTCGCCCGAAGCGTGTCCCGAGTACCTCAAGCCCGACAACTTCGAGCGGCTGAAGAATGGGGTCGCCGATCACGTCACGTCACACACGAACACAGTCGAGGGCTTCGTCCGCTCGTCCCCCGAACCGATCACGCGCTACGTGTTGCTCGACCACATGGACTGGCTGTCGAAAGACCCCGCCAAAAAAATCCTGACCGCCGAATGGCAGGCCACGGTAGACAAGGCCGCTCCCAACGCCCGCGTCCTCTGGCGCAGCGCGGGTCTCGATGGGACATTCATCAACCCGATCGAGGTCTCGGTGAACGGCCACAAGAAAAAGCTGGCCGACATCCTGCACTACAACCAGCCGCTCGCCGAAGAACTCCACGCCAAAGACCGCGTCCACACTTACGGCAGTTTCTGTATCGCGGACATCCGAAAATGATCGCGAGACGCGCGCTCCCGCTCTCGTCGATGACTCTCTCTATCGAAAGACGAATTGATCGTGACAGACATGAAACTCTCCCTTGGGTTTGAGGTGGACGGGGATACGGAATCGCGGGAGGCGGTCACTCGACGAGCGCGGGAGCGGAAGGAGCTGTTGGGGTACATCAACCTCAAGCTGGCGGCCAATGGGTTGCCGGTGGCTCACGCGGCGGGAGGGACCGAGCTGGTCCAACTTGCTTCGGGGCTGATGACCAATTTCCGCGAGAAGACTCGGCTGCTGTACAACCACCGGTGTCCGGTTGATGCGCGGATTGAGGCGTTTCTCAACCGGCACTTCGCGGATGTGTTGGCGGCTCAGCAAGACGACTCTTGTAGGATGGGCACTCCTGCCCGTCCGGCTTTGTCTGGCGACCCTTCATCGAGCGAGAAAGCCCCCCTCACCCTAGCCCTCTCCCCCGAAGACGGGGGCGAGGGGACAAAGCCAAAGGCGAAGCCGGACGGGCAGGAGTGCCCATCCTACAAGGCCGATGTGCCGACCTCTTCGTCTGGCTCTCAACGCTCGACTCTCAACTCTCAACCCCTCCGTGTCCCCGGCCGAGCGTTAGCTCTCGACCGGCATGGGTTGGCTCGCGAGTTGTCTCTGCCTGCGGATGGCGATGAGTTTGAGAGTGAACTGCTCCACTCCTACCGTTTGCGGAACGGCGTCCTTCACAACCCGAGGTCGGATCGTCGGACGACCGTCGGGACGTTTCATGTGGCTGAGGGTGGCTTGCCGATTGCGGCCGATAAGCGAGCGGTGCCGAAGGCCGTTTACGTCGAACTCTTCAAGCACGCGATGCAGCCGCCGCGCGAGTTGCTCAAGCTGCCGTTCACGGCCAATCAGACGGAGCAGGCTCATTACTGGGTCTCGGTGCTGTTGCGACCCTTGGTCTGTCCCGAAGTGCCGGGCTACTGCAACCGGCAAACGATGGAAGTTCGTTTCTTCGCGCCGGGGTCGCTCGTCAGCAACTTGGACTTTGTCGAGTCGATCTTCGGCAACGCGGGCGATCCGTTCGTTCCAGCCAACGACGCGGCGCTCGATGTCGAACACTGGACCGGTCACACCGGCTGCGTGATCCTCGCGCCGCACCTCACGTCGGTCACGAAGCAGCAGCTCGGACTGCCTCACTACGATCAGGCCACCGAACGGCAGCGGCGGGACTCGATGTGTTGGAAGTCGCCCGACGAACTCTACAACGACGGCGAAGCCTTCAAGGTGACGTGCCGCAACGAGGAAGGGGTCATCGTCACGATCATCGCCGACAACTACTTCGGCTACTGCAAGAAAGAGGTCAAGACGCAGATCAGCTACGCGTCGAACCTGATGGGGGGCGTCGAAGAGGAACATTCCGGCGGGGCACTCGTCTTCCAAAGCTGGAGCTTGGGTGATGAGCTTCAAGTCAACAGCCGTCGCTACAACGGACGGACCTTTGAAGACGTGGTGCGAGACTACGGCGACCTGATCCATGTGAAGTCCGACGGCTACGGCATCGACCGTCGCTACCCGAACTTGATCTACATCCCCGAAGACGCGCTGGCTCATCTCCGTTTGCAGACGATCTCGTGGAAACGCGGCGACCGGACGCTGAGCATCCCGCTGTTGCCGGATCGCGTCTACATGGCTCCGTCGGGCTACAAGTTGAGGATGGAGAAGCACCCCTCGGCTCCCTCGTGGCGGCTGATCGGCACGGCGGCGGAAGGGGTTTACTGCCACAAGCCCTGCACCGTCAGCGGCGGCGGCAAGAGCGAGATCAGTAAGTCGCTGGTCGATTACATGCAGTACGGTTCGGTCTTTGTGGCCGACATCGAGAAGGATCTCGATCAGGTCGCGGCCATCTTCGCGAAGGAAGTGTCGAACAGATGGACTTCGGAACTGGCGGCTCAACAGAACTATGCGGTCCATCCCAGCCGCCCAATCCTCAGCCCACTCCGTTCGCTGGGGAGCGTCATCAAACTGCTCACGCCGTCCGACGAATACACGGCCGATTACAACGCATGGCTCAAGTCGATCCCGCCGCACGTCTATGCGATCGTGTTCGCGATCAAACGCTTCTATGACCCCGAGTGGACTGACAACTGGCGGCGTCACTTCAGCGTGGACTTTGTGAACGGCAGTCCTGGTCACGAACTGAAGCTCGATGATCGACGCATCGTCGGGACGTACCTGCGAGTCGGCCTGACGGGCGAACACGGCTGGCGCACGTTCAAGGTGAGGCAAGACTTCGCCGCCGCGTCCAAGGTCCAAACGGAAGACGACATCAGCGCGAGCGTCGTCGTACCGGGACGGTGTCTGAACTACATGGCCTCGTCCAGCAAGCCCGATGACGACTGGAAGGCGGACGCTCCGGCAGTGCCTCCCGTAGGGTGGGACCAGCGGCGCTTCGCCGCGCCGGCCCACCACGATGTCGCAACGATCCCCGATGGTGGGCCGGCGCTTGAAGCGAGCTTGTCCCACCCTACAGCGGAATCCAGCTTCAAGTTCACCGAGAACTGCGAATACCGTCTCTTCCAACGCCCCGACGATGCCATTCATCGCGGGTTCGACAAGCAAGCGGAAGCGGACCTCGCGCGACGCGATGTGAACTTCATCTCAAACTTTGAACCGCTCACGCGCAAAGAGGTCGATGAGATGATGACCAAGGTCGTTGACTTTGATGCCTTCACGCCGCCGATGAAGAAACTGTTGAGGTCGGTGCGGAATGGCGATGTCCATTACATCGTCTGCTCGGACAACCCGCGTCGCGTGGGAGGCGTTCCGTCCAAAAACCCCCGTTACCTGCAAGACCGCCCCGATCTCGTTCACCCGATGGATCGCTACGTCGCCGAAATGGGAACGCGCTTGTGGCGCAAGGTTCCTGCCGATCAGCCCGTTCATCTTCCAGTCAACGCGATTCTGTCGGGTCGTCGCAACAACCCGCCCGAGACGGCGAAGGGAATTCGCAGCCTCGCGGTCTATAGCCCGATTCACTATCAAGAACTCCCCGAACTGTTCATGGACTACGTCTGCTCGCTGACGGGAAAAAGTCCCTCGACGACCGGTGCGGGGAGCGAAGGGGCGCTGACGAAAGGCCCGTTCAATGCCCTCTGCACGACGGCCGATCTGAACGCGGCGTTGGTCTCGATGATCCTGACCGGGCTGCACGGGTTCTCGTCGGCGGCAGGCCATGTCGGGCCGAACTCCCGCTTCGATCACGACATCAGCCTGCTGGTCCCCGAAGTCTGGAGCCGCATGTCTCCCGATGAACGTGATCCCGCATACCTCATTCAAGAACGGCTGCTCGAACCGGTGCAGGACTTCACTCACAAGGGAGAACTCATCCCCGCGAGCCGCCTCGGCTACCGCATCACCGATCGGTTCACTCGCCGCTTTTTCGGTCGCATCTTCGACAACCCGGACAAGGTCTTCGACAAGAGCATCTTGCAACCGGAGACTCAGGATGTGGACTCGTTCGCGGACGGAGTGAAGTACATCGTTGAAGCCCAACAGCGCGTCGCCCGCCAGTACTTTGAAGACGGTTCGATTGAACACGCCTGCCCGCCACTCAGAGCTTTGCTGACGATCATGGCTCACGGCACCTGGGAGGGAAAAACCGAACGCGATCCCGCCGTGCGAGCGATGTTCACCAAGGACGCTCTCCTCACGAGCGACTGGTACCGCCAACGCCTCATCACCAAACAACAGCGAGACCTCGCCCTCTGGCAACGCCACGATGCAACTCTCGCCGCCTACGTCAAAGACCGAGAAGACACCGACCCCACGTTGCTCGAAACAATCCGCAGCCGACAGCAGTACGTGGCCACTCAACTCACCAGAGTCCAACGCCCCGAATACGTCGTTGAACTCACAGGCACGCTGGGTGCCGAACCAAACTTGTGAAGCCGCCAATCTCATCAGGAGTGACATCATGACCCCCACCGAACTTCGTGCGAAGCAGGCTCCGTTCAAGAACAAGTACAAGGATGATCCGGCCTCGGCGCTGGTGACGCTGCGGGCGGTGGGTGAGTTGCATGTGGAATCGGTCTCGTGCCGGTTGCAGTTTGGCGTGTCGCCTCAGAATGCGGGGCTGCACCCGTTGGCCGGAGGCGACGGGACTCAGGCGTGTTCGGCCGAGATGTTGCTGCATGCGCTGGTCGGTTGCGCGGGGGTGACGCTCGGAGCGGTGGCCACGGCGATGGAGATCCCGGTGCGTGGCGCAACGATCACCGCCGAGGGAGACGTTGATTTTCGAGGGACACTCGGCGTCAGCCGCGAGGTACCGATCGGGTTCCAAGCGATTCGGATGAAGTTCGACATCAATGCCGACGCGCCGCCCGAGAAGCTCGCCAAGTTGATCGAACTGACCGAACGCTACTGCGTCGTCTACCAGACGCTGAAGAACTCGCCGAAGCTGGTAAGCGAACTGGCGGCAAAGTAGCCCGCACTCTCCGAGTGCGGAGCCTCTTTGCGCTGGTATGGCGGTTGAAGTTCTCAGAACGAACTAGCCCGACGCGCAAGCGAGGGCTGAACCTTCGATGTTGGCGAAGCCCTCGCTTGCGCGTCGGGCTAGTTTTGAGAGACGCACTCACTCCGCGCTCCAAGGCGAGGGGACAAGACTTGCTAAACGGGTGCTGCCAACTGGAGCGAACCGCCTCGTCGCGGTAGCCTGTTGGCCACGGGTTCGGGTTCCCTTCGCCTCGCTTCAGGAGACTTTGTCATGGCTACTGCAACCGTTGCTGCTCCCCAGATTCGTCAGACCAACATGTTCATCGGCGGCCAGTGGCAAGAGTCGCGCGGGGGGAAGCGGTTTCCGACGCTCAACCCGGTGAACGAGTCGGTGATCGCTGAAGTTGCGCAGGGGAACGAGGCCGATGTGGACGCCGCCGTGAAAGCGGCGCGGGCCGCGTTTGAATCGGGGCCGTGGTCGAAGATGGATGCCCGCGATCGCGGCCGGTTGATGAACAAGCTCGCCGATTTGATGGAGGCCAATCTCGAAGAGCTCGCCGCGCTCGAGTCGCTCGACAACGGCAAGCCGATCCGCGATGCGCGGGCCGCCGACCTGCCGTTGGCGATCGACTGCCTCCGCTACTACGCCGGATGGGCGGACAAGTTGACCGGCGATGTGATTCCAATCCGAGGCAACTTTTTTTGTTATACGCGGCGCGAGCCAGTGGGCGTCGTCGGACAGATCATTCCTTGGAACTTCCCGATCCTGATGGCCGCCTGGAAGTGGGGACCGGCCCTCGCGTCGGGCTGCACGATTGTGATGAAGCCCGCCGAGCAAACGCCGCTCACCTGTCTGCGTCTGGCCGAGTTGGCTCAGGAGGCGGGCTTCCCCGACGGCGTCATCAACATCGTGACGGGCTACGGCGAAACGGGAGCCGCCATCGTGCGGCATCCGGGTGTCGATAAGATCGCCTTCACCGGTCACTACGAAACCGCTCAGAAAATCATGGTCGATGCCGCGAAGACGCTGAAACGGCTGACGTTCGAGTTGGGCGGCAAAAGCCCGAACATCGTCTTCGCCGATGCGGATCTTGAAGCGGCCGTGGCCGGTGCCGAGTTCGGCCTCTTCTTCAACCAGGGCCAGTGCTGCTGCGCGGGATCGCGCGTGTTCGTCGAGCAGTCGATTCACGACGAGTTCGTGTCGAAGGTCGTCGCTCGCGCGCAGACGCGGCAACTCGGCGACCCGCTCGATCCGAACACGACTCAGGGACCGCAGGTCGATGCCGACCAGTTCCACAAGATCATGAGCTACATCGACAAGGGCAAGACCGAGGGCGCGAAGTGCCTGACCGGCGGCAGCCGCGTCGGCAACAAGGGCTACTTCATCGAGCCGACGATCTTCACCGAGGTGAACGACGAGATGTCGATCGCTCGCGACGAAATCTTCGGCCCGGTGATGAGCATCCTGCCGTTCCAGAACACCGACGACATCATCGCCCGCGCGAACAACACGCACTACGGCCTGGCCGCCGCCGTCTGGACGCGCGACGTGCAGAAGGCTCACCGCGTCGCCGCCAGCATCCGCGCGGGAACGATCTGGGTGAACTGCTACGACGTGTTCGACGCCGCCGCCCCGTTCGGCGGTTTCAAAATGAGCGGCATGGGCCGCGAACTCGGCGAAGCCGCCCTGTCCAACTACACGGAACTCAAGACCGTGACAATGAGCCTTGGGTAATCAGACGACCGCCTCGCCTACCGTAGTCCCGTCGCTCCGCCGACGGGACGCGGGTTGGTCGGCCGTGTAGCGGTGTCGTCTTGTCATCGGATTACACAGACACTCGATGAGTGAACCTGATCGATTCAGTCGATAGACTCCGTGTGTGTTGCACCGCTTTTCTTTGAGTCGAAAAATGCTGACTGAACCGGAACTGCTTGAGTTGATGGCCGACTTGGAGTCGTTTCGCGTTGAGCGAACGATCTCGATTACGGACACCGACAAGTTCCGGGAAGCGATTTGCTCGTTTGCGAATGACATGCCCGGTAGCGGGCTGGCGGGGTATCTGTTGGTTGGCGTGCAGGACAAGACCGGCAAGCCCAGCGGATTAAGTGTTACGGATGTCCTTCTGCGAAATCTGGATGGGTGTCAATCGGACGGTACGATTCTGCCTCCACCGGCATTGGCAACCTACAAGATTACGTTGTCGTCCGGAGAGGGCGAGGTGGCCGTGGTTGAGGTCCAGCCATCGCCATTCCCGCCCGTGCGTTACAAGGGGCACACTTGCATTCGGACTGGTCCGCGCAAAGGCGTGGCGAATGAAACACAAGAAAGGTTGCTGACGGAACGCAGGGTCGCTGCGATCAAGCCGTTTGACACCCAGCCCTGTCTCGGCAGTAGCCTCAACGATTTGGCCATCGACTTGTTCTTGAATACCTATCGGGTTCAGGCGATCGCTCGCGACGTACTCGATGAGAATCACCGCGCTGTCGAACAACAAATGGCTTCGCTGCGGTTGTTCGATTTGAACAAGGGCTGTCCGACTCATGCCGCGATTTTGTTGTTTGCCAAAGACCCGTTGGAATGGTTGCCCGCCGCCTATGTTCAGTTCGTGCATTTCCCCGGCAAGGAAATGGACGACAACCCCGTTTCGCAGCGTCAGTTTTCCGGCGACCTGCTCACCCTGCTTCGGGAGTTGGAGTCGTTTACGAAGGGACTCGTCACAGAACGACTGAGCGAAATTTCGTCACTCCGTGAAGAGACGGTTTACGATTACCCGGCCGTTGCGATTCGTGAGTTGCTGATGAACGCCGTCGCACATCGCTCCTACGAAGGATCATCACCAATCCGCTTCTATCGCTTCGAGGACCGGATCGAGATCAGCAACCCCGGCCCGCTGTACGGTGAGGCGACTCGCAACAACTTTCCCCGCCAGACCAGCTATCGAAACCCCGTGGTGGCCGAGGCACTGCGTGTACTCGGCTTCGTCAATCGATTTGGTCGGGGAGTTCAACGCTCGCAGGAAGCACTCCGCAAGAACGGGAATGCCCCCGCAACGTTTGAATTTGGCGACACCTATTTTGGAGTGACGATCCCGGCACGACCATGAAAACCATTGCTTTCTTCAACAATCAGGGTGGCGTTGGGAAGACGACGCTGCTGTACCACCTCGCGTGGATGTACTCGGAACTCGGTGTGCGAACGGTCGCGATCGATCTCGATCCGCAGTCCAATCTCACGTCCATGTTCTTGTCCGAAGATCAATTGAGCGAACTGTGGAATGGCCCGGCGACAGGACGCACGATTGCCACGGCAGTGTCACCCTTGCTCGAAGAAGGAATCGGTGAAGTCCTGACGCCACATCTCGAAAACGTCGGACTCAACCTCGCGTTGGTTCCGGGCGATCTGCGACTGGCCCGAATGGAGGATGAATTGAGTGCGCCGTGGTCGGATTGTCTCGATGGCAAACCGAAGGCGTTTCGCGCGATGAGCGTGTTCCATCGGGCGATCGCTCTCGCGGCGGAAGCGTGGAAGGCGGAGTTGGTTCTGATGGATGTTGGCCCCAATCTTGGCGCACTGAATCGCAGCGCGATCTTGGCGGCCGACTTCATCGCCGTTCCGCTGATCCCTGACCTGTTCTCTGTTCAAGGGTTGAGGAATCTTGGCCCCACGTTGAAGAAATGGCGAACGGGCTGGGCCAAGCGTTTGGGCGAAGCTCCGGAATCGCTCCCTGAGCTGCCGAAGGGGGCGATGCAGCCGGCCGGTTACATCGTCCTCCAACATGCAGTACGCCAGAGTCGTCCCGTTAATGCCTGTCTTCGATGGGCAGAACGCATCCCCAACGAGTACGCTCGATCCATGGACGGATCGGCCCAAGAGAACTTGACGTTGGACAACGACAACAACTGCCTCGCTCAATTGAAGCATTATCGCAGCTTGATGCCGCTATCGATGGAAGCTCGCAAGCCAATCTTTCGACTCAAGCCCGCAGACGGAGCCATTGGAGCGCACATCGCCGCCGTTGAAGCGTGCTATTCTGATTTCAAATTGTTGGCGCAGCGCCTCGCCAGTTCGACCGGCTTAAAACTGAAGTCGTGATTCTTTTGATTGTGGCCGCAAGCGATGTGAGACTCACTTCGCAACCTGCGACGCACGTTCGTCCTGTTGATTAGGAACGCCGATTCGTGACAACTGCCGATCCCTCCACTAAGCCCGCTCCTCCCCAAGGTAGCGTGTTCAATGACCTGAAGATTCTCTGGCACATGGCTGTAACAGGCGGCCGGGGGAAGACGCATGAAGAGCGGCTGGAGAATTTTTATGCGGGACAGGCGACCGGCTACGACGCCTTTCGCAAGCGGTTGCTACACGGGCGCGAGGAGTTGTTTGCCTCGCTGCCGACTGTGCCGGGAGGTGTCTGGGTCGATCTGGGCGCAGGCACCGGCGAGAACGCCGAGAACTGGGGCGAGCGGTTGAAAGACTTTTCGCACGCGTACTTGGTCGATCTCAGTTCGTCGTTGCTCAAGGTGGCCGAACAGCGCGTCGCGGCTCGGGGTTGGACGAACATCACACCCGTTCATGCCGATGCCACGAAGTTCCTGCCCGAAGAGGGACAGGCCGACATCGTCACGTTCTCGTACTCACTGACGATGATCCCCGATTGGTTCCTCGCGATGGACCAGGCGCTGCGAATGCTCAAGCCGGGTGGGCTGATTGGCGTCGTCGATTTCTTCGTGGCGAGGAAGTGGCCGGCTGAAGGGCTGGCGAAGCACCGCTGGTCCACGCGCACGATGTGGCCGACGTGGTTCGCCAACGACAACGTCTTCCTGAACGGCGACCACATCCCGTACCTGCAAAGCCGCTTCGAGACCGTCTCGCTCCAGCAGCAGCGCGGCAAGGTGCCGTACATGCCGTTCGTCCGCGCGCCGTACTATCAGTTCGTCGGGCGGAAGCCAGTCGAATCGTGATGACAAGCGAATGCTGACGTGACCGACAAAAGTCCCCGTAGCACGGACGCCTCGTCCGTGCGTCTCAAATCGCCCATGACATTGGCGCACGGACGAGGCGTCCGTGCTACGAAACGCTGT